>CAYYKK010000240.1:0-11931 GCA_964467935.1 uncultured Polyangiaceae bacterium
GACGCGCCGCAGCGCGGTCGGTGCTGCTCGCGGCGACGACGGAGGTAGCCACGGCGACCGAGTCGGAGCGGACGGTGGAGCGCGTCGAGGCGACCTAGGCCGGCCGATCGCGGGACCGTCGAGCAGGTTCCGTCCGTGAGGATTCGGCGGTAGAGCGAGGAGCGGGGAGCGAGGCGACGGCGAGGGAAAGCGACGGGCACGCGGCGGCCGGTCCTGCCTCGCGCGGGGCCGGCCGAGCGCAGAGGACGGTGCTCGTCGCGGGCAACCCGAACTCGGGCAAGACCACGCTGTTCAACCTGCTGACCGGCGCGCGGGGCAAGGTCGGCAACTACCCGGGCGTGACGGTCGACCGCCGCTCGGCGCGCCTCGCGTTGCCGACGCTCGGTGACGTCGACCTCGTCGACCTGCCGGGCACCTACAGCCTCACCGCGCGCTCCGCGGAGGAGAAGGTCGCGGCCGACACGCTGCTCGGCCCGCTCGAGGCGGCCGCGACGGCGCCGGTCTCGCTGCCCGACGCCGTGGTCCTCGTCGTCGACGCGACGGCGCTGCGACGCGGGCTCTACTTCGCGACGCAGATCCTCGACACCGGAACGCCGCTCGTCCTCTGCCTCAACATGATGGACGAGGCGCGCGAGGCCGGGATCTCCATCGACGTGGAGAAGATCGCGCCGCGGCTCGGCTGCGAAGTGGTGCCGATCGTGGCGAAGACCGGCGAGGGAAAGGAAGCGCTGCTCGCCGCCGTCGAGCGCGCGCTCGGGCGCGCCCACGACGCCTCGGAAGCCGAGGAGCTCCCCTCGCCCCTCGCCGAGGACGTCGCGGCGGTCGAAGGCGCGCTCGCCGCGCTCTCGCCGGGACGCTCCGCGCGCGAGCGACGCACGCTCGCGACCTGGGCGATGCTCTCGCTCGGCGACGACGAGATCGAAGGCGTCCCCGAGAAGCTCCGCGCGGTGGTGGCGGAGCGCCGAGCGCGCGCGGCGGGAGAAGGACGCGACCTCGACGAGGCCATCGTGGCTCAGCGCTACCGGCGGATCGACGCGCTCCTCGCGGGCTCGCACGCGCGCCCCGCCCAGCCGAAGAAGAGGCTGCGCGACCGGTTCGACTCGATCTTGATGCACCCCGTGCTCGGGTTCGTCGTCTTCGCGCTCGTGATGGCCGGCGTCTTCGAAGCGCTCTTCTCCTGGTCGGAGCCGGCCGTGGGCGCGGTCGAGAGCCTCGTCGCCCTCACGAAGGACTCGCTCGGCGCGGCCCTGCCCGAGGGCGCCTTTCGGGATCTCTGCGTCGACGGGATCGTCGCGGGCGTCGGGAACGTCCTCGTGTTCGTGCCGCAGATCGCGCTCCTGTTCGTGTTCATCACCTTCCTCGAGGACTCGGGGTACCTGGCGCGCGTCGCGTTCGTCATCGACCGGGTGATGGGCGGCGTGGGGCTGAACGGTCGCGCCTTCGTGCCGATGCTGTCGGGCTTCGCCTGCGCGATCCCCGCCGTCATGGCGACGCGCACGATCGAGAGCCGGCGCGACCGGCTCCTCACCATGCTGGTGATCCCGCTCTCGTCCTGCAGCGCGCGACTGCCCGTCTACGTGCTCGTGACGGCCACGGTCTTCTCGCCCCAGAGCCGCGTGCTCGGCGTGTTCTCCACGGGCGCGGTCGTGCTGTTCTCGATGTACGCGCTCTCGATCACGGCGGCGATCGGCGCCGCCTACGTGCTGCGGCGCACGGCGCTCAAGGGGCCGAAGCCGGCGCTCGTGCTCGAGCTGCCGCCGTACCGCATGCCCCAGCTCCGCAACATCCTCGTGAGCACGTGGCAACGCGTGCGACGCTTCGTCGTCGACGCGGGGACGGTGATCCTGGCGCTCACGATCGTGCTCTGGGCGCTGCTCACCTACCCGAAGGACGCGACGGTCGAGGCGGACTACGCGCGGCAGAAGGATCAGGTAGCGCACGTCGTGGACGCCGAGCAGCGCTCGGTCGAGCTCGAGAAGATCGAGCGCGAGCACCGCGGCGCGCTCCTGCGTCACTCGGCGGGCGGGCGTCTCGGCGCCGCCATCGAGCCCGCGCTCGAGCCGCTCGGCTTCGACTGGCGCATCGGCATCGGCATCCTGGGCGCCTTCGCCGCGCGCGAGGTCTTCGTGTCGACGCTCGGCGTCGTCTTCAACATCGGCGACGCGGACGAGAAGACCGAGCCGCTCCGCGAGGCGCTGCGCGGCGCGACGCGCGCCGACGGAACCCACCTCTTCACGCCCCTCGTGGGCGTCGCGCTCATGGTGTTCTTCGTGCTCGCCTGCCAGTGCATGAGCACGCTCGCGGTCGTGCGTCGCGAGTCGGGCTCGTGGCGGTGGCCGGGCTTGCTCTTCGTGTACATGTCGCTGCTCGCCTATGGCGTGACGCTGCTCGTCTACCAAATCGGGCACGCCCTCGGCTGGGGTGTCTCCTGAGGCGGCGCGGGGCTTTGCGGATGAACCTCCAAGACGCATTGGCAGGCGCGACGGTGCTCGGCGCGGTCGTCTTCCTCGTCAAGAAGCTCATCCTCGTCCCCGCCGCGAAGGGCAAAGGTCCGGACGTGACGACCAAGAGCTTGGTCAAGAGGGCACGCGACAAGAAGCGCCACCACTCGGACCACGGCTGCCACTCCTGAGCGCGACGCCGCGCGCCGGGCTTCCGCTCGCGCGAGCGCCGCGCTAGCCTCCCGGCGCCTATGCGAACCCCCCTTCGTTCGGTCCTCGGCGCGTGCCTCGCGCTCGGCTTGCTCGGTGTCGGCGTGATGAGCCTCGCGGGCTGCGAGAAGAAGCTCGAGAAGGAGCAGTGCGCGCTCATCCGCAAGAAGGCCTTCGATCTGCGCAACCAGGCGCAGCCCTGCTCGACCGACGCGGACTGCGTCAACTCCGAGTGGCCCGACTGCAAGGGCTCGCCGAACAAGAAGACGTTCGACGCCATCGTCCCCATCCGCAAGGAGTTCACGGACGGCAAGTGCGAAGAGCCCAAGGCCGACTGCGCGAAGCCGGAGGTCTACTGCAAGCAGGGCTTGTGCGTCGTGCGCGAGAAGGGCCACCCCGAAGGCGACGACGAGATTCGCATCAACTGATCCGCAACGACGCAGACCTTGAGGAGTGGAGCCGACCATGTCCGGAGACAAGCCGATCGCCTCGTTCGACGCGCCGAAGCTCGAGGCCCTCGTCGAGATCATGTTCCACGCGGCGACGAGCGACGGAGAGTTCTCCGACGTCGAGCGCGCCGAGTTCAAGCGCAACGTCGAGAGCCTCACCGACAGCCGACTCGAGGGCGCGGGGCTCGACGCGCTGATCGCCAAGGTCGAGAAGCTCGCCCTGGAGCACTCGCGCGAGGAGCGCCTCGCGTCGCTGAAGGCCGCCCTCGGCTCGCCGCACCTCTGCACCGTGGCCCTCGAGCTCGCCATCCGCGTGGTCGCGGCGGACGGCATCCTGCGCACGAGCGAGCGCGAGCTCTTGTTCGACATCGCCGAGGGCCTGCACATCGACCGGGACAAGGCGGCCGACCTGGTCGCGTCGATCGCAAAGGGCTGAGCCCCCGCCCCGACGATCCAAACGGCCGTCCGGACCCGCGTGGGGAGCGACGTCCCTGGCGCGAGTTGCCCCTCACCTTCGTCCCCCGCCTCGACTAGAGTAGGGCGATGGCGCGGTGCCCTCGTCGGAGAGCTGCATGACGAACACCGGGCCCACGGGCCTGATCCCGTTCCCCACGCAAGGCGCGACCTTGTCGTCGTCGCGGGGCTCGTACCTCATCGGCCAGCTCATCGGCGATGGACAGTACGGCTCCGTCTTCGAGTGCATGGGCCCCTTCGATCAGCCCTACGCGCTGAAGATGCTGCGCCCGGCGAACAAGCCGTACCAGACGGTGAAGGACGAGTGGTCGCTCGAGATGAAGCGGCTCGAGAGCTTTCGCCACCCGAACATCGTCTACATCCACGACGCGTTCGAGCAGAACTACCTCTTCTATCTCGCCCTCGAGCGCTGCGACACGAGCCTGCGATCGCTCATCTACCAGCACGGCCCGCTCTCGGCGCCGATGTTCATCGAGATCTCGCGCCAGCTGCTCCTCACGCTGCAGTACCTGCACGACTCGGGGCTCGTGCACTCGGATCTGCACGCAGGCAACGTGCTCTTGTCGCAGGTCGATCGCGTGCCCATCGTCAAGCTGACCGACTTCGGCGTCGCGCACCAGCTCGACGGCGCGCACTGGTTCCGACCGCAGGTCGCGAACCCGAAGATCCTGACGCCCGAGCTCGTGACCGCCGGCTACACCACGCGTCAGAGCGACCTCTACCAGCTCGGGTTGCTCATGTACCAGATGCACACCGGGCGATCGGCGATGGACACCTTGAGCGAGTCGAACGACGTCACGCGCTACATCGCGGAGGGGACGCCGCGCTCGCTGGCCGAGTCGCTCGGCACGCCGTTCAGCCCCGTCATCGCGAAGCTCCTTCGTCGTCGCGACGCGTACCGCTATCAATCCGCGCGCGAGGTGTGGGACGACCTTCGTCAGCGCATCTGGTGGTGACGAGGCGAAGCGATCGGGCTTGACGCTCGCGCGATGCTCTCCTTGTCTCCGCGCATGTCCGACGCTCCCAAGGTCGTCTCGCTCACCCCGGCGGTCTTTCACCTCTCCGACCCGGTGAACGAGGTGGCGCGCACGTACGGCGCGCACCCGATCGTGCCGCGAGGACCGCGCCTCGCGCCGCTCATCCACGGCGTGCGCCGCGGCATCGTCGAGGCGCTCGAGGCGCCGAGCTTCGAGGCGGTGCTCCTCACCGGCACCGGATCGACCGCGATGGGCGCCGTCCTCGCGTCGTGTCTGCACCCGAAGGAGCGGCTCTTGGTCGTCCGCAACGGGGCGTACGGCGATCGCCTCCACGAGTACGCGACGCGCCTCGGCCAGCCCACCGTCGACCTGTGCCTTCCTTACGGCGAGAGACCGGATCTCGAAGCGATCGAGGCGATGGCGGCGCGCGCCGAGATCGACGCCATCGCCGTGGTCTACGGCGGCACGTCGACGTGCACCTTGAACCCGCTCGCCGAGATCGGCGCCATCGCGAAGAAGTACGGCAAGAAGCTCCTCGTCGACGGCGTGAGCGCGCTCTTCGTCGAGCCGATGGACCTCGAGGGGTGGGGCATCTCGGCGGTGATGGGCTCGTGCAACAAGGGCCTCCACAGCCACCCGAACCTCACGATGGCGCTCGTGCGCAAGGATCTCCTCGTCGAGATGGAGACAATCCCCCAGCGCGCGCCGAGCCTGGAGCTCGCGAAGATCCAGAAGGCGCAGGCGGCCGGCTCGCACCCGTACACGATCGATCCGATGAGCCTCTTGATGGTCGACGCGGCCCTCGCCCACCTCGCCTCGCAGGGCGGGGTGCGCGGGAGGAACGCGATCTACCGCGAGCGCTGCGAGCTCCTTCGCCCCGGCTACGAGCGCCTCGGCCTCCGCGTCGCGCGATGGAAGGACATGCCCCTCGGATCGATCGGCACCGCGCTCCACATCCCTTCGGGGACGACCTACGACGAGCTCGCGGCGCGCCTCTCGACCGAGGTCGTGAGGGGGCACGTGTTCGAGATCTACGCCGCGCAGGGCAAGCTCTCGAGCGAGCTCTTCCGCATCTTCCACATGGGCGACTACCCGCTCGAGGTCTACGCGATCTTCCTCGAGGCGCTCGAGCGGGTCTTGCCGCGCTGATCACGACGGCTCGTCGCGCAGCGCGGCAGCGGCGCGCCGCCCTACTTCTTCGGCGCGTCGGCCTTCTTGTCGGCGGCCGGCTTCTTGTCGTCCTTCTTCGCGTCGTCCTTCTTCTTGTCGGCGCCCGCGTCGGCCGCGCCGGCGTCGCTCGCGCCCGCGTCGCTGACGCCCGCGTCGGCCTCGTCCTTCTTGTCCTCGTCGGCGTACCCAAGGAGCTCCACCTCGAACACGAGCGGCGCGTTCGCCGGGATCTTCGGCGGGCTCCCGTGCTCGCCGTACGCGAGCTTCGACGGGATCGTCAGCTTGCGCTTGCCGCCCGGCTTCATGCCGACGACCCCCTTGCTCCAGCCCTCGATGACACCCTCTCCGATCGTGAACTCGAAGGGCTTCTTGCCCTCGTTCGAGTCGAACTTGAAGTTCGTGCGGAGCAGACGCCCGACGTAGTTCACCTTCACCTTGTCGCCCGTCTTCGCCTCGCGACCGTCACCCACCTTCAGGTCTTCGGTGACCAGCTCGGGAGGATCGGGGATCTGCGGCGCGGCGGAGGGCTTCTCTTCGGGCGCCGGCTCGGGCACCGGCGCCTGACAGCCGATCGAGAGCGGGAGGACGGAGAGCGCGAACGAAAGAGCGAGCCATCTCGAGGTCGACATGGCGATGTCTTAGGCATCTTGTCCGCGCCGAGCAAGCGTTCCGCGCCGCGGCGCTGGTCACGCGTCCGGTACTGACGTAGCTCGGTTGCGACTCGTCGCGCGCGCGACTAGGCTGCGCGGCTCCGTGTCGGGGTCGTTCACCGTCGGTGCGCTCGCGATCGCGCGGCCAGAGGCCAACGCGGTGGGAGCCGTGCGCATCACGCTCTTGCCGAAGCGCATCGAGCTCGAGCTGCTGCTCGTCGGTTCCTACACGGACAGCTTCGTCCCGGGCGCGCTCACGCGATCGGTGCGCATGAGCGCGCCGTACACCGCGGTGCGCGGCCTCGTGCGTCGCGACGACGGCGTCACGCTCACCTTCGATTCGCGCGTCGTCCTGCCCTTCAACCGGTTCGTCCTCGTCCACTTCACGGACCTGCCGCTCGAGGCGCTCGCGTCCGTGCACAAGAAGCGGGCCCGCACGGCGATGCTCGCGACCCTGCTCCCGCTGCCGCTCGCCCTCGCCGCTGCGCTCCTCGTGCCTGGAGAGCTCGCGAGCGGCGCGCTCGGTCGGGGCGCGCTCGCGATCTTGGTCCTCGTCGCGAGCGCCACCGCGCTCCGCCTCGCGGTGCGACTCCGCTCGTACGGAGGGCCGCTCTCCGACCAGCTGCAGAGCGCGTTCGAGCACCGACTCGCGCAGCGGCTCGCGATCGAGCCCGCCGCTTCGTTCGAGACCGATCCCTTCGATCCGCCGGAGACGCGGGAGCTGAGACCCGAGCCCGCGCCCGCTCCCCGCGCGCTCCAGCCCGCGCCCGCTCCCGTCGCGATCGAGCCCGCGCCGGCGGCTCTCGCGATCGAGCCCGCACGGCTCCTCGTCGAACCGCCGCCGCCCGCCGAGATCCCGTCACCGTCGATCGCAGCGGCGCGGCACGCCCCGCCGCCCCGCGCTCGCGGGCTCGTCTTCGCAGCGCTCGGCGTGATCACCGTCGTCGCGGGGCTCGCGGGCTACCGCGCGATCGAGCGCGCCGAGACGCCCGGGCGCGCGAGCGCGACCGTCGAGGTGAGCGAGCCCTCGCCCCCCGCGGCGCCGAGCTCCGAGGGGACGACCACGAGCGCCTGGCCGACTTGTCGCTGCGCGCACGCGGACTCACCGCTCTGGAAGGACGGGCTCCCCGTGCTCACGCTGATCCCGATCTCGCGGCAGCGTGACGACGCGGGCCGCCCCGCGAGCAACATCGCGCCCGTCGTCACGAAGGGCGTCCCGCGGTACGACTTCGACATGGCCGTGGTGAACGACGCCGCCGTGCCGCTGAAGGACGTGCGCGTCGTGCTCACCTTCGCGAGGCGCAACAAGCGCGGCGAGCGCACGAACGTGACCGATCGCGGCCTCTTCTGGGAGGGTGAGCTCGGACCGGGCCGGAGCGTGAAATGGAACGTCGAGGCCCCCGGCAGCGAGGTCCGCATCGACGTCGACGAGCGACGCAAGCTCGGTGACGTCCCGGCGGCCCCGGCCGACGCGTTCGTGAAGCTGCTCGGCGCGCGACAGCCGAGCGTTCGGCTCCACGCGGCCGTGATGCTCGCCTACCTCGGTGACGGGCGCGCGCGCGACGCCGCGACGGGGCTCTCCGACCTCAGCGACGCCGACGAGCGCGTGCGACAGATGGTGCTGCGCGCCAGCGCGCCGCTCCGGGTCTGCGACCTCAAGGCGCCCGAGAAGGGCGCGCTCGAGGCCTGCCTCGACAACACGAGCGATCACGACGAGCCGGAGCTCGATCTGGTCGAGATCGCGCCCGAGGGCGGGGGCAGGCGCGTGTCCTTCGGCGAGCCCCTCGCCGCGTCGACCGGCCGACGCGTGCGCTTCGGAGGGTTCGGCGAGCTGCCGGAGGAGCTGTCGCTCGTCCCCCGACGTTGACTCGCCCGTTACGGCGCGTCCTTCGCGAGCCGAAAATCCGTGCCGAGGGCGTGCCTCGCGCGGCCGAGCGCGTTAGGGACCCCGCTCATGAGCCGGTTCCGAGAGGCCGTCGACCAACTCCGACCCGAGGGTGAGATCGCCCTCGCGGCCGCCTCCATCGACCCCGAAGGCGCGCGCGCGGCGCTCGCGTCGAGCGAAGGCGCGCTGATCGTCGAGCTGTCTCGCGCGGCGCCGCGCGGCGCGGAGGGAGAGTTCGGGCCGCTGCCGGAGGCCCCGATCTTCGCGCTCGTCGGAGCCGAGGGCGCCCTCACGCTCGCGAGCGCCTCCTCCAAAGCGACGTCCGCGCGAGCGACGGGCGTGAGCCTCCGCTGCGAGGAGCGCGCGTGGGGCACCGGCCCGAGCAGCTACCGCAAGTGCGCGGCCGAGATCGTCGTGACGCTCGAGGGCGCCGACGATCCGGCGCTGACGTTCGCCTGCGGCGTCGCCGACGACGAACGCGCCGCGCGCGCGGAGCTCGGTCCGCTCGCGAGCGCCCTCGCCCATCGCCTCGGTGTCCCGCTCGAAGGGGTCGACGCGGCAGCCGAGTCGCCGGCGATCGGCGACGCCGCGCTGACCACCGACGAGGCGGCGCGCTTCTCCCTCGGCTTCGAGGGACCGCACCTCGTCTTGCGCGATCGGGAGAGCGACGGCCCCCGCGCCGGCGCCGGGCGCAACAAGATCATCGCCGCGGCGTGCCTCGTCCCGGCGCTCGTGAGCCTCTCGCTCTTCGCGTGGCAGCTCCGAGCCTACCTCGCCGATCCGAGCGCCGGCGTCGGCCTCGTCCTGGGGCCGCTCGCGCTCGGGCTCGTCCTGGGCGTCGCGGCCTACGCGTTCTTCGAGATCGCGCGCTTCGCCGAGAAATACTCCGCCGAGAGCGAGCCGCTCGCGTGGTTCTTCGACGATCGCATCGTCGTCGCGCCTTGGGTCAGCCGCGGCGGCGCGGTCGACACCCGCGAGGGAGGTCGCTTCGGGACGGCCATCCGCACGTCCGAGGTGACCGGGACCTCGATTCAAGCGCGCGACGAGAGGAGCGCGGTCGTCCTCGAGAGCGCGCACGGCCCGTTCGACGTCCTGCTCACGGCCGATCCCGCGTCGGCGGCGCACCTCGCGAGCCTGCTCGAGCGCACGATCCGATCCGTCGCGTCCCCCGAGAAGAAGCGGACGGCCCTGCTCCGCGCGCAAGAGCGCCGCGACAAGCGCGTCCGAGCCGCCGAGGCCTGAGCCGGCGCGCCGACGAACGGCGCCGCGCCCTTCAGACCGAGTCGCGCGGGCGGTCCTCGGCGAGGCTCACGCCGGTGCCGATCGTGATCGCGTCGAGCGAGAGGTGCGCGCCCTCGATCGCGTAACCGCCGACGAACGGCGATCGCGCGATGAAGAGCGGCGTGTCCAGGTCGACGAACCCGAAGCCGCCGAGGCCCGACGCGAAGTGCGCGGAGAACGTCATCGAGAGGACGCTCTCGACCATGCCCCCGATCATGCGACCGAGGCCGGCCGCCTCGGCGACGCTCCACATGTCGAGCGCGCCGACCACGCCGCACTTCATGAGCTTGATGTTGATCGCGTGCGCGGCGCTTCGCTTCGCGATCTCGAGCACGTCGCGCGGCGACCTCGCCGACTCGTCCGCGCACACGACGACGCCCCCTTCCCTCGTGATCGCGGCGAGCCCGTCGAGATCCTCGGCCGGCACCGGCTGCTCGAAGAGCGCGATGGGGACGCGTCTCTCTCGGAGCTCGGCGAGGAGCGCGAGCGCGCCCGGCACGTCGTAGCCGCCGTTCGCGTCGAGGAGGATGCGCGCGTCGGGGGCGGCGGCGCGGATCGCCGAGAGCCTGTCGGCGTCGGCGTGGGGAGCGAGCGCGCCGACCTTGACCTTCAGCGTGTGGATGCCGCGCGCGACGACCGCGCGCGCCGACGCCGCTGCGTGATCGACGTCGCCCGCGGTGACCGTCATGTCGGTCTCGAGCGACGCGCCGGCCCCACCGAAGAGCGCCCAGGTGGGCACCCGGGACGCGCGCGCGAGCGCGTCGAACATCGCCTGCTCGATCCCGCACCGCGCGGCCGGGGCGTCGCCGATCTCGCGACCGAGGAGCGCCGCGAGCGACCGCGTCGCCGCCACGTCGCGACCCACGAGCGCGGGCGCGACCGCCCGCACCGCGGAGAGCGTGCTCGCCTGGGTCTCGCCGCTCACCGCGGGGAACGGCGCGGCCTCGCCGATCCCCGTCGTGCCGTCCTCGAGCCGCACGCGCACGAGCACGTTCTCGGCCACGTGCTGCGCACCGGACGCGATGGAGAAGGGCTCGGTCAGCGGGAGGTCGAGCGTCGCGCACGACACCTCGGCGACGCGTCGCGAGCGGGCCAGGACCGTCATGGTCGCTTCTTCGCGAGGACCTTGTCGGCGAACGCGCGGCCGAGCTTGTACGCGTCGCCGGGCCACCGCGCCGAGACGTAGTGGCCGTCGTCGACCACGAACGCGGCCGTGTCGTCGTCGAGCGTCCCGCGCTTCATCAGGTGCACAGGCCCGCGAATGAACTGCTCGGGGTGCGCGAGCACGCTCTTCACCTCGTCCTCGACGTACTCGGGGTAGGTCCGGTAGTAGTCGCCGAGCTTCCAGCGGGTGAGGTAGTACGCCGTCCTCTCCATGTACTTCGGCAGGCACGTCGTGCGGCGGTCGAAGAGCACGCTGCGCCCCGTCACCGGATCGGCGGTGCGCGCGAGGACGATCACCCCGTGACAGATCGCGGCCACCGGGCGCCTGAGCCCCCAGAACGTGAGCACGCGCCTCCGCAGACTCTCTCCCTCGAGATACTGTCGCATCCCTTTTGCATGTCCGCCCGGCAGGAGCAGCCCGTCGTAGGCCTCCGGCTCGATGTCCTCCCAGCAGATCGGTCGCTCGAACGAGTCGTACGAGAGCATCTCGCGATAGAAAGCCTTCGGCTCGCGCTCGGCGCCGAGCTGCCCGAAGAGCACGCCCGAGAGGAGCAGCGGATCGGCCGAGGGCTTCACGCCTCGCTCGGTGGCGAAGACCACCTCGATGCCGGCGCGCGTGAGCAGCCGCCACGGCACCGCGACCTCGGTCACGTCGAAATCACGATCGGGGAGCGGGACGACGACGCGAGGGCTCACTCGTCCTTCCCTCCCTGCCCCGAGAACTGATCCTCGCGGCTCGCGAAGAGGACGTTGAACGTCGTGAGCGAGCCGTAGCAGCCCGTGATGTAGCTCTGGAGCTGCACCTTGTCCTCGTCCGAGAGCCCTCCGTGCGCGTTCACCTTCGCCTCGAGCAGCCGCAGCTTGTCGCGCACCATCACGATCTTGTGGAAGAAGCTCTCGATGGGCACGCGCTTCTCCTGCGTGCCCTCCTTGCCCGGCTTGAGCACGAGCTCTCCGCCCTGCCAGCGCGCGCCGATCGGCGAATCGCGCACGCCGAGCTCCTCCGACAACACCTCTTTCAGTACGCGTCGA
Source organism: uncultured Polyangiaceae bacterium (assembly GCA_964467935.1). GTDB lineage: Bacteria > Myxococcota_A > Polyangia > Polyangiales > Polyangiaceae > CAYYKK01. The sequence goes on from CAYYKK010000240.1 coordinate 11,734, forward strand.
AAGTCGTCGATATCCATGTCGATGTCGATCTCCTGGGGAAGCGTCGTCGCCTGCGGGGAGGCCGCGTCCGTCCACGCGCGATCCGGTCCCTGCCCGCGTGGGCGCTCGGCCCCCGATCGCCGGGGCTCTCCGGCGGCGCGCGGTCGAGGAGCCGCCGCAGCGGCCCCCTTCGGTCGGTAACGCGTGCAGGTCGAGGTC
>CAYYKK010000241.1:0-11917 GCA_964467935.1 uncultured Polyangiaceae bacterium
CGGCGCTCGCGCGCCCGTGTACGTTCGAGGGAGCATGGCCGAAAAGAAGACGAGCGTCCATCCGGGCGTCGGTCCGAAGCGGGAGGGCAACGTGCACCAGGGCTCGACCGTCGCGCTGGCGCGAGGTCGGGCCGGGCTCGTCGCGTACGTCGCCGACCACGATCGGAACCGGATCGCCGTCGTCGACGTCGCGTCGAAGCGCGTCGACGCCTTCGTCGCTCTCTACGGCGCGCCCGAGCAAATCGAGGTGCTCGGCGACGGGCGCGTCGTCGCGGCGATCGGAGGCGCTCGGCACCTCGAGGCCTTCGAGCCCACCGGGGACGCGCGCGCGCCGCTCGATCGGCTCTGCGCCCGCGAGGTCCCGGCCGGGCCGTTCGCGCTCGCGACCAGCCGCGACGACACCTTGCTCGCGGTGACGAGCGCGTGGGAACCGTCGCTCACCGTGCTCGACGCCTCGCTCTCGCCTCGCGCAGCCGTCGCGCTGCCGCGCGCGCCGCGAGGTGTCCTCGTCGACGGTCACGATCGCGCGTTCGTCTCTCACCTCGTCGGTGGCCGTCTCAGCGTCGTCGATCTCGACGACCCCACGCGCACCGTGCGAGACATCTCGCTCGCGCTGCGCGCGGGCTCGTCGGTCGGCCCGAAGGCGGCGCTCGACGTGGAGCGCAGCGGCTCGCAGGCGTACGCGCTCGTGAGCGTCGAGATCGCGAGCCCGACGCCGCTCACGCCGCCCTCGCGTCCCTCCGCCGAGGTGCCCCCCCCGGTCCGCGGCGTCGCGCCACCGGCACCGCAGCCGCGTCCCGCGAGGCGCAACCCGTCGCCTCCTCCCGCGCCGCCTCCTCCCGCGCCGCCGCCGCCCGCGCCGCCGTCCTCGTTCTTCGCCCAGGCGCCGGAGCCCACGCCTCCTGCCGCGGCCGATCGCATCCTGGTCCCGATGGTCAGCGTCGATCCTGGCGATCGCGATCGACCGAGCCAGTTCTACTACGGCCCGCCGCCCATCGCGGGCGTGCCGAAGCAGGCGCCCGTCGCGGTCGTGGTCGATCCCGTCGCCGGGCGCAGCCTCACGTCGCACGTGCTCGCGACGACCGGCGCGCAGCGCGGCGCCGAGTGCGTCCTGCCGCGCGCGGTCGCCGCGCACCCGACCGAGCAGCTCGTCTACGTCGCGTGCCTCGGCATCGACGAGCTGCTCGAGCTCGACGCGCGGTCCGCCGACCCGATGCGCACCGTGCGACGCAGGTTCGACGTCCCCAAGGGACCCACCGGCGTCGCCATCGCCCAGAAGGAGGACGTCGCGGTCGTGTTCTCGCAGTTCGACGGCGCGCTCGCGCTCGTGCCGCTCGACGGAAGCCCGACGCAGAAGATCGACGTCGGCTTCGGCGACGTACCCGTCGATTCGATCGCGATGAACCCCGTCGCGAAGCGCGGCCGGCAGCTCTTCTACACCGCCGACGATCGGCGCATCACGTCCGACGGCCTCGCGTGCTCGAGCTGCCACCCGGACGGGACCGAGGACGGCCTCACTTGGTTCACGCCAGACGGACCTCGGCAGACCCCGATGCTCGCGGGGCGCCTCGCGCAGACGCAGCCCTACGGATGGACCCGCGGCGAGCACACGCTCACGAGCTACATCGCCGGCACCTGCTCTCGCCTCGGCGGGACGGGTCTGCCCGACGACGAGCTCGACGACCTCGCCGCGTTCGTCGGTCAGATCCCCGGGCCGCCGCGCAACTCGCTCGGCGGGCCCGCGCTCGTGCGCGAGGGCAAGACGCTCTTCGACGAGCGCGGGTGTGGCTCGTGTCACGTCGGCGCCATCGGCACCGACGCGAAGACGCACGCCTTCGCCGGCAAGGAGCCCGTCGACACCCCCTCGCTGAAGGACGTGTCGCTCACCGCCCCCTACTTCCACGACGGTCGCTACGCGACGCTCCGCGACCTGCTCTCCGATTCGTCGAGCGACATGGGCGCGACGGCCTCGCTCTCGCCGCACGAACGTGAGGCGATCCTCGCGTTCCTGGGGTCCTTGTGAGCGCCGCTCCGAGCTCCGGGACGAGGGCCGCCGCGGCGATCGGCGTCGCGCTCCTCGTGACGGCGTGCGGAGGCGCGCGGGCGCCCGAGCCGAGCGTCACGTTTCACCCCGACGAGCCCTCCGAAGACCGACTCGGTCGCAAGCTGCCGCTCTCGCCCATGGCATTTCGAAGCTTCGCCTTCGACTACGGCGCGCTGCCGCTGCTCGAGCCCGCGCCCGTCGACGGGCTCCCCGACGCGTCGTTCGCGATCTCGCGGACGGGTCCCACGCAGGCGCTCATCATGACCGACGGGCTGGAGGCGGAGGTGAGGATCGGCGATCTGCACCTCAGCCGCGCGCTCCAGTCCGGCGTGCCCCTCGAGCGCACGTCGATCCAGGGCGCCGAGGCGGTCTGCGGAAGAAACGTGACGACGCGCGCCACGTGGCAGGGGTTCGTCCGGCACGGATCCTCCGTCGACGCGATCACGTTCGCTTGTTACGAGGGCGTCTTCGACGGCCGCTCGTGCTCCGTGGTGGCGCGCCGAGCCTGGCGCGTCGAGGCGCGGCGGCTCGCCGAGGGCGGTGTGTACGGGTTCCGCTCGATCGAAGGCGCGTGCGGGGAGGCGCCCGAGCACACGGTCGGCGTGGGCGAGCGCCTCGACGTCATCGGTCCGCGGCCGGTCTGGGTCGGCTCGAGCGATCCTCACGCGGTCCGTCCGCCGAGCCCCACCGCGCGCTTCGCCCACCTCACGCTGCCGGTGTCGCGCGGGAGCTCGTCGTCGGCCGTCCTCGACGTCAGCGCGACCGATCTGCTCTCGTCGATCCGCCATGCGCCGGTCGGCGTCGACGATCTCTCCTACAGCTTCGAGATCGTCTGGCCCGAGGCCGCGCCCGCGCCGTCCGCGACCGCGTTCGTGTCCGCGCTCCGCGGCGATCCTTCCCTCGTCACGCCGCCGCCGACATCGGAGTTCACCTTCTCGGACGGTTGACCCCGACGACGCCCCGCTAGGGCGAGATCGGCGCGGCGACGCTGGGCGCCTCGGCGCGCGACGGCCGCCACGGGGCCGGTCCCTCCGCGCGAAAGGGATCGATCGAGGGGTAGCGCACGACGATCGGCCGCGCCCTCGAGGGGCTCGCTTCGCTCGGTGGGTGTGGCGGTGCCGCGCGCTCCTCGCCCATCACGAGGAGCGAGACGCCGATGCCCGACGAGAGCAACCCGCCGAGCAAGAGCGGCACGCCCACTTCGGGTCGGGGCGCGACGCTCCCGCCGATCGCCGTGTGGTTCCCCAAGGTCACCCCCGTGCCCTCGTAGCCGGCGCCGACCCCCGTCGCGACGAGCGCACCGCCGACCTCCTGGCGCGTGCATCCCGCGACCGAGAGCAGCAGGAGAAAGGCGAATCGCGCGCGCATCGGTCGTTCGGACGCCGCAGCGTCACGTTCGTCGCCGACCCTTTCCTGCTCCTCTCGCGCCGCGCCCGCGGGCGCGTCGTCGAGCCTACGTGGTATACGGGATCGATGAGCTTCGATCCGTCCTCGGTCCTCGTGCGAGACGTCATGACCCGCGAGGTCGCCACGATCTCGGGCGACGCGACGGTCGAGGAGGCCGCGCGGATCATGGTCGGCAACCGCGTCTCGGGGCTCCCCGTGCTCGACGCGAGCGGGGTCGTGGTCGGCGTCGTCACGCTCACCGACGTCGTGACGCGATTGCGAGCGGGCTCGGTGCCGCCGCCCTCCGACGCGCCCGACACGGTGTTCTACGACGCCGTCGACGTCTCACGCCTGCTCGAGTCGCTCCTTCACCTCGGCGATCACGGCGGCGCGAAGGTGATCGACGTCAGCTCTTCGCGCCTGCTCTCCGTCCCGGAGACCGCGTCGGTCCGCGACGCGACGGTCGTCATGAGCGAGCAGCGCGTGCATCGGCTCCTCGTCACCGACGCGTCCGGGCGGCTCTCGGGCATCGTCTCCGCGCTCGACGTGGTGACCGTGATCGCCCGCAGCTGAGGACGCCGGCGTCCGCGGCGCGGCGCTCGCGGGTCGCGGCCCTCGCCGGTCGCGTCCCGCCGCGCGGCGACGCCTGAAGGGATCTTCATGCCCTTCGACGCTCCTCTGCCTCGTGGTACTGGCCGCCGCCTATGAGCCAAGCCACGGAGGTCCTGGAGCACATGGAGCACGTCGGGCACGCGGGTCACAACCCGGGGCCTGGCAAGCAGATCGGCGTGACCATGGCCCTGCTCGGCGTCGCGCTCGCGCTGTGCGCGGCGATGGTCGGCTCGCAGCGCACCGAGCTCATCCGCACGATGGTGGAGCAGTCGAACAAGATCGGCCTCTACCACACCGAGACGATGAAGTTCCGCGTCGCGCAGGGCAACCTCGAGCTCTTGAAGGCGATCTCGCCGAAGAAGGACGAGGTCGAGAAGATCGCCCAGACGTTGAAGGAGCACCGCAAGCCGCACGGCGAGGCCGACTCCGAGGACACCGCCGAGCTGAAGGAGCTCATCGCGAGCTCGACCGAGGACATGGCTGACTTCCTCACGCCCGATCCCGAGGAGATCACGCGCTTCAAGACGCTCAGCAGGAACTACGAGCACGACATGCGCGAGGCCAAGGAGGACGCCGAGGCCTACGACCTCAGCGTCGAGGCGTACGGCGAGGGCGCGGAGGGCTACGAGCGCGCTCAGCTCGCGGCGGAGATCGGCATCGTCATCGCGTCGGTCGCGCTGCTCATGGCGAGCCGTCGCATCTGGTACGTCTCGGTCTTCTTCGGGCTGCTCTGCCTCGGGACGGGCGGCGTCACGTACGCGCACACGAAGACGCAGCTCGCCGCCGCGGAGGCGAAGATCAAGCACGCCGCCGAGAACGCCGCGAAGATCGAGGACGAGGATCAAGAGGACGGCGGAGCGGAGGCCGGAGCGTCGTCCAAGCCCGAGGGCTCGTCGAAGCCCGAGTCGAAGCCCGAGTCGAAGCCCGAGGGCTCGTCGAAGCCCGAGGCGCCGGCGCCGTCCGCGAAGCCCTGAGCGCGTCGCTCAGGGCTGGAGGACGGTCGTCGTGATCACGTCCGCGCGCGCGTTCACCACGTGCTCGCGGAGCGTGTGGCTGCCGGCGGTCGCCTGGACGGTCACGTCCCCAGCCGGGACGTTGAAGACGTAGGCGACGCCGTCGGCGTCGGTCGAGGTGGCCTGGTTGTTCGGAAACCCGCCTTGGTTGTAGCGCACCGTCCCCGCCGGCATCGTCGTCACGGTTGCACCTGCAACAGGGTTACCATCGCAATCCGAGACCACGATGCCGATGAAGCCGTCGCCCGGCGTCTCGGTGACGCTCTCGAAGCTCTGGACGAGCATGAACGTGTTCGTGTTGAGCAGGAGGCCGGTCGCGTTCGTGATGTCGGCGGCGATCGGCTTCGGCGGGTAGAGGTACGTGTCGAGGTAGCTCGGCGCGGTCACGTGCGCATAGCCGTCGAGCGGCGTGCCGCCCGTCGAGAGCGTGACCGAGTACTTGCCTTGCGCGTCGGAGGTCGTCGTCGCGACGGGCGTCACGCTCGCGCCCTGGAAGACGGCGACCGTCGCGTTGGCGACGATCTGCGGGCCGCCGAGCCCCTCCGTCTGCGTGACGCCGGCGAGCTTGACCATGGCCGGCGCCGTGGTGGGCAGCGGCATGCCCTCGCACGCGAACGCGCCCGTCATGCCCGTCGAGCTCGAGTTGCCGCTGCTCGTCTGCCCGGTCGACGTCGCCCCGGTGCCGCTCCCGTTGGTCACCCCGTTCGCGCTCGTCGATCCGTTGGTGGCCCCCGTCCCGCCCGAGCCGCCGGATCCGCCCGAGCCCCCTCCGCACGCCACGAGCAAAGGGACCGAGACCAAGCACATCGCGACACGGATCATCGAGGACCTCCCACCCGGCGAGCGCGCCGTCGGGGAACGAGGCTATCACGCGCGCCCTCGTCACCGGACCTTCCTTTGTCGCGCGCGTTCGTGTGAAGCTCTCCGCTCGATGCGGGGACCCTGGGGTGCCACGAGCCTCGCGCTCGTCTTCGCGACGGGCTGCGCGGCGCAGGCGAGCGAGGAGTGGACGACGCACGGCGTGGACGCGATCCCGCGCGTCGCGCGCGTCGAGCTGGAGAGCGTCGTCATCCGCCGCGGGGCGGTGTTCGCAGGCGATCTCGTCGTGGCCGATCGACCGGAAGGCGTCGCGCTGCGCAGCGGCGCGATCTCCGTCGGCTATGGCTTCCGCGACGTCGTCGCGAGCCGCGTCGTCGACCTGGGGGTGAACCTCCTCGCGCGGCACGCGATCGGCAAACCGACGATGCTCGCGTCGCGCTCGCTCGAAGGCGGCGTGGGCCCCCGCGTGGAGGTCACGGTCGCCGAGGCGAAGGATCCGACCCACGAGACGTTCACGATCCTCGACGTGCACCCGGAGGTCGTCTTCAGCGTGGATGGCCTCGGCTGGCTCGGCCCGAAGCAGTTCTTCGACCTCACCGGCGGCGTCGGCCTGCGCGTCTCGATCGACTCCGCCGCGAGAGCGCCGCTCACGCGCTTCCTCCGCTCGCTCTTCTGACCATGCGCGCTCGTCCCTCGCCCTTCTCCGTGTCCGTGCTCTCGGCGTCGGTCCTCGCGCTCGCCGTCGCGAGCTGCGCGGGCACCGTGCGCGCGCCCGCGTCGATCTCGCCTTGCGCGACGCTCCCCGCGTCCCCGCGCGCGCACGCGCTAGGCCCGCTCCGCGCCGGCGTCGCCGAGGTCGACATCACCCCGGCGCCGGGGCTCTCGCTCCTCGGCCACGGCCCCGAGGGACGCGTCTCGAAGGGAACCCTCCTGCGCCTGCGCTGCCAAGCGTTCGTCTTCAGCCAGACCGTGGGCGACGTCGCCGGCGAGCACGACGAGGCGATCGCGTTCGTGCCGTGCGATCTCTCGTGGCCCTCGCTCGTGCTCTCGCGGCGCGTCGCCGCGCTGCTGGTGTCGCCCGAAGCCCCGGGGACGCCCGTCGTGCCCATCGGCCCCGATAGGCTCGTGCTCTCCGCGACGCACACGCACGCGAGCCCGGCGCACTACCTCGGCGCCGCGAACTACGCGGGGCTGCTCAGCACCGAGCGTCCCGGCTACTCGGAGGACGTCGTCGCGAAGCTCTCGAGCGACATCGCGCGCGGCGTCCGCGAGGCGTGGAAGCGACGCACCGAGGCCTGCGTCGCGTGGAGCAAGGCGTCGTTCCGCGATCAGGACCCCGCGACCGGCGTCGATCGCGGCCCCTGGGTGCTCGCGTCGCGCTTCGCGAAGAACCGCAGCATGGATGCGTTTCAGCACGACGTGCTCGACGACGAGGAGCGGCGACGCTTCCTCGATCCCGTGGCGCTCGACGAGGCGCGCGCGCCCGGCGATCACCCCGCGCGCCCTGCGCTCTGGGCCGTCGACGGCACCATCAGCGTGCTCCGGATCGATCGATGCGCCGGAGGAACGGTCGCGGAGGGCGCGTCGCTGGGCGCCTTCTCGGTGGTCGGCGTGCACCCGACCGCGATCTCGAACCTCAACGAGCTCTACCACGGCGACCTGTTCGGCTACGCGACGCGCGAGGCCGCGGCGCGCATCGCCGAGCGACACGGCGCGGCGCCCATCGTCGGCATCGCGAACGGCGTCGAGGGCGACGTGTCGCCCATCATCGACTACCAGGGCACGCGCGAGGCCAGGCGCCTCGGCGGCGTCCTCGCCAAGGAGATCGTCGCCCTCTGGGAGGACGCGGGCACGCGCCTCCACGCGGACGGGATCCTGAAGAGCGCCTACCGCGAGGTCGTGCCCTCCGGGGCGCGGGTGACGGCGAAGAACGCCTTCTACGACGCGCTCCCGAACCTCTGGGGCGAGGGGCGGACGACGGCGACGACGTGCGGCGAAGCCGTCGCGGGCGCGGCCCACCCGCCGCCGGGGTGCGATCCGATGCTCTGCGAGGTCGCTCGCCTCGGCACCGCCGCGGCGGGCGGCGCGAAGGACGGACGCACGTTCTTCCTGGATCTGCCGGAGATGCGCGAGGGATCGATCTCGCCCTCGTCGGTCACGTGTCACGCGCCGAAGCTCGAGCTCGATCCGCCCGGCTCCGACGCGGACGCGTTCCCCCGACGCGCGCCGCTCCACGTGGTGTCGATCGGCGGAGAGCTCGTCACGACGTTCCCGGGGGAGGTCACGACGGTGGCGGGCTATCGCGCGCGTCGCCAGCTCGAGGGGTATCTGCGCCGCGTCCGCGGAGCGGGCGAGCGCGACGCGGAGCACGCCGCCGACGCCGAGATCGTCGAGCTCGGGCTGACGGGCGAGTACCTGCAATACATGGCCACGTCCGACGAGTACGGCGCTCAGCAGTACGAAGGTGCCTCGACGCTCTACGGACCGAACGAGGCGCGCTTCGTCGCGAACCAGCAGCTCTGCCTCGCGCGATGGCTCTTCGAGGAGGGCATGGACGCCGCGCAGGACCGTCTCTGCGCGCTCGATCACACCTCGCTCGGCGAGGTCGGGCGGTTCCCTCAACCCGGCGTCGGCGAGGTGAGCGAGGTCGTCTTCCACCCCGGTACGAAGCGCAGCGGCGCCGTCTCCGCCACCTGCGCCGCCGCGTCGCGCGACTGCGAGCGCGAGCGCTGCTTCTTCGATTGCACGGTGCCTGATCAGGCGGCGCGCCTCTCGAAGGTCTCCGTCGCGGGGTGCGGCGGCAACATCTACCACGTGATGCGCGACGGCGAGCGCGGCTACGGCGTGCGCTGGGCGCCTCCGGACGGCTGCGGCGCGCTCTCGATGCAGCCGCGCGTGCGCATCATCGGCGAGCACGGCGAGGTCCTCGACGACGACGAGGGGGACGGCGTCGAGGTTCGATGGGTCGACGGCGAGTGGCGGATCGCGTGGTACCCGAACGAGCGCGTCGTCGCGCGCGTCGCGAAGGCCGCGTTCCGCTTCGAGGTCGGTCGTTCCGCCGGGGCGTGGGGGGAGCGGAGCACGCTCGCCGACGCGCGCTGCTGGCAGTGGCCGTGAGACGTCGCTCCCGCCGGCGAGTCAGTCGCCCGCGATCGAGCCGCACGGCGCACGGCACTGCGCGCCCATCTCGCGGATCGCACACAGCAGGTCGTCGAACACGCTCCAGTCGTCGACGCGATGGATCCAGCCCCAGGCGTGCTGGATGACGGCGTGGTGCAGCGAGACCGGGGCCTCGCGCTGGAAGTACGGGCTCCCGAGCGCGGCGCCGCACACGGGCTCGAAGAGCTCGCTCGCGTCGCGGAAGGCGTCGAAGCGCGCCCCTCGGTAGAGCTCGCGACGCGGTCCTCCGAGCGCTCGCGCCTCGCTCGCGGGGCCTCCGCGCCAATCGAAGAAGAAGTCGTCGAGCGCGACCTCGCTCTCACCGAGGAACGCGAGCGCGCGATCGGTGAGGTCCAGGTCGACGTCGTGTCCGAGGCTCGCGACGCCGAGCCGCGCCACGAGGCGCTTCGCCCGCTCCGCCTCGAAGAGCCGATCGAAGGGCTCGATCGCCGAGGCCAGGGCCGACGTCGGCGCGACCAGCCTGAGCGCGTCGGCGAGGCGTCCCAGGTTCCAGCGGAAGGTCTCGGGCTGGCGCCCGAAGGCGTAGAGCCCCGCGTGATCGAAGTACGCCGCGACGAAGCGCTCGTCGCGACGTACGAGGAACCGATACGGCCCGTAGTCGAAGCACTCGCCGGTGACGTTCATGTTGTCGGTGTTGAGCACGCCGTGGACGAAGCCGGCGACGTCGAGCGCGGCGGCGAGCGCGGCGGTGCGGACGGTCACCTCGCGCAGCAGCGCGAGCGGCAGGTCCCGCGCGTCTCGCAGCTCGGGGAAGTGGTGCTCGGCCACGTGCTCGACGAGGCGCTTCATCGACGCCTCGTCGTCCTTGAACGCCAACCGCTGGAACGTGCCGAAGCGGACGTGCGAGTGGCTGAGACGAACGAGCACGCTCGCACGCGTGGGAGACGGCTCGTCGCCCCGCTCGAGCGCCTCGCCGGTCTCGAAGAGGCTCAACGTCTTCGACGTCGGCACGCCGAGGGCTTCGAGCATCTCGGTCGCGAGCACCTCGCGCACGCCCCCTTGCAACGTGAGCCTCCCGTCACCGCCCCGCGACCACGGTGTCTTGCCGCTGCCCTTCGTCCCGAGATCGAGGAGTCGTCCTCGCGCCGGCTCGACGAGCTGGGCGAAGAGGAAGCCGCGTCCGTCACCGAGCGCCGGGTTGTACACGCCGAACTGGTGACCGTGATAACGGAGGGCGAGCGGTCTCGCGAGGCTGCCTTCGAAGGGCTCGAAGCGCGCGAAGCGGCGCTCCCACGCGGCGTCGTCCAGATCGCCGAGGCCGATCCGCTCGGCCCATCGCTGGTTGCGGAACCGCAGCGTGCGCTCGGGGAAGCGCGCGGGCTCGACCTCGTCGAAGAAGGCGGGGCCGAGCGTCTCGTGCGCGCGCGACGGAACGAAGGTGGGACGGAGCGGCATCGGCGGGACCGATCTACTCCACCGCACGCCGCGCGGCACCGCGTCGCGCGGGTCGACGGGGGTGGGCACCCACTAGCCCAACTGGATCCTCGGTGCCTCGCCCCCGACGGAGCCGAGAGACCACCTGGTCGCGAAATGTCTCTTCATTCTCACCGTGCGGACCGGTCACGGACGGGCACGTCGATTGCGAAAGGGGACCTCCGCCCATGAAATACCTCTTCGGTGACTCGACGCCGTTTCCCATGGAGGAGAACTTTCTCGAGACCGCCTGCGCGGCCAGCGAGGCAGCCGTCGCGCTGCTGCGGGCCGACGAGGTCCGGGTCGTCGAGCGAAGGATGGTCGCCGAGGCGGACGAGCGCGCGAAGGCCGAGCTCGCGCACTTCGACGCCTTCGCGCGCCGCGCGGTCGAGACCTACGGCCAGCCGCACGACGAGCTCCGCGGCCACATGGGGCGCGCCGCGCGCGCGATGCTCGGTGAGATGCGCGAAGAGATCGCGAAGTGGCGCGAGATGGCGTTCACCGCGGCGCTCGAGACCGCGGCGCTCACGCGCGTGATCCCCACCATCGGCCGGCTCTTCGAAAAGCATCAGCTGCCCGGCACGCAGTGGAGCGTCGCTTGGGGCGCGCGCCTCGACGGCACCGGCACCACGATCGCGCAGGTCTACGCGCAGGCGCCGGGCGGGCTCGACGTGAGCCTCGACGTCGCGATCCCCGCGTCGCACGCCTGGTCGAAGCCGCAGCGTGTCTCGGTGGTCGATCACGGCGTGTCGATCCACCTGGTGAAGAAGCGTGTGCTGCGCAAGGCCCGCGTCGAGCTCGAGGCGCTCGACGCGCTCTTCATCACCGAGGTGATCGATCTGCCGGGCGAGTGGGCCATGACGCTGCGGAAGTCGCAGAAGAAGCCCTCTGCGGGCCTCCGCGTCGTCTTCTCGGGCGAGGGCGGTCAAGAGGTCCAGGTCTCGCGCATCGCCGAGGACGGCGCGCGCACGAGCGAGCCCGAGCTCATGCGCCCCGACGACGCCGGCGTGCTACGCAGGCTCTTCGCGAAGGTGGGCGGCGCCCTCCGATCGCTCGTGCCGCATCGCTCGAAGATCCGCGCCGCGCACTTCCGCGACGTGAACGTCACCGAGCTCGAGCAGCCGGCCGACATCGGGCAGCTCATCGTCGAGTCGGTGGCGCCCTACGTCCGCGAGATCGCGCGGAGGAGCAACGGACGGGACGAGCTCGCGCTCAAGCGGACGCTCGGCGACGGACGACGCGAGGAGCTCTTCGTCCCTTACGCGACGGTGCTCGCCGGCGTGGAGAACCTCGAGCCCGCGCACCGCGCGCTCTTCGACGCTTACGGGTTCGGGGCGCGCGCGCCGGCGAGCGTGCGCGCGCTGCCCGCGCCTGCGCCGACGCCGCGGCTCATCGCGCCTGCGATCGCGGAGCCGCCGCTCCTCGCCGCGCAGAACGCGCGACACTCGTC
>CAYYKK010000242.1:0-11894 GCA_964467935.1 uncultured Polyangiaceae bacterium
CGGCGCCGAGCGGGCCGAACACCGGGCTCATGATCGGCGGCGGCGTCATCGGCGGCCTCGGCGTCGTGGGGCTGCTCGTCGGCGCCGGCACCGGCGGCGCGGCAGCGTCGGGCAAGAGCAAGGTCGACACGCTCTGCCCGAACAAGGTCTGCACGACGCAGGAGGGCAAGGACAAGCTCGCGAGCACCAAGACGCTCGCGACGGTCTCGACCGTCGGCCTCGTCGCGGGCGGCGTCCTGGCCGCGGGCGGTGCGGTGATGATCATCGTCGGCGCGACGAGCGGAAAGAAGAAGGCCGCGTCCGACGAGAAGGCGGGCATCCACTTCGTCCCGTCGTTCGGACCGCAGGGCGGCGGCGGCATGGTCTTCGGCTCGTTCTGACGTCACGCCGATCGGGTCTCGGGGGCGTCCTTCGCGGGCGCCCTCGGCCGTTTTGTCCTCGAGCCAGCCATCGTCGATCGCATGCTTCGTTCGAACAACCGTCAGCGTCGGAGCGTGGGGAACCTCGGCGACGTGCTCAAGCACGGCGCGCTGGTCGAGCTCGCGTCGCTCCTCGCGCGCAGGCGCGCCGCGGTGAGCTTCGTCGAGACGCACGCGTTCCTCCTCCACGCGCCGCTCGCGGACGAGTCGCGATGGCGCGCGGAGGTCTCGGCGCGGCTCGCGTGGCATCCGGCGCTCGACGCGTACGCCGCCCTCGAGGGCGCGTCGCTCGCGCGCGCCGGGCGCTACCGATGCTCGTCGGGGCTCGTCCTCGACGTGCTCGGCGACGCGCGCGGCGTGGCGGTGCTCGCCGAGGCGAACGGGGCGACGCGCGCCGAGCTCGCGGAGCAGATCGCCGAGGCTGGCCTCTCGCGCGTCTTCGTCGTCGACGAGGCCCGCGCGATCGATCGCGCGTCGCGCGTGCCCGGGGCGGCGCGCTGCTCGTGCACGTCGATCCGTTCGCGCTCGACGAGTCCGAGTGGAGCCCCGTCGCTCCGGCGCTCGACGCGTTGTGTGGTCGCTCGACCGACGCGGTCCTCGTCGCTTATCGCTACTCACGCGCCGCTCGCGCCGCGTGGCCGCGCGCGCCCGTCGGCACCTCGGGCCCGATCGTCGAGGTGCGCGGCGGCCCCCACGAGGTCGCCGTCTACGCGTCGCGCGACGTCTCCGACGAGGTGCGCGAGGCGTGCGTTCGCATCGGCTTCCGGCCCTCGTCGAGCGAGGCCGCGTTCGACGCGCCGGCGCGCTGACGTCGACGGCGCGTCGATCGAGCCTCGCGCCGCCTCAGTTGCACTTCACGAGGGGCGTCACCGGCGCGAACTTGTACTGGCTGAAGTTCATCGCGTCGTACTGCGTGAACGCGTCATCGAGCGCCATCTTGAGCTCGGCGTAGGTCTGGCCGAGCTTGTCGCTCGCCGTGCCGTTCACCTCGGCGATGCACGCGGCCTTCGTGTGGGTGCAAATGTCGATCATCTCGCAGACGGCGTCGGCCGGCGCGACGTCCGCGAGGCACGGCTCGCCGTAGAGGAAGCGGCCGTCGACGAACACGGCCGCCACGTTCGCCGGCGTCGCGGCCAGGATCGCGTCGTACGGCGTCGCCACGTTGCCGCCGAAGACCACCACGTCGGCGCGCTTGCCGACCTCGAGCGTGCCGAGGACCGCGTCGAGCCCGAGGGCCTTCGCCGCGTGGCTCGTCGCCATGTCGAAGAGATCCTTCGAGCTCAGCATGTTCCCGAACTGTGCGTCGTCGACCTGGTTCGCGTACCGCATCTCGTCGAGCATGTTCTGGCTGCCGCCGATGGACCAGTCGGGCGCCACGGCCACGTTGATGCCGTGCGAGAGCGCCTGCGGGATGTTCGTGGTCTTCGTGTAGTCGGTGCCCGCGCCGTACAAGAACACGTTCGAGCGCGGTGACCACGCGAGGCTCATCCCCGCCGTGCCCATCACCCCGAAGTCCGCGTCGGTGAGGGCGGTGCCGTGGATGATCGTCGTCTTCTGCGCGTAGAGGCAGTTCGGCGTGGTCGAGATCGTCCCGAGCTTGGGGAACTCGTTCTCGGCCGTCGCGTCGACGCCCTCGCCGATGTGCACGACGTACGCGTCGGTCTTGCCGCTCGAGAAGTTGGCGCAGACGCCGTCGGCCGACGACTTGGTCGGGAAGATGGTCGCCGTCTGGATCTTGTCGGAGCCGAGGTCGTTCGAGGTCTGGTCGACGGTGCGCGCGACCGATCCGTAGCAGGTCTTGTTGGCTCCGCCGGGCGAGGCTTGCACCGACGTCGTGCCGGCGACGAGCGCCTTCATCTCGCCGAACTTGTCGAGCTCGCAGCCGAGATCGAAGGGCGAGCCGTTCGTCTCACCGTTCAAGTACTGCTTGGCGTTGACCATCTCCTTGTACTTCGGGTCGTTCGGCCACTGGTTGTGGTTCGTGTACGTCTGCATCGGCGACCAGTCCGTCTCGTCGAAGACGTCGAACAGGATGTGGTTGTGCGTGTCGATGAGGCCCGGGGAGATGATCCCGTTCGTGTCGATCACCGTCGCCCCCGAGGCCATCGCCTCACACGACGTGTCGACACAAGCAATCGTGTTGCCGTCGATCAGGACCTGCCCCGTGATCGGGCCCGCCGGCGTGAGCACGGTGCCCTTCAGGAGGTACTGCGTGCGCGAGCCGACGGTCACGTCGATGCCGTCCGGCCCGCACATGAGGCTGCCGCCGGTGCCCGAGCTCGTGTTGGTCGAGGACGTGGACGTGCCCGTCGCCCCTTGGCCCATGCCCGAGCTCGACGTGATGGGCAGCGGCTTCGAGCCCCCGGAGCCCGTCGTTCCGTCATCGCAACCCAAGAGCACGAGCGTGATCGACGCGGCGGCGAAGGAGCGGCAAAGCATAGACGGATGATAGCCGAGCCCCGCGCTTCTCCGGCCTCAAAACGCGCTTCGATGCGCGCTCAGGGGGACCGAGGTCGCCCTGGCAGCGAAAGCACCGGCCCGCGGGCGTCGGCGGCGGAGGCGAACGGCGCCGGCTCGAGGTCGAGCCCGCCTTCGCCCCCGACGACGTCGAACGCGAGGAGGCCGCCTTCGGTCGCGACGAGGACGCGGCGCCCCATCACCGCGAGCTCCCGCGAGAAGAACTGCTGCTCTCGGCGCACCGGAGGCAGCGAAACCTGCGCTCGCGCTCCGAGCGAGAGGCCGGTGGCGGTGCGATCGACTCGGACGACGGCGAGGCTCGACGGCGCGGTCGTCAAGACGACGAGCACGTCCGGGGAGGACTCGAGCGTCCCGGCGGCCTCGACCGTGGTCGCGTCGAGATCGGTCGACCCGAGGGGCGCGCCCACCCCGCCCTCGAGACGCTCGATCTGCACTCTGCCGGCGCGTACGCCCACGACGAGCTCGGTCCCGTCGTCGAGGCGGGCGAGCCGCGCCGAGCTCGGAGGCGAGGCGAGCGGCGTCGTCGCGCAGGTCCCGAGGCCCGCGGCCCCGGCGACGACCTCGAGCCGCTCGACGGGATCCTCCGCGGGGTACGGGGACGAGAGACCGACGAGGTGCACCTCGCCGTTCGCGGCGACGCCGACGAGCGACGCCGGGCGCGGACACGAGACGCTCGTGAGCGGCCCCGCGCCTTCGCGCGAGAGGCTCCAGCGTTGGCCGAGATCGTCCTCGACCTCGAGCAACCCCGCCGACGTGGCGGCGAGCCGCGCGACCCCGGCGACCCACGCCAGCCGCTCGCGCGATCCGAAGGACGGCGCGTCGGCGCCGAAGTGGATCGGGAAGCGCGCGAGCTCCGCGCCCTCGCCGTCTTCGTTCTCCTCGTACGAGAAGAGCGCTCCGGAGGCCGGATCGAAGGTGAGGTCGACGAGGCCCCCGTAGCCCGCGGTCTCCGTCCGCGCGCGCTCGTCGCCCGTCTCCGCGTCGAGGAGGACGATCGTGCCGGCGCCCGCGCGCGCGACGAAGAGCCGATCGACGAGGGGCGTGGGATCGAGGACGCGCCCGACGTGCGACGAGGGCGGCGCCGGGCGCGCGCGGGAGTCGATCGTCGCGGGCCCATCGGAGCGGCACGACGTGAGCGAGAGGATCGCGAGCGCGAGAGCGATGCGAGGGGCCGGCATGCCCCAAGGTCGACGTCGCGCGCGGCCGGTTGCGTCGCGTGCGAGAATTCTTCCGCCGCGGACGCTAGCCCGTCGCTTGCTTGCTGCCCTTCTTGGGGCTGACCTTCTTGATGGGCTTCTTCTCTTCCGAGTCGGCGCTCGCCTCGGCGGGCTCGTCGGTCGTCGACGCGGGCGCCTCCTTGAGGCTGCGCTTCAGCGCCTCGAAGAGATCGATGATCTGCGCCTGCGGCGCCTCCGGCGCGCTCGTGATCTCGAGGCCCGCCGCCTTCTGCTCGACCGCGGCGACGACGCGGTCGCGGTACTCGTCGTGGTACTGCTCGGGCTTGAACGCGTCTGCCGAGAGCTGCTCGATGAGCTTGTCGGCGAGCTCGTCCTCCACCGGCTTGAACGTGAGGTCGCCGGGGCGCTCGACCTCGTCGAAGCTCCGCACCTCGTCGGCATAGAAGACCTGGTGCATCACGAGCCCGCCTTGGTGGGGCCGCACCAGCACGAGCTGCTCCTTGCCCCGCGTGCCGTAGCGGCCGACGGCGATCCGCTTCATCCGCGTCATCGCGTTCGAGAGCAGCTTGTAAGCGCGATCACCGCCCTTGTCGGGGCCGAGGTACTGCGTCTTCTCGAGGTAGACGAAGTCGACGGTGTCCTCGGGGACGAACTCGACGATGTCGATGCGGTCGGTCTTCTCGGCCTCGAGCTTCTTCAGCTCTTCTTCGGTGAACTGGACGTACTTGTCCTTCTGATACTCGTAGCCCTTCACGAGATCGCTCCGCTCGATCACCTCGTTGTCGACGGGGCAGAAGAGCTGTTGCTTGATCCGCGAGCCGCACTTCTTGTGCAGCTGGTTGAACGACACCGACTGCGACGAGGCCGCGGTGTAGAGCTTGAAGGGGATCGATACGAGCCCGAACGAGATCGTGCCCGAGCCGGTCGCGCGCGCTGCCATGAGCGAAATCGTATGCGCTCGCTTCGGCCAGTGTCGAATAAGAGGGTCGAAATGCCGCCCGTCGCTGAACTCATGACGGGGGATGGATGCGCAGTGCGCGCTTAGCCCGCTCGACGAGCCTCGTCGGCGATCGCCGCGACCTCGCCTTCCTCGAGCCGGATCGCGCGGGCCGCCCAGTTCTCTTCGACGTGCTCGGGCGAGCTCGTTCCGGGGATCGGCAGCATCACGCGCGATCGCGCGAGGAGCCACGCGAGGGCGATCTGCGCGGGCGTGACGCCGCGCTTCTTCGCCGAGGCGTCGAGCGCCGGGTGCGACTTGCCGAGGGCGCCGACCGCGAGCGGGAAGAAGGGCAGGAAGGCGATCCCGCGCGCCTCGCAGAGCTCGAGCACCGCCTCGGGGCTCTCGACCTCGGCGTGCGTCATCTTCGCGAGGCGTCCCGCCCCGCCGCCGACGTTGTAGAGGTTCTGGACGGTCACGATCGGCGTCCTCGCGAGCGCCTCGCCGATCTGCGCGGCGCTCACGTTCGAGAGGCCGATGTGGCGAATCTTCCCGCGCCGTCGGAGCTCGATGAGCGCGTCGAGCGACTCCAAGAACGGTACGTCGTTGTGAATGTATCGGAGATGCGTCACGTCGCATCGCTCGATGCCGAGCTCGCGGAGATCGTGATCGCATCCCTCGAAGAGCTCCTCGGGCCGCGACGCGGGGGCCCAGCTCTTGTCGGGCAGGCGCTTGCCGCCGAGCTTCGTCGCGATGACGACGTCCTTCGGGTAGGGGTGGATGGCCTCGCGGACGATGCGGTTCGCGACGTGGGGGCCGTAGTACCAGGACGTGTCGATGAGCTGGACGCCGAGGTCGACGGCGCGTCGCACGACCGCCTTGGCCCGCGCGGGATCGTCGGGCTCGCCCCACACGTCCTTGCCTGGGAGGCGCATCGCGCCGAAGCCCATGCGGCAGACCTCGAGATCGCCGAGGAGGATCGTGTCGGGCGCGTGGGCGAGGGAGCGATCGATCATGCCGCGAGCATGCCTCGATCGCGCCGCGGATCCCAGCCGCATTCGGCCCTCGAGAGGCCTCGCCTGCACCGTTCCTCCCATCGATGCCGTAGCATCGGCTCGGCGAGGAGCTCGATGCGTCGACTCCCCTTCGCCCCGCCCATGAAGCTCGACGAGTATCGCAAGAAGCGCGACGCGTCGCGCACCAACGAGCCGCTCGGCGACGACCCACGCGCGCCGCGCGCGACGTGGCGTGGCGCCTTCGTCGTCCATCAGCACGACGCGACGCGCATGCACTACGACCTGCGGTTGGAGGTCGCCGGGGTGCTCGCGAGCTTCGCCGTCCCGAGGGGGCCGACGCTCGATCCGGCCGAGAAGCACCTCGCGGTGCATACCGAGGATCACCCGATCGAGTACCTCGACTTCGAGGCGATCATCCCCGAGGGAACCTACGGCGCGGGGCCGATGATCGTCTGGGACTGCGGCCTCGTGCGCTACCTCGACGAGAGCGCCGAGGAGGGCCTCGAGAGCGGCAAGCTCCACTTCGTGCTCGAGGGCAAGAAGCTGCGCGGCCGCTACGCCCTCGTCCGCGTGAAGCCGCAGGGCGGCGGATCGATCAAGACGTCGCGCGACTGGCTCCTCCTCAAGAAGGAGGACGCGTTCGTGCGCAAAGGGGCCGACCTCGCGAAGGAGCAGCCCGAGAGCGTCCTCTCCGGTCTCACGGTCGCCGAGCTCGCCGAGGCGCCGCGCATCGCGCGAGAGCTCGTCGCGAGCGCGAAGGCGCTCGGCGCGAAGGAGGGCGCGCTCGACGGGCGGAAGGTCTCGCCGATGCTCGCGACGCTCGCCGAGATCCCGAAGAAGGGGCGATACCTGTACGAGCTGAAGCTCGACGGCGTCCGCATCATCGCGACGAAGGACGCGCGCGGCGTCGATCTGCGCTACCGCAGCGGCCGCGCCGCGCACGAGGCGTACCCCGAGATCGCGCGAGCGATCGCTGCGCTCCCGGTCGACAGGGTCGTGCTCGACGGTGAGATCGTCGCGTTCGACGAGCGAGGTCGTCCGAGCTTCGAGCGGCTCTCGCGGCGCATCCACGGCGAGCGCAGGCCCGACATGCGCGTCGCGCTCGCCGAGACGCCCGTCGTCTACGTCGCGTTCGATCTGCTCGCGCTCGGCGCCCTCGACCTCGTCGCGCTGCCGCTCCTCGAGCGGAAGAAGCTCCTCACCGCGCTCTTGCGCGGCGGTCGCGGGCTCGTCCGGGCGCTCGATCACCTCGAGTCCGGCGGCGACAAGCTCTTCGCGTTCTGCCAGGAGAACGGCCTCGAGGGGATCGTCTCGAAGCGCGTCGACTCGACCTACCGACAAGGCCCCAAGCGCACGACGGATTGGATCAAGACGAAGACCGCCGAGGAGGCGCTCTTCGTCGTCGTGGGCATGACGAGGGGCGAGAGCTCGCGACAGAAGCTCGGCGCGCTCGACGTCGCGACCTACGAGGGCGACGACCTCGTCGTCCGCAGCAAGGTCGGCTCCGGCCTCGACGACGCCTCGGTCGCGGCGCTGCTCGCGCTGCTCGGGCCCCTCGCGAGCGCCGAGCCGACCGCGAAGGGCAGCTACGAGGCGTCCCCGCGCGGCCGCACGTTCGTCCGCCCGGAGGTGGTCGTGCGGGTCCGGTTCCACGAGTGGAGCGAGGACGGGAGCCTGCGCCACCCCGTCTTCCTCGGCATCGAGGAGGGCGCCGACCCGCGGGCGTGCACCGCGGTTCCGCACGACGAGGACGCGGTGCTCCCGCCCGACGAGCCAGCGCCGCGCGAGGCGCCCATCGAGGTGCGCGTCACGAACCGACAGAAGATCTTCTTCCCGGAGGACGGGATCACGAAGGGCGATCTGGTCGATTATTACGACGCGATTGCACCTACGATCTTGCCTTATTTGGCTGATCGTCCGGTGATGCTCGTGCGCTACCCCGACGGGATCGACGGCAAGAGCTTCTACCAATGGAACGTGCCGCACGGCTGCCCGCCCTGGGTGAAGTCGGTGGTGCTGGGCAAGCACCTCGATGTGCCCGACGGGGACGACGCGCACAAGAAGCACGTCTTCCTCGTCGATCGCAGGGAGAGCCTGCTCTACGTCGCGAACCTCGCGTGCATCCCGGTCCACATCCTCGGCGCGCGCGTCTCGACGCCGAACGACTGCGATTTTCTCACGATCGATTTCGACGTGAACCTCTCGAGCTTGCGCGCCGCGATCCCCCTCGCGCACACGCTGCGCGCGATCCTCGCGTGGGTCGGGCTCGAGGGCTTCGCGAAGACGTCGGGGCAGAGCGGTCTGCACGTGTTCGTCCCGCTCGGTCGGGGGGTGACGCCGTCGGCGGCGAAGGTGCTCGCGGAGCTGTTCGGGCGGCTCATCGTCGAGAGGCACCCCGAGGCGTCGACGATGGAGAGGATGGTGCAGAAGCGCGGACCGAAGGTCTACGTCGACACCGGACAGACCGGGCCCTCTCGCACGATCGTCGCGCCGTACTCGGTCCGGGCGACCCGCGGGGCGCGGGTCTCGACGCCGCTCCGCTGGGACGAGGTGACCGCCGACCTCGATCCCGGGGCGTACACGATCCGCACCGTGGTCGACCGCGTGGCGGCGGTGGGCGATCCGATGGCGCCGCTCCTCACGGCGCGCCCGGACGCGCGGAAGGTCCTCGCGGCGCTCGAGTCGCTCGTGGGCGGGCGAAAGGCGCCCCGCTGAACACGGGCCGTCCTTTACGCGGACTCCGACTTCGAGCATGTAGGGCCGCCCGTCATGTTCTTCGCGACGCTCACGTACGAGCTCGACCCGCTCACGCCGCCGGATGCGCGCAAGCTGCTCCGCGCGGAGCTCGTGGGGCGGCGATGGAACGAGCGCTTCGATGGGCACCTCATGCCGGCCGGCACGCTCTGGATCCGCCGCACCGCCGAGCCCGGTGAGAACGTCGATCACCTCAAGGCGAAGTGCGTGCGCGAGCTCTACGACGCCGTGCAGAGCGTCGCCCGCACGGGTCGCGTCATCAAGCTCGTGCGCGGCTGGGTGCAGATCGCGGGCGCCGGCACGTGGGGGCTCATCCTCGGCGACACGCTCGCGTCGAGCGAGCCGGCCCGTGAGCCCTCGTCCCCGCCCGCCCCCGAGGGGGGGCCGCGTGGGTCGTGAGATTGTTTGACTCGCGGAGGACGTCCTCCGCCTGGCAGAAGAAGAAGGAAAAAGGAGACCGATCGATCATGATGCCCTACGCCAAGGCGCTTCTCGCGCTCGTCGTCACCGCACTCGCCGCCGTCGTCTTCGTGGGCTGCGGCTTCAGCGAGCAGGACGCGACGGATCGCTGCAAGCAGGAGCAGGCCGCCAAGGGTGCTTCGTGCTTCAACCAAGGGACGCTCGACTCGTGCATCAAGGCGTTCGAGGACTGCGGCGACAGCGCGATCGCGAACGACGGCCAGTGCCCGCAGGTCTACACGTGCCCCGGAGATTCGACGACGGGCGGCGGCGCCGGCACGACCAGCGCCACGACGAGCACCGGCACGAAGTGACTGGCTGACGTGGGTCTCCTCGACCGCGTCTTCGGGGGGCGTCGCTCGCGCTACGAGCGCGCCCTCGACGATCTCGCGGAGGCCCTCTCGCGCGCCGAGCACGCGCGCGCGGTCGCGCTCGGTCGAGAGGCGCTCGCGCTCGGCGAGGCCCTCTACGGAGCGAGGAGCGCCGCCTTGAGCCTGCCCCTCTACGGGCTCGCCTCGGCGCTCGTCGCCGAGGCGCGGATGGGAGAGGCGGAGGCGTCGCTCCGGCGCGCGCTCGACGATCTCGATCCGCCCTCCGGCGACGTAGACGGGGCGCCGCGCGTGCGCCTCCACGAGATGCTCGCGTCGATCGTCTTGCGTGGACGGGCCGACGTCGACGCGACCGAGACGATGCTCCGGCGATGGGTCGACGCGTGCCGCGTCGCGGAGCCGCCGGATCCGGTCGGGCTCGGCGCTGCGCTGAACCAGCTCGGGCTCTTGCTCGGTCGGCGCGACAAGCGCGACGAGGCGAAGGAGCGCTTCGCGGAGGCCGCGCGGCTGCGTCGCGACGCGCTCGGACGGTCGCATCGCGCGGTGGCCGAGGTCCTCTTCAACGCGGCGACCTTCCGCCCTGCGACCGAGCCCCTCGGCGACGTCCGCGCCGCGCTCTCCGAGGCGCTGTCGATGACCGACGCCCCGGATCGGGAGACGCGGCTCCTGCGCGCCGCGATCCTCCACAACCTCGGCGCGGTGCTCGAGGAGATGGGCGACGGCGACGGCGCGCGCGAGCGGTACACCGAGTCGCTCGCGCTGCGCGAAGGCGCGCTCGGCGCCGAGGACGCCTCGCTCCGGCCGACGCTCGTCCGCTTGGCGCAGCTCCACCATCGCGAAGGACGCATCCTGTTCGCGCTGCCGCTCTACGAGCGCGCGCTCGCGATCGCGGCGCGAGAGCTCGGCGCGGACCACGCCATCGTGAAGGCGATCGAGGCGTGGAAGCGGGAGCTCACGGTCGGCGCCGAGTGATCTCGGCGCGCTCGCGAGAGGCGCGCGAAGACGTCTTTTGGGCCCCCGCGCCGGGGGCGCTATAGTGCCCTTTGGATGCCTGCGTCGAACGACCCCCCTCGCGCCTCCGACGGACCGGCCATCGTCGTCGAGCCGCTCAAGTACCGCGCGGGCGACGTCATCGCCGACAAGTACCGGCTCGAAGAGCTGATGGGCAAAGGCGGCATGGGCTCCGTGTGGCGCGCGACCAACAGCGCGCTCGGCGTCGACGTCGCCGTCAAGCTCGTGCACGGCGAGCTCGCCTCGCCGGAGATGACGGAGCGGCTGAAGCGCGAGGCGCACGCCGCCGCGAAGCTCGAGCACGCCTCCGCGGTGCGCGTCTTCGATCTGGGCGAGTCGGAGCTCGGCGACCCCTTCATCGTGATGGAGCTGCTCCGCGGCGAGAGCCTGCGCGATCTGCTGGAGCGGCGCGGCACCCTGTCGGGAAAGGAGATCGTCCCGCTCTTGCTCCCGATCGCGAGCGCCCTCGCGGCCGCGCACCAGAAGGGGATCGTTCACCGCGACCTGAAGCCGGAGAACGTGGTGCTCGTCGGAGAGGAAGGGCGAACGGTGCCGAAGGTCGTCGACTTCGGGCTCGCGAAGGTCGACTCCCCCGCGTTCGACCGCCGCTCGACGCGCGAGGGCACGATCCTCGGCAGCCCCGACTACATGGCGCCCGAGCAAGCGAAGGGCGACGTCGATCACATGGACGCGCGCACCGACGTATGGGCGCTCGGCGTCGTCCTCTTCGAGGCCCTCTCGGGGCGGACGCCGTTCGGCGCCGACCACCCGCTCGCGCTCCTTCGCGCGATCATCGAGGATCCCGCGCCGAGCCTCGAGGCCGAGGGGCGCGCCGACGCGAAGCTCGGGGCGATCGTGGCGAAGGCGCTGGAGAAGGCGCCCGACGCGCGCTTCGACGACATGCGCGCGTTCGGCAGGGCGCTCGCGGAGTGGGCGCTCGCGAACGGCGTCGACACGGACGTCACCGGCGCTTCGATCGCCGCGCACTGGACGCGTGGGTCCCGCGCTTCGATCGCCTCCGGGGTCGAGCCGCTGCCCGTGTCGAAGGACGCGGCGGAGGTGCCCGAGACGCGCCGCTCGCGCGATGACGACGGCGCTGCGCGCGTCGCCGTGTGGCAGGCCTCGGGGCGGCCCTCCTCTCGCAGGTGGCTCACCGTCGCCGTCGGTGTCGTCGCGGCGGCGATCGGCGTGGTCGCGGCGATCGGGATCTCGCGGGCGCGCTCGCGCCCCGCGCCCACCGCGGCCGCGTCGAGCTCGGCCGAGGCCGTCGCCGCGGGGCGCGCGACCGGCGCCGCGCCGCCTTCGAACGCCCC
>CAYYKK010000243.1:0-11852 GCA_964467935.1 uncultured Polyangiaceae bacterium
GTCGACGAGCTCGCGAGCGCGCTCCGTCGGGTGCTCGTCGCAGCGGGGCTCGTCGCGTCGGGCGCTGCCACTCCCTCGGCGCGCGGCGCGCGCGCATGGCCGATCGTCGGTCTCGAGGCGATGGCGCACGACCTGCTCACGCTGGTCGAGGATCTGCCGTCGGGCGGCGGCGTCGTCGTGGCTGGACCGCGCCTCTCGGGGCGGAGCACCCTCGTGCGCAGGCTCGCCTGGACCCTCGGCGTGCGAGGCCGCAAGGTCGTCCTCGTCGAAGCGAAGCTCGTCGCCGATCCGCGGGTCGCGCTCGAGATCGAGATCGCCGACGAGCCCGGCGACGCGGTCGTGATCGTCGACGACGTCGACCTCTTCGACGCTGCGGCGCTCGGAGCTCTCGGCGCGCTGCGCGACCGAGGCGCGCGCCTCGTCGTGGTGACGACGCCGAAGGGAACCGACGGTCCCGGTGACGTGGAGCTCCCGGGCCGCACCCTGCAGGTCTTCGCGCTCTGGCCGCTCGACGACAAGCTCGCGCGTGAGCTCGTGACGCGCGCAGCGCCGAGCCTCGGCCCGGCGGTGGTGAGCCACGTCGTGGAGCTGGCGGGGCGTTGGCCTGGGCGCCTCCGCGCGATCGCCGACGTGATCGCGGGCGCTCCGATCGTCGCACCCGAGGACGTCGACGCGCTCGTCACGGCCGATCTGCTGAAGGGAGAGCGTGTCGCACGGCCTGCGACGAACCTCGCCCAGCTGCGCGACGCGCTCGACCGCGGGCACGTGGACGAGGCCGCCGACCTCCTCGCGCCGCTCGAAGACCAACGCTCGCTCGCGCTCTCGATCGCGCGCGCGCGCCTCCACACGAACCGGAGCGAGCCGCGTCGCGCGCTCGCGGCGCTGGCCGAGTTCGAGGAGGAAGCGACGACCACGGAGGGGCTCGAGCCCGGCGAGTGGTGTCTGCACGCCGCGCGCGCCCACCTGCGCGCCGGCGACTACCCCGCCGCCGAGAGGCACGCGCTCGCCGCGGCGGAGCGGCTCGGCGACGCGGCAGAGACGCGCGAGGGACGAGCGGTCATCGCGGAGGCGAAGAGCGTCGCAGGCCTCGTCCAGAGCTTCTCGTCTCGCCACGACGAGGCGAAGGCGACGCTCGTCGAGGGCGTCGCGCTCGCTCGCGCGCTGGAAGACCCACGGCTGCTCTCGGTCGCGCTCGGGTCGCTCGCGTTCGCGCTGCAGCGCAACGACGAGCTCGCGGAGGCGGAGAAGGCCTACGAAGAGGCCCTCGTCGCCGCCGAGCAGGCGGGCGACGCAGGCAGCGTGGCGACGACGCGCCTCAACCTCGCGACGATCTCGAAGGCGCGCGGCGATCTCGGGCTCACGCTCTCGCACCTCGAGGCCGCCGTCGACATGGGGCGGCGGTCGGGTCGCCTCTCGACGCTCCGCCACGCGCTGCTCAACCTCGCGAACCTCGACCTCTACATCGGTCGGCTCGCGAAGGCCCAGACGTCCCTCGACGCCCTCGCCCGGGAGCGTGACGAGCTGCCTCGACAGCTCGGCGCGCAGCTCTACGCGCTCGAGGCGGAAGCGGCCGGGAAGGCCGGCGATCAGGCGCGCGCTTACGCGCTCTGCCAGAAGTGCGCGGCGGCTTACGTGCTCCTCGGTCGCGTGGTCGACGCGGCCGAGGCGCGCCTCGAGGGCATGCTCTTCGCGCTCGCCGGGACCTCGCCCGATCTCGCGGGGCTCCGGCGCGAGCTCGCCGACGTCGAGAGCAGCCTCGAGGGGACCCAGGCGCACCGCGCGCTCGGCCAGGTCGTCGCGGGCAGGTTGGCGCAGCGCGCGGGTGATCTCGACGAGGCTCGCGCCGCCTTCCACCGCGCGATCGAGGCGGCCAGGACCGCTGGCCTGCGAGACTGGGAGTGGCGCGCGCTCGAGAGGCGCGCCGAGGTCGCCCTCGAGAGCGGCCAGACGCTCGCTGCGCGCAAGGATCGCGAGGCCGCGCTCGCGCTCCTCGAGGAGATCGCGACCAAGCTCCCCCGAGATCTGCGCGAGGTGTTCTGGAACGATCCGCTGCGCCGATCGCTCCGCGCGTCGAGCTCGCTCCCGGCGACGGTGCACGAGCTGCCTCCGCGCAAAGCGCCGGCCCAAGAGGAGAAGCTCGCGCGAGTCCTCGAGATCAACCGCGAAATCGCGGGCACGTACGATCTCAAGCGCCTGCTCGAGCGCGTGACCGACCACGCCATCGCGCTGTCGTCGGCGGAGCGAGGGTTCGTCATCCTCAAGAGCCGCCGGCCGGAGGCCAACGCCGAGCTGTCGATCCACGCGTCGCGTGGCGAGGGCAGCGACGATCCTCACGGGCGCTTCTCGCAGTCGATCGCCGACCGCGTCATCGCGACGGGCGAGCCGGTCGTCACGACGAGCGCTCGCGACGACGCGCGGATGGCCGATTACGTCTCCGTGCATCAGCTCATGCTCCAGTCGGTGGCCTGCGTGCCGATCCGCTCGCGGAGCTCGGGGGTCATCGGCGCGCTCTATCTCGAGACGCGGATCCGCCCGGCGGCGCGCTTCGCAGAGGAGCTCGGCGTCCTCGCTGCGCTGGCCGATCAGGTGGCGATCGCGATCGACACCGCCACGCTCGTCTCGGAGAACGAGGCGCGGGCGGAGGAGCTCGCGCGCACCAACCAAGAGCTCGCGCGCGCCCGGGAGAAGCTCGAGGAGGCGCTCGATCACCGCACCGCCCAGCTCAGCGCGACGAGGCGCGACCTCCGCTCGGCGCGGGCGGTCCTGAAGAGCCACTTCGGCTACGAGGGGTTGGTCGGCACGAGCGACGTCATGCGGCGCGTGTACGCGCTCGTCGATCGCATCAAGGACACCGACGTGCCCGTGCTCGTCGTCGGCGAGAGCGGCACCGGCAAGGAGATCATCGCGCGCGCGATCCACAACGCCGGCCCGCGCGCGAAGAAGACCTTCGTCGGCATCAACTGCGGCGCCATCCCGGAGCACCTGCTCGAGAGCGAGCTCTTCGGCCACGTCCGCGGCGCCTTCACCGGCGCCGATCGCGATCGACGTGGCCTCTTCCGCGAAGCGACGGAGGGATCGATCCTCCTCGACGAGATCGGCGAGATGCCGCAGAAGATGCAGGCGGGCCTCTTGCGCGTGCTGCAGGAGAAGGTCGTTCGCCCGGTGGGGGGCTCGCGTGAGGAGCCCGTCGACACCCGCGTCATCGCAGCGACCCACCGGGATCTCGCCGCGATGGTCGAGAGCGGCGCGTTCCGTGAGGATCTCTTCTATCGGCTCAACGTGATCATGGTGCGCGTGCCCCCGCTGCGCGAGCGCCTCGACGACATCCCGGTCCTCATCGACCACTTCCTCGGCATCTTCGCGGCGCGCTACGGACGCGAGCGACGGAGCGTGTCCCGCGCGGCGCTCAAGCTGCTCATGGGCTACCGCTGGCCGGGCAACGTGCGGCAGCTCGAGAACGTGCTGCTCAACGCGTGGGTGCTTTCGGACGCGCCCGAGCTCGAGCCGGACGATTTCGAGGCGCTCGAAGGTGGACCGCGCACGGGCGCGAAGATCGCGAGCCCCGCGTCGGCGCCGAGCTCGGTGGTCCCGTCGAGCGCGCCGACGTCACTCGATCAGCACCGCAACGAGGAGAAGGACCGCATCCTCGCGGCGCTCTCGAGCTCCAATTGGAATCGCGTGAAGGCCGCCGAGCTCATCGGCATGCCGCGGCGCACCTTCTATCGGAGGCTGAAGGAGTATGGGATCCAATGAGCCCGCGGGGCCGCGCGCGCGGTCCCCAAAGCAGGGTGGGTCGAAGCAGGGCGCGCCGAAGCAGGGCGGGCCGAAGCAGGGCGCGCCGAAGCAGGGTGGGTCGAAGCAGGGCGGGCCGAAGCAGGGCGGGCCGAAGCAGGGTGGGCCGAAGCGGGGCGCGCCGAAGCACGGCGCGTCGAAGGGCGCGCACGCCGCCAAGCCTGCGCGATCCGCCGGCGCGACGAGGCCGCCGGAGGAGGCGTCGTCCACAGACGCCCCGAAGAGCTTGCTCGGCGTCCTCGTCGACGGCGCCCCGCTCGACGACGCGGCCGCGCGGGCGCTCTGGATCGAGTTCTCCGCGTACCTCGACGAGCACCGCAACGACTTCGAGGGCTTCGCGAAGCAGAAGGGCTACGCGTCGGTGCGGCCCGAGCATCGTCAGGGCAGGGCGCTGCTCGTCGTCACGCGCTGATCACGCCCCGCGCCCGGGCCGCGCTGCCTTCACATCCCGTGCTGGCGCAGCTTCTTGTGCAGGCCTTCGCGCGTGATGCCGAGCGACTTCGCCGCCGCCGTCTTGTTCTGGCCGTGCTCGCGCAGCGTATCGAGGAGGAAGTACTTCTCCACCGCGTCCATCATCTCGCGCAGCGTGCCCTTCTGCACGTTCGCCCGCCCCACGACGCCGAGCGCCTTCTTGATGTGCGGCGAGAGCAGGTCCGGCGTGGCGAAGCTCCCGGGATCGAGCTGGATGACGAGCCGCTGCACCTCGTTCTGCAGCTCGCGCACGTTGCCGGGCCAGTCGTACGCCATCATCAGCTCGAGGGCCTGCTGCGAGAAGCCGCCGACCGGCTTGCCGAGCTCCTCCGCGTAGCGCGCGAGGAAGTGCGTCGCGAGCGGCGGGATGTCGTCGCGCCGCTCGCGGAGCGGCGGGAGGCGAAGGGGGAACACCTTGAGCCGGTAGTAGAGATCCTCGCGGAACTCGCCCTTCGCGACCGCGTCCTCGAGGTTTCGGTTCGTCGCGGCGACGATGCGCACGTCGACGTGCTTCGCCGCGGTCGCGCCGACGGGCCTGACCTCGCCCTCCTGCAGCGCGCGCAAGAGCTTCGACTGGAGCGACAGGCTCGTCGAGTTGATCTCGTCGAGGAAGAGCGTGCCGCCGTCGGCGATCTCGAAGAGGCCCTTCTTGTCCTCGTTGGCGCCGGTGAAGCTGCCCTTCTTGTGGCCGAAGAGCTCGCTCTCGAGCAGGCTCTCGGCGATGGCCGCGCAGTTCTGCGCGACGAAGAGCTTGTCGCGACGGCGCGAACGGTAGTGCACCGCCGCGGCGATGAGCTCCTTGCCCGTGCCGGTCTCGCCCTCGATGAGGACGGTCACGCGCGTGTCGACGACCTTCTCCAGCTGCCTGAGGACGGTCTGCATCGCGTCGCTCGAGCCGATGATCGTCACGTCCTTGCCAGCGCCGCCTCCGCGCCGTTTCTCCTCGCGGCCTTTGAGGAAGACGTTCTCCTTCTTCAGCTGCTCTTCGGCGTGGACGAGGCGCTTGATGAGCCGCGCGCTCGAGACGGCGAGCGAGGCGTTCGCCGCGAGCACGAGCAAGAGGTCGACGTCGACGCCCGTGAGCATGCCGGGCGCGTTGCGGTTGTCCGCCTGCAAGACGCCCAGGATCTCTTCGCCGCGCCACAGCGGCACGCCGATCGTGCTCCGGATGGAGGCGCCCATCAGCGACTCGGAGTCGCCGACCTCGGTCGGCGCGTCGGCCGCGAGCACGGCGGCGCGCTCCTTCACGACCTTGCGATAGACGCTGCGCGAGATGGGTACGGGACCGGACGGCGGACCCGCGTCTCCCGCTGGGAGGCGCACGCGCGTGAGCACGGGGACGAACACCGGCGCGCCCTCGACCTTGCCGCTGTCGTCGTCGCGCAGGATGACCGTGACGTGCGTCGCGTTCTTGAGCAGCTCGAGCGCCGCGTCGGCGACCTCGACGAGCACGTGATCGAGATCGGTCGCGGCGCCGAGGCGCTTCTGCGCCTCGTAGAGCAGCCGCAGCGTGCTCGGATCGCCCTCGAACCGCGCCGCGGCGGGCTCGACCTCGTCGATGCGCGTCACGCGCACGACGCGGCTCCGATCGACCTCGTCGGTCAGCGTCACGCGGAGCACCGTCACCGCGTCCCCCGTGCCGAGCTCGAGGAGATCCCCGGTCTCGAGCTCGGTCGAGGGCTCCGCCTGCGTCAGTCGCAGCCGCTGGTCGCGCCGCACCACGGTCGTGCCGTTCGTCGAGCGCAGATCGGTCAAGAGCACGCGCTCGCCTTGGTTCACGATGCGCGCGTGCTCGCCCGAGACGTGCGCGTCCTCGAGCACGAGCTGATTGTCGGTGCGCCGCCCGATCATGACGACCTCGCCGCGGAACTCGATCTTGGATCCCGCGGCGAGGCCTTGAACTACTTCGATCGTCAGCAAGCGCCCGGTCTCGTCACTGCGCGCGAGCGTTGAGGCGCGCGATCACGTCCTTGAACGGCGCGTTGAGGCGGATGAGCTCCTGGTCCTTCGACTCGACGGCCTTGTCGACGATCGCCTGGAGCTTGTCGGCGATCTCCTTGTCGCCCTTCGGCGAGAACTCGTCGATGATCGTGAGCGCGACGAAGCGCGTCGCCGCGTTCTGGAACTTGGGCATGTCGTCGACGACGGCCTGCTTGATGTCCGGCTTGCCCATGATCATGACCATGTAGCCGGCCTTGATGCTCGTGAACTGGCCCTCTTTGTCCTGCGAGCCGGGCAGCGTCATCGCGTCGAGGTAGCACTTCGCGTCGGTCTTGCACTTGTCGAGCACGGCCTTCGCGAGCTTCCACTCCTTCTCGTAGGCCTTGCCGAGCTCGGTCTGCTCGTTCGGCTTGCCCTCGACCGCCACCTTGAGGTGGTAGAGCGCCTCGACGTCCGCGACCTGATCGGGCTTCATGAGCTTCATCGCGGTCTGGAACGTGTTCTGGCGGATCTGGTCGATGGTGTCCTGATCGCCCTCGGCCTTTGCCTTGAGGTCCGAGGCCTGCTTGAGCAGCCACGGCACGAGGCTCGCGTCCACGAAGCCCGAGGCGGCGTCGGCGAGAGCCGGCTTGGCGCTCGAGCCGTTCGGCAGGTTCGTGTCGAGCTTCGTCGACTCGTAGATGCTCTTGAACGCGTTGATCGTCTGATCCGAGTTCGGCAGGCTCGGCAGCTGCAGCGCGATGACGGCCTTGGTCGCGTCGTCGGCGCCGTCGATCGCGCTGAGCAGCGGCGCGACCGCGTCCTCGCGGCCGAGGGCCCCGAGGATCTGCGCGGCCCACGAGATGTGCGCCTTCTCGGCCGCCTTTTTGACCTTCTCGAGCTCCTTCGGATCCTTCGGCAGATCGCCCTTCAGGTTCTCTTCCGTCGAGTACTTGATGAGGTCGGCGTCCTTGCCCTGGAGCAGCGCCTGCGCGGGCCCGATGACGGGCTTGCCGATCTTCACGAGCGCCGTGAGCGCGTTGTTCGCGATGTCCGCGGCGTACCCGTTCGCCTTCGACGGCGTGAGGATCACCTTGATGAGCGGCTTCACCGCCTTCTCGCTGCGCAGGTTGCCGAGCGCGCGCGCCGCGATGCCCTGCCAGAACGTCTGGTTCTTGATGCCGGCGGTGTCCTTCTCGTCGTCCGGGACCGGCGCGTCGAGCAGCTTGATGAGCGCGTCCTCGTGGGCCGTCGTCGCGACCGCGAGCGTCGCCTCCATGACGTCGGGGTAGATGAGCGCGGCCTTCGGCTCGCTCACCTTGATCGTCGTGAAGACCTTCACGACCGCGTCCGCCGTGTCCTTGTTCTTCGTCTGCGCGATCGAGCGCATGACCTGCTGCACGTCCTCTTCGTTCGTCCCCGGCTTGTAGTCGGTGAGCGTCTTGACGAGGCAGGGCGTCGCGCGCGGATCCTGCGAGTCGGCGAGGAACTTCACCACCGTCGAGCGCGTGCGATCCTGCAGATCCTTGCCGTCGGTGCAGAGCTTCGTCATCGGCTCGACGATCTTGTCGAGCACGGGCTTCACTGCCGGACCCTGGCGGTTCTTCTTGTCCTGCGTCATCGCGTCTTCGTAAAACTGGATGAGACGCTTGATCGCGGAGCTCTGCTTCGCAGGATCATTGAGGTCGGCCACGTAGGTCGCCGGGTCGTTCTCGTCTTTGCACCCGACCAACGTCGTGGCGACGACGAGCCCCGTGGGCAGGACGACGGCTCCGAGGAGGAGCGAGCTACAGAGCGGGGCGATCCGGCGAACCTTTCGAAGCATGAGTTCCTCCGATGGAGAGCGAACGTGAGATGCCTGGGCGTGTTTTCGGGGCCTCGAGAAGAGAGACCGATCCGAGGCGGGGTCCTCGCGAGACCCCCCGGCTTTGGGCGAGGCGAGGGTACAACGACCGGCCCGTGAAGGCCGAACAACCCCTCTCGATCACCCCGGCGGCTGCCGCCAGTCTGCGGACCCTAGGCGGGCGCCCTGGGGGTGTCAATTCGTGCCGGCCTCCGCGCTCAGGTGCCGCGGTAGCGCGAGTAGAACCGCACGCCCGTCGCGAACAACCGATCGGGCACCACGCGGCGCAGCGTGACGAGCGCGCTCGCGTCGCGGCCGACGGTGCATCGAAACGGCGGGTTCGGTCCGCTCACGATGCTCTCGATGCGGCGGCCCACCACCTCGGGATCGGGCGCCTTCGACGCCTCCTCCAGCACGATCTTCTCGACCAGCTGGTTCACCTCCGCGTACGGGCCGTCCGTCGAGACGAGCGAGCCGCGGCGCTGGTTCGAGAAGAAGATGGGCGTGCGCATCGTGCCCGGCTCGACCACGTGGACGCCGACGCCGAACGGCTCGACCTCCCAGCGGAGCGACTCGCTGAAGCCCTCGACGGCGTGCTTGGTCGCCGCGTAGGCCGACACGCACGCGAGCCCGACGCGGCCGGAGAGGCTCGACACGTTGATGATGCGACCGCGCCGCTGCGCGCGCATCGACGGGAGCACGGCGCGCGTCGCCGCCATGAGGCCGAAGACGTTCGTCTCGAACTGCTCTCGGATGTCCTCTTCGGTCTGCTCTTCGAAGGCGCCTCCGAACGCGATCCCGGCGTTGTTCACGAGCGCGTAGAAGGGCCCGTACTTGAGGATGAGCTCGCGCACCTTCATCCCGACGCCCGAGCTCGTCACGTCGAGCTGCTCGACGGCGACGTCCACGCCCGCTTCCTTCGCCGCCTTCTCGAGATCCTCCTTGCGGTCGAGGTTGCGCATCGTCGCGACGACGCGGTGCCCCGCGCGCGCACACTCGATCGCGGTCGAGAGACCGATCCCGCTCGACGTCCCGGTGATCAACACGAGCTCACCCACGCACGCCTCCTCGAGAAAAGAGGGCGATCATAGAGAATGGGGCGGCGAGCGAGAAGGGCTTCGAGAGGCCGCTCGGGCTCGCGCTCCCCGAAACGCTCAAGGGCGCGCGTGCGCGGCCGAGGTCCCGTCGACCTCCCCGGGCTCGTTCGAGGATGCGGCCTTCGAGAGGAGGTAGATCGAGCCGAACGCGAAGGCGACGGCGCCCGCGACGAGGAGCGTCGCGTAAGGGGTCCCGGCGATCGCGCTCTTCGCGCCGACGAGGGCCGCGAACCCGATCTGCGCGACGAGCCGCGCCCGCTCGAGGGGCGCGGCCCACGCCTTGCGCTCGAAGAGCCCGCCCCAACCGAGCAGCGAGGCGAGCGTGACGATCACGCCCGCGGCCCTCACCCACCCATCGAGCGACGCGTTGAACCACAAGAGCAGCCCGACCACGCCCGCCGTGACCGCGAACTCCACGGCCACGTACGCGCGCGTTGCCGCCGTCGTCTCGGGCAGGTACTTCTCGCGGGTCGCGTGGTCGACCGGAGGCACGGTGACGACGCCGCCGAGGTCCTCCGGGCGCCACTCGGGGGGCTTCACCCAGACGCGGATCTTGTCGCCGAGTCGCTTCG
The DNA here is from genome assembly GCA_964467935.1 of uncultured Polyangiaceae bacterium. Taxonomy (GTDB): domain Bacteria; phylum Myxococcota_A; class Polyangia; order Polyangiales; family Polyangiaceae; genus CAYYKK01. Next base: position 9,696 of record CAYYKK010000243.1, read on the forward strand.
TCTCGCGGGACATCTTGGCGAGCGCGACGAAGCCCTCCACGTTGGCCCAGAACGGGTTCAGGCTCGCGAGCGGCTTCACCGTGCCGTACGCCGGCTCCGCGCGCTCCTCGACGAACGTGCCCGCGTAGTTCTTGTCGATGTACTCGGGATCGATGCCGTGATGCACGCGGTGGTGCGACGGGGTATTGAGCACGAGCTCGAGCGGCCCGAGCTTCGGGACGCGGCGCGTGTGGATCCAGAACTGGTAGAGCGTGTTGAACGTGTGCGCGAGCACGTACATGAACGGCGGGAAGCCGAGGAGCGCGATCGGGAGGTAGAAGATCCACGACGTGAGCCCCGTGAACCAGCTCTGCCTGAGCGCCGTGCCGAGGTTGTACTCCTCGCTCTGGTGGTGGACGACGTGCGTCGCCCAGAAGAAATTGATGCGGTGGCTCGCCCAGTGGTACGTGTAGTAAGCGAGGTCCACCAGCAACACGATTGCGATCCAGCCGGGGACGCTGGACGTCGAGACCGAGAAGAGGCGGAGCTTCTCGTAGACCACCGTGTAGCCTCCGACCGCGAGGACGCTCACCACCGTGATCGCGAGCACCTGCTGGCCCACGCCGCAGCTGAGGCTCGTGATGGCGTCGGCGAAGCGGTACGCCGGCTCGAGCCGACGGTCGCCCGGCGCAGCGCGATGCTCGGCCGCGAGTCGGCGCCGCTTCCTCGCGTCGAGCCACGCCTCGAGGGCCATCATCAGGAAGAACAGCGGGATCGCGAAGGCGATGGATCGAGTGTCCACGTCGAACGGAGCGTAGCGCATATACTCACCCCGTGAACCGGACCCGCCTCGTCGCGGCGCTCGCCGTCGCCCTCCTCTCTTGCGGCGACGCGCGCCGCACGCTCCCCTCCTCTTCGCTCCCGGCCGAGAGCGCGCGCTCGGCCGCGGTCGGATCGGCGTCGATGTCGGGGACGCCGGCGTCGTCGGTCGCGGCGCCGGCGACGAGCGCCGCCGCGAGCGCGAGCGCGCCCGAGAGCGCCGGCCCGGGGAGAGTCGAGGCGCGCACGTTCGCGTCCTCGGCGCTCGGCGTGACCAAGCGCTACGAGGTGTATCTGCCCGGCGGTTACGACACGTCGGCGGCGCGCTACCCGGTCGTCTTCCTGCTCCACGGCCTCGGCGGCAACGAGACGAACTGGCTCGAGCACGGCGACCTCCAGGCGACCGCGGACGCGCTGCATCTCGGCGCGATCGTCGTCATGCCCGACGGCGACGCCGGGTTCTACGCGAACGCGGCCTCCGGGACGAGCTACGACGAGTGCGCGAAGACGAAGACACCCTTCAACGGGGCCGAGGCCGCCGAGAGCTACTGCGTGCGCACGCCGCGCTACGAGGACTACGTGACGCGCGATCTCGTCTCCGAGATCGACGCGCGCTACCGCACGATCGCCGACAAGCGCGCGCGCGGGATCGGCGGGCTCTCGATGGGCGGCTTCGGCGCGCTCATGCTCGCGATGCGGCACCCCGATCTCTACGGCGCGGTCGCGAGCCACTCGGGCCTCGCGTCGCTCCTCTACGACGGGCCGCACCCGTACGCGCCGGGCAAGGTCGTGCGCGCCGAGTCACCCGACGCGTGGGGCAAGCGCTACCCCGACAAGATGCGCGCGCTCGTGCGCGGCATCTTCGGTCCGTCGATCGCGCGCTGGAGGGAGCACGATCCGGCGCTCCTCGCCGCGAAGCTCTCCCCCGGAGAGCTCTCCATCTACCTCGACTGCGGCACCGAGGACGATTTCGCCTTCCAGGATCAGGCGAGCGATCTGCACGCCGAGCTCCTCGCGCGGAACATCGACCACACGTTCGTGCTCGTGCCTGGGCACCACTCGTTCGACCTCTGGAAGGCGCGCCTCCCCGAGAGCCTGCGCTTCTTCGCGCGCACGCTTTCGCCGCCCGCCGCGGCGAAGTGATGGACGCCGAGGCGCCGCTCAGAGCTTGCAGGCGGGCGCGATCTTCGCGTCGCACGCCTTCTTGAAGAGGCTCTTCGCCTTGTCCGGATCCTTCGCGACGCCGCGCCCGTCGCGGTAGAGCATCCCGAGCCCGAGGCAGCCGAGGCTCGAGGTGGATCCGCGCGCGCGCTCGAAATAGCTCTTCGCGCGCGGGGCCTCCGCGGCCGAGGTCTGGGT
>CAYYKK010000244.1:0-11839 GCA_964467935.1 uncultured Polyangiaceae bacterium
CGGAGCCACCGCCCTTCGCCATGAACAGGAACTTGTAGGCGTCGCCCTCGGTCGCGAAGATCTCGATCTGCGCGGGGAGGTTGTTCTTCGTGTTGACCTCCTTCCACATGTCGAGCGGCGCCATCTGCGAGTAGCGGAGGTTCGACGTCTGGTAGGTGTCGAACACGCCTCGCGCGATCGCCTCCTCGTCGTTCGCGCCGGTGAAGACGAGCTGACCCTTCTTGCCCATCACGATCGCGGTGCCGGTGTCTTGGCAGCCGGGCAGGACGAAGCCCGAGGCGATGTTCGCGTTCTTGAGCAGCTCGAGCGCGACGAAGCGATCGTTCGCCGACGCCTCGGGGTCCTTCAGGATGCTCGCGAGCTGCGAGAGGTGGCCAGGCCGCAGGAGATGGGCGATGTCGCGCATGGCCTCGCGGGTGAGGAGCGTGAGCGCCTCCGGCTCGACGCGCAGGAAGGTGCGCCCAGCGGCTTCGAACGTCGAGACGTGGTCCTTGGTGAGGAGCCGGTAAGGCGTCGTGTCGGGCCCCGTCGGCAGCATCTCTTGGTAGGCGAACTCGATCATGAGACGGCTCTTACCACGCCTCTCGGAGCGGTCCGACCCTCGGCGAAGACGCGCGCGACCCGCGCGCATCCGCGCGTGAATGGAGGTCGCGCATCGATGCGGCGCGCTCGTGTGGGACGCGCACCTCCTCACGCTAGGACACCACGAGCGGATCTTTCCTACGGCCGAAGGACGCGGCCACGTCCACCCTCGCGACGGACTTCTTTAAGAACGCGCGCTCGACGCGGTGCTACCCTGCGGACGTCGTGGAAGTCGAAGCACAGCCTTTTGGAGAGCATCGCGCGTCGCTCAGCGCGTGTTTTCGCGCCAGCGACCTCGAGTGGCGACTCGCTCAGATTCCCGCCTCCGCGGCGTGTCGCGGAGCGTACTTCAACATGCTCGACGACCGCGCCGGCGAGCTCGGCGCGGCGACCCAGAGCGAGTACCGGCGCTTCTTCCGCATCCACCGCTTCACGCCGTTTCGCATGTATCCCGTGCGGGACTACCTCACGCGCCTGGCCCTGCTCGCGCAAATCCACTGGGGGCCGGCGCGGATCTACGACGGCATTCGTCTCGTGCAATCTTCGGCGTTCGAGGCGTGGAGCTCGACCATCGTGGGGCGCGCCGCCGTGCGCCTGTTCGAGCCGAGCTTGCTCGGGATGCTCCGCGGCATCGAGCGCGCTTTTGCGAGCCGCATGATGATCAACTACTCCGAGTTCTTCGTGGACGAGGTGCACGACGACCGGATCGTCACGCGCTTCGTCAACGAGTACGTCTACATCGAGCACGCCATGGTCGGAGCGCTCGAGGGCGTGGCCCGCCTCTGCGGCAGCGAGGTCGACATCGAGACCGAGCTCGAAACGCCGTTCGAGGGCCGAGTCGTCCTCCACACCCGGCCCTCGCGAGGGTGGCGGGCCCGGATCGTGTGAAGCAGACCGTCGCACTCCAGCTCATCGACGTCCTGCGCGATTTCGGGGTCAACGTGGTGTTCGGGATACCGGGCGGAGCCATCTCCGCGTTCTACGGCGCGTTGCTCGAGCGTCCGGACGTGAAGGTCATCACGTGCAAGCACGAGACCTCGGCGGCGTTCATGGCCATCGGGTACGCGATGGCGACGGGACGACCCGGGGTCGTGTTGACCACGGCCGGCCCTGGCATCACGAACGCCATCACGGGCCTGGCGTCTTCGTTCTACGAGGGCGTCCCCGTCGTGCACATCGCCGGCGAGGTCGCGCGGAGCGCGTTCGGTCGAGGCGCCCTCCAGGAGGGGTCGTGGGCCGGCTTCGACGCGGTCGCGCTCGCGAAGCGCGTGACGAAGATGGCCGTGATGATGTCGCATCCGGGGCCGGCGGCCTCCGTCCTTCGCAAGGCGCTCGCCACGGCGTACAGCGGGCGACGAGGGCCGGTGTTCATTTCGCTGCCGCTCGACGTCGCCGCCGCCTCGACGGAGTTTCAGCCCATCGCGGGCACCGTGCGCTCCACCTTCGAGATCGACGAGGCGAGCACGCGCAAGGCGCTGGAGCTGCTCGAGGGCGCGAGGCGCCCGCTCATCCTCGCCGGCGCCGGGACCCGCGACCCGACGAGCCGCCGCTCCGTACGACGACTCGCCGAGTACATCGGCTCGCCCGTCGCGGTGACCACCAAAGGCAAGGGCGTGTTCCCCGAGGATCATCGCCTCTACCTCGGCATCCTCGGCTTCGGCGGACACGACTCGGTCAGCGCCTATTTGGAAGAGGGCGTCGACGTGCTGCTCGCCATCGGCACCGGGCTCAACGACTTCTCCACCAACGCTTGGACGCCGAGCCTGCGGGCGACGCGCGCGTTTCTCCAGATCGACATCGACTCCGCCCAGCTCGGCCGCAACTACCCGATCGACCTCGGGCTCCTCGGTCCCGTGGACGCGGTGGTCGGTCGCATGCTCGAGCACCGCTCCGAGCACCACGGACCCTTGTCGGTGCCGCGCGAGCCGCTGGTGCGCTACGCGCCGACCAGCCCCTCTCCGACCGGCCGCCTCACCACCGCCGACGTCGTGCTGGCGATGAACGACGTCTGCCCGCGCAACGCGGTGTTCACCGCCGACATGGGCGAGCACCTCGCGTTTGCGCTGCATTACCTGCGCGTACCCGAGCAGGGCGACTTTCTCACGTGCCTCGGCTTCGGCTCGATGGGCTCGGGGATCGTCAGCGCGATTGGTCACCAGATAGGCGCTCCTCAGCGCAGGACCTACGCGTTGTGCGGAGACGGTGGCTTCTTGATGTTCGGCACCGAGCTCGCCACGGCCGTCCAGCACGGCGTGAAGACGACCTTCGTCATCATCAACGACAGCCGCTTGAACATGGTGCATCACGGGATGCGCGAGCTCTACGGCCAGTCGCCGGACTTCACGACCCAGGAGGTCGACTTCGCGCGCTTCGGGCAGAGCATGGGCGCCGAGTCGTTCATCGTGCGGACGCGCGAGGAGCTCGTGCGCGGTTTGGAGCTCGAGTCCACCGGGCCGGTCGTGCTCGACGTCCGCATCGACGCGGATGTGCGGCTCGAAGGGGCGCAACGCAACGCGGCGCTGCGACAGTTCAGTGAGGGGAGGGCGTTCGACGGCACGGGCGAACGGAGAGACTCGGCCGAAACGGAGATGGTCGATTGATGGCTGTCGGCATTCTCGGTCTCGGCGCGGCGCTGCCCGACGCCGTCCGAGGCAACGACTTCTGGGATGACAAGCTCAAGAAGCGAGACGAGCGTCAGCGGCGGGGCGACGTCCTCGACCTCCGGACGCAGGCGAGCGGCACACGAGCGGAGCTCCCGAGAGCGATCGTCGAGGCGATGGCGGAGGTCGACGATCCGGTCTTCCAGGGCGCGAAGGTCCGCCACGTCATCGGCGACGACGAGCAGGTCAGCGATCTCGAAGCCCGCGCAGCGAGCCGCGCCATCCGAGAGGCGCGCGTCGATCCGAGCGACATCGACGTCGTCCTCGTCCACTCCCTCCCGGGCGATCACCTGATCCCCTCGAACGCCCCCGCCATCCAGCACAAGTGCGGGCTCACGCGCGCGACCGCCTGGAGCCTCGACGTCGGCTGCGCGAGCTTCCCGCCCCAGCTCCTGACCGCAGCCTCGCTCGTCCGCTCGGGCGCCGCTCGTCACGTGCTCGTCGTGCAGTCGCAGTGCGGGAGCCGCGTCGTCGCGCCCGAGAACCCGCAGTCGATAGGCTTCGGCGACGGCGCCGCCGCGGCGGTGATCGGCCGCGTCCCGGACGGCTACGGGCTGCTCGGCTCGTACATGCGCACCGACGGATCGTTCCGGGACGGCATCGTGCTCGCGCCCGTCGAGCCGACGGGGCCCGAGCGCCTCTGGTGGAAGGACGGCAGCATCGGTCCGCTGCGCATGGCGACCTTCGACGCCGACGTGGGCAAGCTCGCGGGGCAGCGCGGCCCCGAGTTCTGCCGCGAGGCGTGCCTCGGGGCGCTCGCCGCGGCCGGTCTCTCCGTCGAGGACGTCTCTCTCTACCTCGGCAACCAGAGCGTCGGCTGGTTCGTCGGCGCGTGTCGCCGCGCCCTCGGGCTCCCTCGCGAGAAGGCGTTCGAGACGTTCGCGGACGTCGGCAACATCGGCGGCGCGACCGTGCTCCACAACCTCGAGCGCGCGCTCGCCCTCGGACGCGTGCACGACGGTGACGTCCTCTTGGTGTACACTCCCGGTGCGGGTTTCACGCGCGCGTCGGCCGTTCTGCGCTGGTGGACCCGAGGAGTCTCCACGTGAGTCAGAAGTTGATCGCTCGCTTGGCGTTCGAGGTCGAGGACACGGCGCGCCGACTCAAGGCGGCAGCCGAGGATCTCGGCCTTCAGTTCGCCGACGAATGGGACCTCTCGGCCGAGGTGCCCGACGCCGATCGCAAGGGCCTGCTCGTCGTCGAGGATCGCTCCGACCCGACGACCCTCCTCGTCCGCACGCAGTCGCTCGTCGCCGCCGAGCCCGACGCGCTCGTCGTCGTCGTCGTCCCTCATCCGCGCGAGGTCTCCGAGGAGGCGCTCCGGGAGGCGGGCGCGTTCGACGTCATCGACGACGGCGACGATCTCCCTCGCCAGCTGGCGCGGACCGTCGCGATGGCGCGCAGGTTCGCGAAGCTCGAGAGCGAACGCGCGGCGCTCGGCGCCGATCTAGCGCACCGCGAGCGCCTCTCCGCGCTCGGGTTGCTCGCCGCCGGCGTCGGCCACGAGGTGAACAACCCCTGCGCCGCGATCCTCGCCAACGCGACCGTCGTGCGCGATCAGCTCGAGTCGCTCCTTTCGCGCCCGCGCTACCAGCAGGTCGAGGCGCTCACCGAGCGGGCGGGCGACTGGCTGGAGGCACTCGGCGACTGCATCGGCGCCTCGCGGCGCATCACCTCGATCGTCAAGACGCTGCACGTGTTCTCGCGGCGCACGCCGGAGATGGAGCCCGAGCCCGTCCAGCTCAACGACGCCGTCGCCACGGTGCTGCGCCTCGTCGGCAAGGAGGTGCGCTACCAAGCCGACGTGGAGCTCGACCTTGAGGAGGGGCTCCCGTTCGTGATGGCGCCGCCGCACGCGCTCACGCAGGTGCTCACGAACCTCGTCGTCAACGCGCTCCAGGCGCTCGAGAACTCGCCCGGGCGCAAGTGCGTGACGATCCGCACCACCGCCGACGACGACTCCGTGATGCTCGAGGTCACCGACACCGGGCCGGGCGTCGCGCCCGAGCACCTGGGGCGGATCTTCGATCCGTTCTTCACGACGAAGACCGGACAGGGCATGGGCCTCGGCCTCGCGATCACGCGCGAGACCGTGTTGCGGGCCGGAGGGGACATCTTCGCCGAGAGCGAGCCCGGGCGAGGGGCGCGGTTCAGGGTGGTCATGCCGCGTCCTCCGGAGTCGGTCGGGCGGAGGCGCACGCCGAGCATCCTGCCCACGTCCGAGCGCCTGCGCGTCATGATCGTGGACGACGACGACATGCTCCTGCGATCGATGGCGCGCTCGCTCCGTGATCGCTTCGAGTGCATCTCGGTGAACAGCGTCCCGGCCGCGCTCAAGAGCCTCGCCGACGACGATCGGATCGACGTCCTCGTCGCCGACATCGTGATGCCCGGCGAGAACGGGATCGATCTCTACGAGCACCTGCTCCGCGTGCACCCGCACGTCGCCGCGAGGACGGTCTTCTTCTCCGGAGGCGTGAGCAGCGAGACCCTGCAAGCCGCCATCGAGCGCACCGGACGGCCCCTCCTCGGCAAGCCCGTCGACCTGCTCGAGCTCGTCCGCACCGTCCGCGACGTCGCCGCCTGAGGAGGCTGACCCGCGCGTCAGCCACGGCTCCGCCGCGCGCCGCGGCCGCGGACCGCTTCGACCGCTCGTGGCTGACGTGATCGTCAGTCGCCGCGGCCGTGACTGACGTGATCGTCAGTCGGCGTCTCGCGTGACTGACGTGATCGTCAGTCGAATGGGTATTTGCGACTGACGATCACGTCAGCGACGGAGTCGCATCCACAGTTTGTCCGCAGGATCCTGTGGATTGCAGGACGCGCGAGCGGCCCTTCATTTCTCGACGAGGTCGGCGTCGCTCGCACGAGTGATCTCGCTGGTCTCCTACGTGGCGAAAGCGCTCACCGAACTTGCGTCGATCGTTGGTTCGTATTGCGCAGCTCGCGCGCTTTCCATATCCATTCTTCGTTCGGTGTCGTGCGCCTCGATGCGCGACACGAGTCGACGCGCGGAGCGCCTTCCGCGTACGCGACGACGAGCGAGGCCCCGGTCGAAGGAGGAGTCGATGCGCTTCAGTTGGAGAGCTGCGATCGTGTCCGTGTCTCTGGTCGGTGCGGTCTCGTGCGACGCCCCGCCCGACCCCACCGATCGTGCCGCCGCCACCGAGTCGGTGGGATCGACGGACGAAGCGATCGGCGCCGCGTTCCCGCCTTCGGGGCCGACGACGACGGACACGCCCATCGGCCTCGCGTTCGAGATCGACAACGGCGTCGGCACCCCGCTCGAGGTGCGCAAGGGGCAGCGGTTCTACGTGAACCAAATCGACATGCGCGCGAGCCTCGACGCCTCGGTGGACGAGGGCGTCAGCGGGCTCGACGCGTCGGGCGACTTTCGCGGTCTCGACTGGCGCGGGACGAGCCTCGCCGATCAGTCCTTCGTCGACGCCGCGAACGCCGACGGGACGTTCACGCGGCGCCGGTTCTACCGCAGCTCGCGCTGGATCGAGGAGCCGAGCTTCTTCGTGATCGAGCAGGTCGACTCGGCGGGGCACGACACGTCGCTCCCGGTGATCGTCGGGACCGGCCTCGAGCACCAGCGCCTTCCTTGGGACAACTTCTTCGTTCGTCGGCTCCGCTCGATCCAATGGACCTACGACTGCCCGACGAGCACCGATTGCAGCGGCGCGACGCACTTCGGCGAGGAGGCGCTGGTCGAGCTCCGTAATGCCATGTTCCCCGGGCCGACGTTCAAGATGCGACCCGAGACCGTGGGGCTGCGGGTCACGTGGAGCGCCAATCCGACGAAGCGTTACTCCATTCCCGTGCATCAGGTGGAGAACCCCAATTGGGATTATGGGTTCGACATGGACCTCGCCGCCGTCACGCCGCCGGGCCCGGACGGCACCTACGCGCCTGGGCAGAGCGTCACCTTCCAGTTCACGCTGAAGGACGGCTCGGGCAAGCGTCTCCACGACCCTGGCAGCATGCCGAGCTACTCCGACTTTCTCTCCGGCAACGTGCCCTCGGGTATCCAGTATTGGCGCGGGCCAGTCGAGCCGTTCGCCACCTACTACCGCCGCAAGCACCGCGAGAAGCAGCTCCTGCTCGCCGTGATGGGTCCGCGCCAGGACGACAAACCCATTTACGAGGTGGTCGACATCCTGCAGAAGATCGATTTCGCGACGGGCATCGTCACCTCGGGGACCCCCGCGGCCGACGGGATCTACGCCGCCGCCACGGGCGTGCCGAGCTTCCTCGTCCTCTTCGCGGGGCCGCCGCTCTGGTCGCTGCCGTCGACGGACACGTGGACCTTCACGCTGCCGCCCGACGCGGTGCCGGGGACGTACACGGTCGCGTTGAAGGGGCGCCGCAGCTATCTCGGCGAGGACATCCCGCGGAGCCGCGTGATCCGGATTCAGGTCGGCACGACCCAGCCGACGGAGGCCACGCTCGATACGGGGCATTGCAACGACTGCCACCAGGGCGGGAGCGCCCTGTCACGGGTCAATCACGCGCTCGACGATCGAGCCGCCTGCACCGCGTGTCACGCGCCGCTCACGTTCGAGCGTGAGGGGCCGATCTTCGTCCGCACTCACTTCATTCATTCGAGGTCCAAGCGGTTCGGCGCGGATCTCTCGGACTGCAGCACGTGCCACCTCACCGCCGCCTCCATCCAGCGCACGAGCAAGGCCGGCTGTCTGTCGTGCCACAAGTCGTACCCGGCCGACCACGTCCAGCAGTTCGGACCGGTGACGGACATGTACGTCGGCGGAGGGGACGAGTCGTTCCAAGCGTGCTCGACCAGCTGCCACACCACCCACCCGAACAGCGGGCTCTGAGCCCAGCCCCGTAGAGAGAAAGAGACGCATGGCCAAAGTCACCCTCGAGACCGGACGCTCCGCTTCCACCGACCCGGCCAAGGCGGCCGAAGAGGCGCTCGCGGCGCTCGGATCGACCGTCCCCAAGGTCGTCTTCGGATTCGTTCCCGGGCCGTTCGATCACGCCGCTTACCACAAGGCCCTTCGCGAGCGTCTGCCGCGCGCCGTGCGCCTCGTGACGAGCTCGACCGGCGGCGAGATCGTCCAGCAGGGGTACCTGACGGAGCACCTCGTCGTCGGCGCGCTCGGCGGCGATCTCGAGGTCGGCCTCGGCATGGCGACCGGGCTCGCGCGCGACGCCGCGAGCGTCGGCGCGAGCGCGATCGAGAAGGCCGCGTCCGAGCTCGGGACCTCGGTCTCCTCGCTCGACCGCCGCTCCGGGGCGATCGTCATCGAGGACGGTTTCAAGATGAAGAAGGAGGAGATGCTCCTCGGCGTCCTGGAGAAGAACCAGGGCCTCGTGCTCGTGGGGGGCGGCGCGAGCGGCTACGAGTTCATGCGCGGGACGGGGTGGGTCGGTCTCGACGGCGAGGTCGTGCCGGACGGGGCGCTCATCATGGTGTTCCGCACGTCGGCGCCGTGGGCCGCGCTCCGGTCGCACTGGTACGAGCCGACGGGCCGCTCGGTGCGCGTGACGAAGGTCGACGTCGCGTCTCGGCGCATCCTCGAGCTCGACGGAAAGCCGGCCGGAGCGCGCTGGGCCGAGATCGCCGACGTCCCGCCCGAGCACCTCACCATCGCCCAACCGGACCAGTTCCTGAAGTGGGCGCTGGCGATGAAGGTAGGTCGAGAGTACTTCCTCCGCGCGATCTCGAAGAGCCTCACCGACGACACGCTCGAGTCGACCAACATGATCCAGGAGGACCAGGAGCTCGAGGTCATGCGCGTCGGCGACATCGTCGCGTCGACGAAGCGGTTCTTCTCCGAGGAGCTGCCGCGGAGGATCGAGCGGCCGACCGCGGCGCTCCTCTTCGACTGTGGCGCGCGCAAGCTCTACGCCCAAATGACGGGCAAGCTCGACGAGGTCGGCGCGACCCTCGCCTCGGCGCCGCCGTGCGCCGGCTTCACGGTGCAGTTCGAGACGTATTGCGGATTCATGATCAACAGCACGCTGACCTCCTTGGTCTTCGGTGAGTCATGAGTGATTCGATCGAGAACGCCGAGGACCTCCGCGCCGAGGTCGCGCGGCTCCGTGACGAGCTCGCGGTGCAGCGCGCGCTCTCCGCGAAGGCCATCGCGAGCTATCAGCAGCGGGCGCTGCAAATGGAGGTCATTCGGCAGCAGAACGAGGACCTCGATCGGCTCGCCGGCGAGCTCGCGCGCTCGAAGCGCGCGGAGGAGGAGCGGTCGAGGCAGCTCGAGGAGGCTGCGCGGCTCAAGAGCGAGTTCCTCGCGAACTTCTCCCACGAGATCAGGACGCCGCTGAACGGGATCCTCGGCTACTGCGATCTGCTCGTCCGCGAAGAAGGCTCGCGGTTGACGCCGCACGGACGACGCGATCTCAACGTCATCAAGAACAACGCGAAGACGCTGCTCGCGCTCATCAACGACATCCTCGACTTGTCGAAGATCGAGGCGCAGCGGGCCGAAGTGGTGAACGAGCGCGTGGACGTGGGCGCGCTCGTCGACGAGTGCGTCGCCACGGTGCGTGAGCTCCTGAAGGGCAAGGACGTGACGGTGGGCGCCTCGATCGAGCCCGCCGCGGGCGTCGCCTTCACGGACTCGCTCAAGCTGCGGCAGGTGCTCCTGAACCTCCTCTCGAACGCGGCCAAGTTCACCGAGTCGGGCGAGATTCAGGTCGAGGCGCGGGCCGAGGGCGCGGGGCTCGTCGTCACCGTGGAGGACACGGGGATCGGCATCGCGCCCGAGCAGATCGATCACGTCTTCGAGAAGTTTCGGCAGGTGGGAGACGCGAGCACGCGCCGCGTCGGCGGGACGGGGCTCGGGCTCGCGATCGTGCGCGAGGTCACCCGCATCCTCGGGGGCACCGTCACGGTCGTGAGCGCGCTCGGCCGCGGATCGAAGTTCACGGTGACGCTCCCCGCCGCCCTCGGCGCGGAGGGGCTCGCGGCCGCGCCCCTGGTCAAGGCGCCGAAGACGCCCTTGCCCGCGCGGGCGGGAGAGTCCCCGCTCGTGCTCATCGTCGACGACGATCCCATGATCGTCTCGCTCTTGCGGGGAGACCTGGAGCGAGAGGGTTTTCGCGTCGTGGCCGTGGGCGACGGCGTCGCGGGTCTCGCCGCGGCGAAGCAGCATCGGCCGAGCGCGATCGTCCTCGACATCCACCTCCCGAAGCTCGACGGCTGGGTGGTCCTCTCCGAGCTCAAGACCGACCCGCAGCTCTCGCACGTGCCCGTCATCATGCTCAGCGTCGAGGAGGAGCGCGCGAAGGGCTTCTCGTTCGGTGCGTGTGACTACCTCGTGAAGCCGGTCGAGCCCGAGCGGCTCGTGGACGCCGTCCGGCGCAACATGCCGGAGCTCGGCGGCAGCGTCCTCGTCGTCGACGACGACGACTCGGCGCGGGAGCTCGTCGCGCGGAACCTCAAAGCGGCCGGCTTCGGCACGGTCGAGGCGCCGGACGGCGAGAACGCGCTCCTCAAGCTGCGCGTCGTGAACCCGGCGTTGGTCGTCCTCGACCTGATGATGCCCCGGATGGATGGCTTCGAGGTGCTGGGCACCATTCGCGCCGAGGGCTCGGCCGTGCCCGTCATCGTCCTCACGGGCAAGTCCCTCGAGCCGAGCGAAGAGGCGCTCCTCAAGGCAGGGCTCGCGCACGTGGTTCGCAAGGGCGGGCTCGCGATCGAGAGCGTCGTCGAGCAGGCGAAGCGCCTCGTGCGTGAGGCGGGCGCGACGACGCGGAGGCTCCCGCGCGTCCTCTACGTCGAGGACTCGCCGCAGAACCGCGACATCGTGCGGAGATATCTCTCGGGCGAGTTCGAGGTGATCGAGGCGGAGGACGGCGAGCACGGGCTCGAGCGGGCCAAGCGCGATCTGCCCGACCTGGTCTTGATGGACCTCTCGCTCCCGCGCATGGACGGGTGGGAGACGACGAAGCGGCTCAAGGAGACGGCGCGCATGGCGAACGTGCCCGTGATCGCGCTCACGGCCTATGTCTCGCGCGAGGACCGCGATCGCGCGAAGGAGGTCGGCTGCGTGGACTACCTCACGAAGCCGGTCGAGCGCGAGGCGCTGCTCGCCACGATCCGACGTCACCTCGGTGGATCCGCGGAGGCGCCGCATGCCTGAGCCCAAGCTGCGGGTGCTCATCGTCGACGACGACGAGACGACGCTCGATCTCGTGAGCCGGACGTTGCGCGTCTACGACTTCGAGGTCACGACGTGCACGAGCCCCATCGGCGTCACGAACCTCGTCGTCCAAGTGGCGCCGCACATCGTGCTGATGGACGTGAACATCCCGGCGCTCTCCGGCGATCAGCTGCTCAAGATCGTGAGGAAGAAGGCGCCCGAGCACACGCTCCTCGTGCTCTACAGCGCCGCGGACGAGTCGAAGCTGCGGCAGCTCGCCCTGTTGGTCGAGGCGGACGGGTGGATCTCGAAGAGCGTCGTCGGGGCCCAGCTCGCGGCCGAGCTGCGGAGCCTGGTCGCGCGCCCGGCGTCGAAGCGCGGCGTCGGAGCCCCTTAGCCCTTCGCGCCCGCGAGCCGCGCCGTCACGAGGTCGCGCGGCTCGCCGCGGAGGACCTGCACGCCCTCGAAGCC
>CAYYKK010000245.1:0-11838 GCA_964467935.1 uncultured Polyangiaceae bacterium
GGTAGGCGGCGTTCGACTTGAGGAGCTTGCGGCAGAGCTCGAGGACGAAGCCGACGCCGAGCCCAAGGAGCAAGAGCTTCGTCTTCGTGGGGTTGGGGCTCGTGATCCCGCGCAGCGCGCCGACGAACTTGTAGGTCATGGCCGATTGCCATTGCTCGACCTTCTGCTCGGGGTGCGTGAAGGTGTCGATCTGGAGCGCGGGATAGGCCTTCATGAAGATCTTGGCCATGAAGACGGCCATGATCGCGCCCATCGTGATGCCGATGACCTGGTAGCGGAACTGCACGACGCGGTTCGATCCGAGGCGCCAGCCGGTCGATCGATCCTGCTGCATGTCGCACGCGACGGAGACCGACACGAGCAGGATGGCCGCCGAGAGGAGACCGACGCCCGGATCGCGCAGGCCGAGCGCCGCCATGAGCAGCACGCTGACCACGAACGCGCTCGAGATCGGGTTCGAGTCGGAGACGCCCTGCGAGATGCCGTTCACCATCACGAAGAGGAACGTGAGCGCGATCGCGAAGATCACGTAGCCCGGCGGCAGGTGCATGATCGTGACGGCGGAGACGACGACGGCGAGGCCCCAGCCGCCCGTCCAGAGGATGAGCCGCCGGGTGTTCGTCGTCTTCCAATCGTCGGCGACGGCGACCGGCGCCTTCGAGGGCGGGCGCTTCGGCGAAGGGTTCACGAAGCGATAGACGACGAGGACGAGCGCGACGACGCCGGCGAGCCCGTAGCCGATGACGGGCACGAAGATCCCGAACACGCTCGCGGCGACGACGAGGATGCCGCCCATCGCGATGAAGCGCTGCGTGCGGCGCGCGATCTCGCGATCCTCGGGGCCGAGCCCCTCTTGGGCTCGCTCGAGCACGCGCACGTAGACGGAGTGGAAGATCAGGGTCAAGTCGACGATGGCCGCACCCATGATCGAGCCGAGCGCGACGAGGAAGCCGACCTTGCGGAACGGATCTTCCGCGCCGAGGTAGCCGTGCGAGCGGAGCCACGGCGTGAGGCCGACGCCGAGCGCGCCCACGGTGATGGCCGGGATGCCGATGCGCGCGCCGACGACCATGCCGGCGCCGAGCGTCGAGGCGGAGAAGGAGAGCGCGCCGATCGCCGCGACCTTCTCGCTCAAGATGCCCGAGAGGAAGCCGATGCCCGTGCCCGCGCCGAGCTGACCGACCGACCGCTTGAGCAAGCGCTTGTCGGTGAGGGCGCGGAGGATGTTCGCGACGGCGAGGCCCGACGGATAGGTGAGCTGCAATCGATCGACGAGGACGGGCGTGTAGAGCATGCCGACGCCCACGCCGAACATGCCGATGCAGAGGAAGTAGACGATGAGCTGCCAGGTCGGCGGGATCGTGAGCCCGAGCCAGACCATCGCTTGAATGAGCACGCCCATCGCCGCCATGCTCGCGACCGACGCGGCCATGGTCTGCATGAAGTTCGCGCCGTGCTTGCCGTCGGGACCGTAACCATAGGTCACGACGCTGCCGAGGATGCCGGCGAGCACCTGACCCCCGACGAAGAAGCCGAGCGAGAAGTTCATGTACGCGGCGGTGATGCCGCCGAGCGGGCCGAGCACGAGGATGGCGACGGCGCCGAGCAAGAGGTGGTAGCGGACCGATCCGATCGGCGGGAGAAACCCGCGGCGGGGGCTCGGCTCGGGCGGGGTCTCGGCTTCGCTCATCGCGGCGCACGCTGCCCTCGTTCGAGGAGGGAAGCAACTTCCGGCGTCGTCGCGCGGCGCGACGGGCGCTATTCTCGTGGGGTGCTCCGGTGGGCCCAAGGCGCGCTCCTCCTCACCCTCGCGTCGTGCGGGTCGAGCACCACGCAATCGGAGGAGCGCGCGCCGAGCGCCCGATCGAGCGCCGCCGCAACGAGATCGAGCCCGAGCGCACGGTCGAGCGCGGAGGCGGCGACGGTCGCGAGCGCGTCCGGGATCGCCGACTCGGCCGCGCCTCCGCGCGCAGCGAAGGCGCTCGCCCACGCTCCGTTCACGCCGAGCGAGGTGGTCGCGCTGCTCTATCCGGAGGGGCAGCCGGAGACCCACGAATGCGACGACGCCGATCCGAGCAGCTCGATCCATTGCTGGATCCGCCTCCGCTATGGCGACGACGCGAAGGGGCTCGCGACGGCGCTCGCGTTCTACGACGAGCTCGGCGCGGTGCCCGGGCTCGAGCGCGAGCACGTGATGGAGGGCGGCTTCCGCGGCGAGATCCACATCGTCCCGGAGCGTCCGATCGGTCCGTACCAGAAGCACTTCGATTGGGTGCTCGAGGCGCAGCGCGACATCCGACGGGTCTTTGGCGCCGTCGAGGCGAAGGCAGGGCGACCGATCGGGTATCGGAGCCAGCCGATCGGCTGGAAGTTCCTGCGCTCGGTCGGGCGCACGACGCCGAGCGCGTACGCGAACGACTGGCGCGTGGGTTACAACGTGTCGGGCTCGCTCAACACCTCGATGCGCGCCGTGCGCGACACGCTCGTGCACGAGGTCTTCCACCTCAACGACGAGGACCACGGCGACTGGTCGCGCAAGGTCCTCGGAGCGCGCTTCGACTCCATCGTCGCGCGTTGCGGCACGAAGCTCTCGGGCCTCGCGCCTGCCGCGCCGATGACGACGACCTTGCGGGGAGGCACCTATTCCGCATCCCGACCCGACCACGGCGACGCGGTGCACGCGTATGCGGCGGAGCTCGCGTCGCGCTACTTCCTCGAGGCGCGCGCGGCGCTCGACGGCAAGGCCTACGGCGAAGCGTCCTTCAAGTGCGGTCCCCCCGAGAACGCGGAGGCCTGGAGCGCGATCGTCGGCGAGTTCTTCGGCGGCGTCGATCCGACCCCGGCTTGCGGGCGCTGAGCGCGGGCGGGCTCGCTCTCTCGACGGCTTACCGCAGCCAGGCGAGCGCCCCCTCGACCGTGTCGAACGCCTTCATCGCGCGACCGGACGCGAGGCTCATCGCGGAGATGACCATCAACCACACGGTGTTCGTCGTCACGATCGCGACGCGCGTCACGAGCGCGGCGTTGCGTTTGTTCCACTCGACGAACACGTGGCGCGCCTCGAGATCGTAGCCAGTCATCTCGCGGCAATCGACGAGCAGCGGGCCGGGGGTGGTCGACGAGCGCTGCGCCATGAGGGCCCGCTGGAGCGCGTCGGCCGTCAGGTGCCCGACGAGCCGTACCGTCGAGACGCCACTGGTTTCGCCGCGATCCTCCGCCATGATCCTCGACGGTCTCACGGTGGAGCGCCGAGGGGAAGCCCGTCGTCCTCCTCGGACGTCTCCTCGCCTGGGAGCACGCCGCGCTCCCGCCGTTCACGGGCTTTCCGTGGGAGCTCTCGAACCAGCTCCGCCGAGGCGGCTGAATCCGGCGCATCGAATAGCGGTCATCGCGCGGACTCGGTTCGTTCGGAGAGACGCCGAGAGCTCTCTGTGGAAGGGACGGGTCGGCGACGCCGAAGCGCGAGGGGATTGGCTCGGAAGCGCTCGTGAGCCCGACACGAAGAGAGGGCGGCCGCGGGCCGGGTACGTGGTATGGTCTTCCGCGGTGGGCATGGGAGACGCCAATCAGCCGGGCACGGTGGATGGGTCGGGTGCGACGCGCGCCCCCGGCGATCCGCCCGTGGCGCTCGACGACTACGCGTCGATGTGCGCCGAGATCGACGCGGGCGTCGCGCTCCCGAAGGTGCTCGAGCACCGCGGTGTGACCGCCGAGGCGTGGAGCGCGTCCCAAGCCCATTGGCTCCGTCGGATGAACGACGAGGCCGAGCGCAAGAAGCTCCGCGTGACGACGCGATACCAGGCGACGTTCAAGGCGAAGCGCGCCGTGTTCGAGGCCAAGCTCCGTCGCGAGCGCGCCCGAGAGGAGCGCGCGCCGATCGCACCGCTCGACACGGCCGCGATGGTCGCGGCGGACAAGGCGCTCTCCGCGCCGATGATCTCGTCGCTCCCGAACGTCGCGCTGCCCGACGCGCCTCCGCCGGCGCCGCGCCGCGGAGGGGCGATGCCGATCGCGATGCCCTCGGGCCTGCCCCTCGGCGTGCCGACCGGATCGCCCGTCGGGGGCACGATTCCGTCGGCCGAGCAGCGCGCGAGGGAGCTGACGGGCTCGTCAGCTTCACCCGCATTCGCGCCGTCGTACGCGTCGCCCTCGCGAGGAGCGGCGCCCGCTCCGCCGCCGCGCATGGAGCCCGCCCCGCCCTCGGCCGTTCCGATGTCGGCGGTGCCCATTTCGGCAGTGCCCATGTCGGCCATACCCATTTCGGAGGCGCCTGCGACGGCGCCGGCCGGAGCGCCACGAGGCGGCTCGTTGCCATTCGAACCGCCATTCCAACCGCCATTCCAACCGCCACTCCAACCGAGCGCGCAGCCGATGCCAGCGCCGCCCGCGCCCAAGATCACGAAGAAGCCTGATTGGAGCCGCATGACCGCGGACATCGGCCCTGCCATTCGGCAGGCGGTCGCGGCGATCCCATTTCAACCCCGCGCCGGCGCGCCGAGCGCAGCGTCCAGCTCCCCGGCGCCGGTGGCCGCGCCGCCATCCGCGTCACCCGGCGCGCCGCCCCTCGGCTCGGCGTCATCGGAGTCCGCCGCACCGACCGCACCGCGTGGTCCGAGCCCGGGTGCCAAACCGAAGCACCTCTACGCGACGATGGGCGTCGATTATGGAGCGCTCGCGCGCGAGGCGCTGCCCTTTCACGACAAGGGCTCGGAAGGAGCGCAGGACCGGGCGCTCGCGAAGGCCGCCGTCCCCCCGCTCGCGCCTCCTCCCCCGAAGGGACCCGAGTCGAGCGCTCCCTCCACGCAGAAGACGCCCTCCGAGCCGCCGCGGCGCGTGGAGAGCGAGCTCGGTCGCACCGGCACGATCGATCCGGAGATCATCAAGAACGCATTGGCGGGCGGCATCCCGTTCGCCAAACGTGCCGAGGTGAAGCCCGCGGGAGGCCCCGCCGATCCACCCCCGCACCCGGGTCCGTCGCCCGCCCCGACGAAGGGGACGCGATTTCCCATCAACGTCTTCGCGTCCCTCACCGCCGAGATCGCCGAACAACCCGCGAACGCCGCCGCGATCCGCGCGCGCTACGGTCTCACCGAGGAGGTGCATCGCGAAGAGTCCGCGCATTGGACCGCCGCCTTCGAGCGCGATCCCGCCCTGCGAGATCGGTATTTCGGCATCGTGAAGCGCTATCGCGCCTATCTCCAGTCCAACAAGAAGTAGACGAGCCCCCATGCCGACCAACGTCGCCTTCGAACTCCGCGCCGATGGCCTCCCCGCCGACGCGATCCCGGTCACCTTCGAGGCGAAGGAGGCGATCTCCAAGCCCTACGAGATCCGCGCGAGCTTCTCGACGAAGGATCCCGGCTATCGCGTGGCGAGCCTGCTCCGCAAAGGGTTCACGGTCGTCTGGGTCGACGGTCACGCGGGTCGCGTTCGCACCTACTCCGGCGTGTGCGAGGCTGCGCGCCTCGCGCACCACGACGGCAGCGTCTTCGTCTTCGAGTGCGACGTGCGCGCGCCGATCGCGTCGCTCGACCACCGCGAGGACTGCCGCATCTACCAGGACAAGAGCGTCGTCGACATCATCAAGGAGCTGCTCGCGGCGGGCGGCATCTCCGAGGTCGAGTGGCGCCTGTCCGGGCAATTCCCGAAGCGCGAATACTGCGTTCAATACCGCGAGACCGAGCTCGCCTTCATTCATCGCCTGATGGAGGACGAAGGCATCTTCTACTTCTTCCTGCACGCCGAGGGCGAGGCGAAGATGGTCTTCGCCGACTCCACCAACAGCCTCTCCGAAGAGGCCTCACCGCCGGTCAAGCTGGCGGTCGCGAGCGGCATCCCGGGGTCGAGCCCGGTGAAGGGGCTCTCGTACACGCGCAAGCTCGGCACCTCGAGCGTGCAGGTGCGTGACTACGACTTCGAGAAGCCTCAGCAGAAGCCCGAGTCGACGCAGACGGCCGACGCCACCTATCCGATGCCGTACTACGAGTGGCCCGCGGGCTTCACCAAGAGCGCCGACGGGCAGCGACGCGCACAGGCGCGGCTCCGCTCGCTGCGACGCGACGCCGACGTCGTCCGCGGGGAGAGCGCGGTCGCCAACGTGGAGGTCGGCAAGATGCTCAGCATCGAGGGCGCCGCGCAGGACGTCTTCGAGGGCCGGTTCGTCGTCGTCGGCCTGACCTCCAAGGGAAAGCAGGCTCGCTCGGGGGCGGGCGGCGACG
Organism: uncultured Polyangiaceae bacterium; assembly: GCA_964467935.1. Taxonomy (GTDB): domain Bacteria; phylum Myxococcota_A; class Polyangia; order Polyangiales; family Polyangiaceae; genus CAYYKK01. Next base: position 6,219 of record CAYYKK010000245.1, read on the forward strand.
CCGACGTGTCGAACGCGTTCGTGCTCCAGCCCGAGGGCGCCCCCTTCGGCGCGGCGCGGAGCACCAAGAAGCCGAAGATCCGAGGCCTCCAGACCGCCACGGTCACCGGCCCGACCCAAGGCGAAGAGCAGATCCATTGCGACAAGTACGGCCGCATCAAGGTGCGCTTTCATTGGGACCGCGTCGGCCAATACGACGACAAGTCGAGCGTCTGGGTGCGCGTCGCCCAGCCTCCGATGGGCGGCCAGATCATCATCCCGCGCGTCGGCTGGGAGGTCGCCGTGGCGTTCTTGTACGGCGATCCCGACCAGCCGGTCGTCGTCGGGCGCGTCTACAACGCGGAGCGCGTCGCGCCCTATCCGCTGCCCGCCACGAAGACGAGCGGCTCGCTGAAGAGTCATTCTTCCCCTGGCGGAGCGGGAACGAACGAGATCAAGATGGGCGACAGCGGCGGCAGTCAAGGCTTCGGCGTCTCGGCGCAGAAGGACATGAACGTCATCGTCGGCAACGACCAGAACGAGACGATCGGGGCCAACGAGTCGACGTCGATCGGCGTGAATGCCTCGACGTCGGTGAAAGGCAATCAGACGATCACGATCGGCGGCAACCAGGACGTCAACGTGGGCGCGATGGCGTCGGGTCACATCGGCGGCGGACAGAGCATCTCGGTGGGCGGCAACGCGACCGACAACGCCATCTCGAACTACGTCGAGAAGGTGGGGGGCGATCTCAGCGCGTCGATCGGCGGCAACATGACGACGATCTGCAACGGCGTGCGCCACACGGTCGATGGCAGCATCTCGCGCAGCGTCGGCTCGGTGATGGTCGCGGCGAGCGTCGCCTCCATCGCCGACGACGTCGCGGGCTCGTACGGCGAGTCGGTCGGCGCCGCGAAGGTCGACGTCTGCAAGGGCAACTGGGCCGAGTCGGTGTCGGGGACCAAGTCGACCACCGCGGTCGCGGCCGATCTCCACATCGTCAAAGGCTCGTTCTCGACGGAGTCGGCGGCCTCTGCGACCAACCTCATCGGCGGGCTGCATTACGAGAAGGTCGCGGGCGACTACTCGGTGTCGGCGCCGCTGATCACGCTCATCGGCGGCGTCGGCATCCTCAAGGGCGGCGGCTCCGAGCTGAAGCTCGGCGGCGGACCGGTGACGGTGAAGGGCTCGCAGATCGTCATCGAGGCCGGCGCCACCGTGAAGATGAGCACCTCCCTCAAGCTCGGCTGATCGGAGAACACCATGCCCGAGAACCAAGGCGTCCGAGCGCAGATTCAAGTCGACGGCGACGATTACGTCGTCATGCGCGCCACGGCGACGGAGGCGCTCGACGCCGTGCCGCGACTCGAGGTCGAGATCGAGCGCGACGGCGAGCTCCCGAAGCCCGTCTCGCTCCTCGGCGCCGAGGCGCATTTCTCCATCGAACGCGTCGGGGAGAGCGACCCACCGCGGAAGTTCTCGGGTCTCGTCGTCGCCGCCGAGCGACGCGCCGACGCGGAGGGCATCGCGTTCTTGCGGCTCGTCGTCTCGCCGAAGCTGTTCAAGCTCGACAAGCGCACGGACTGCCGGACCTTTCAGCGCCAGAAGGTCTCCGACATCGCCAAGGCGGTGATCGAGGGAGGCGGCGCGGGCCCGGTGCGCCTCTCGCTCTCGGGGAGCTACGCGCCGCGCGAGTACTGCGTGCAATACCGCGAGACCGACTTGGCCTTTCTGAAGCGCATTTGCGCCGAGGACGGCATCGCGTTCACCTTCGATCACGTCGCGGGCGAGGTCGTCCTGTTCGACGATCCGAAGGGCGTCGCCGACGCAGCCGAAAAGACGCTCTCGTACATCCCGGACTTCGGCTTCGAGGCGCCGGCGAAGAGCATTTCGCTCGTCACGAAGAGCCTCGTGATCAAGCCCGACAAGGTCACGGTGCGCGACTACGACTTCAAGCGCCCGCGCTTCAAGCTCGAGACCGTCGTCGAGGGCGAGGACGAGGGCGGCCACGCGCTCGAGATCTACGAATACCCCGCTCGCAGCACGAACGACGCCGAGGTGAAGCACCGCGCGCAGGTGCTGCTCGACTCGTTCCAATGCCGCCGCGACGTCGTCACCGGCAGCGTCACGAGCCTCCGCCTCTCGCCCGGCGAGCGCTTCACGATCGAGAATCACCCCTACGATCCCGCCGACGCCGAGCTGCTCACCGTGAGCACGACGCTGGCGTTCGAGGAGACCCGCTCGACGGTGACCGACGCGCGCCAGCGGCTCACGCTGCATTTCGAGGGGATCCCGACGACGAGCCATTATCGACCGGTGCGGCAGCCGCCGCGGCCGGTGAGCGGCATCCAGACGGCGATCACGACGGGCCCGCCCGGCGAGGAGATCCACGTCGACGCCGACGGGCGGGTGAACCTCCAATACCCCTGGGACCGCAAAGGCAAGAAGGACGACAAGTCCAGCCTGCCCGTCCGCACGCTGCAGCTCGCGACGGGCGGCTCGATGCTGCTGCCGCGCGTCGGCTGGGAGGTCGTCGTGCATTGCACCGACGGCGATCAGGATCTCCCGCTCGTGACGGGTCGCCTCTACAACGCCGAGAAGCCGCCGCCCTACGCCCTGCCCGCGAACAAGGCGCGATCCTCGATCCAGACGGCGACCACGCCCGGCGGCGGCAGCACGAACGAGATCCGCACGGACGACACCAAGGGCTCCGAGGAGATGTTCTTCAATGCGTCGAAGGACGCCTCGGTGCAGGTGGGGAACAACACGACCGAGTCGGTCAAGGCGAACGCGACGCTGACGATCGGCGGCAACCAGGAGGTCGACATCACCAACAGCCTCGAGATGACCGTCGGCGCGAGCCAATCGGTCACCGTCGGCGGGAACCAGAAGTCGAACGTGGAGACGCTGAAGACGGACGAATGCGCGGGATCTCACTCGCTCACCGTCGGGGGCAACCGCGACATGAAGGTCGGCGGCGACCACAAGCACACCGTCGCCGGCGCCGAGTCGCTCGACGTCGGCGGGATGAAGACCGATCTCGTCGTGGGATCGATCGACGAGCAGACCTCGGCCGACATGACGCTCGACGTCGGCGCCGTGCGCGCGACGCTCACCGCAGGGAGCCACACCACGACGGTGGGCGGCGACCACACCGAGAACGCCGGCGCGGTGCGCGTGAACCTCGTCATGGGCGCGAAGTCCTCCGAGATCGGGGGCAGCCAGATGGTGAAGATCGGCGGAGGGCAGATCAACCTCGTCACCGGGGACCGCAACGAGAGCGCCGGCGCGACGCTGACCGAGGTCGCCGCCGGCGCGCACCTCATCAAGGCCGACAACGTGGTCTTCGACGCGAGCGGCGCGCTCACGCTCGTGATGGGCGCGTCGATCTTGTCGCTGACCCCCGCGAGCGTCGCGGTGATCGGCCTGTCGATCAAGCTCGACGGTCCGGTCGCGGAGACCGCGGCCATGATCGTCGACAACTGACGCGGAATCACGGGAGCAACCGATCATGGCACGCAGCCTCTCCACGATCTTCCAGGTCGAAGACCTCGTCGCCGACGAGGTGGTCGCGTTCGAGCTCGTCCGCGAGCTGGGCCGTCCCCCCGCGCTCGACATCGAGGTGCGGTTCGCGGGCGACGTCACGCCGGTGCAGGCGGTCGGCGCGTTCGCCTCGTTCGTGTTCGGGCACGAAGGCGACCCGCAGCACTCGTTCATGGGCGTCGTCGAGTCCGCGAGCGTCACCGCGTCGCCCGCCACCGGCGCCGGCGAGGTCACCCACGCCGCGCACTTCCGCGTCGTTTCGCGCGTCGGTCTCTTGGAAGGGAGCGTGGGCGCCGAGATCTTCCAAGAGAAGAAGGTCGACGAGATCGTCACGGCGGTGCTCGAGGCGCACGGCGTCCCCAAGGCGGAGCAGAAATGGGAGCTCACCGGCAGCTACCCGAAGCGCACGTACTGCGTGCGTTACATGGAGAGCGCGCTCGATTTCGTCTCGCGGCTCCTCGAAGAAGAGGGGATTTGGTATTTCACGGCGCTCGAAGACGGAAAAGAGATCACGCACTTTCGGGACGACTCGTCGTCCTCGGCGCCGATCGAGGGCGACGGGAGCCTCCCCTTCCGCGACGCGACAGGCCTCGAAAACGCGAGCGACGTGGTGTTCTCGATCGTCGAGCAAGCGGAGATCAAGAGCGGCACGTTCACTCTCCGCGACTACGATTTCGAGCACCCCTCGCTCGATCTGACCTCGAAGGCCGAGGGCGAGCACGACAAAGCCCTCGAGCGCTACGACTACCCCGGGCTCTACGTGGCGCCGGCCGAGGGCAAGCGCCTCGCGAAGGTGCGCCTCGAGGCCGAGCTCGTCGGGCGCGATCAGCTCAAGGTGCTCAGCGATTGCCCGCGCCTCGACGCCGGGCGCATCGTCCAGCTGGAGAATACCAATTACGCCGATCAGGCCGGCGCCTACCTCGTCACGGCGGTGATCCATTCGCTCGGCCCGGCGAGAGGCGCGCCGCACGACGCCGCGCGGCGCCTCGCCGCTTCGACGTTCGGTCGCGAGCGCGCCGGGCGCGCCGCGGGCGCCTACGTGTGCACCGCCGAGCTCATCCCGAAGGCGGTGAAGTTCCGCACGGCGCAGACGACGCCGCGTCCCGTCATCGACGGACCCCAGACGGCGAAGGTCGTGGCGCCGCAGGGCTCGGAGGCCGAGAGCATCCACACCGACGAGCACGGTCGATGCAAGGTGAAGTTTCATTGGGATCTCGCGCCGGGTGAAGACGACAAGGCCTCGTGCTGGATGCGCGTCGCGCAGCTCCAGACCAGCGGATCGATGATGCTCCCGCGCATCGATTGGGAGGTGATCGTCGAGTTCCTCGAGGGGAATCCGGACAGGCCGCTCGTGACGGCGATGCTCTACAACGGGCAGAACATGCCCCCCTACGCGCTGCCGGAGGGCAAGACGCGCACGAGCATGCAGACGCGATCGACGCCGGGCGGCGGCGGCACCAACGAGATCCGCTTCGAGGACCGCGCCGGCGGCGAAGAGATCATGATGAACGCCAAGCACAACCAGACGATGGCGACGGCGAACGACAAGAAGAAGACCATCGGAAAGGACGCGACGCGCACCATCGGCGGCGACGAGACGATCGACGTCGGCGGCAACCAGACGACGAAGATAACGATGGGCAATCGCGTGACGGTCGGCGGCGACCAATCGGTCAGCGTCGGCGGAAACCGCAACGTCGAGGTCAACGCGGTGACCAACCTCAAGGTGGGTGGGTCGAGCTCGACGGCGGTCGGCGGCAACCATTTCGAGATGGACGGCAACCCGCTCCAGGCCCTCCTCAACATCGCGACGCAGGTGGCGATCGAGGCCGCGCAGGCCGCGGCGAGCGCCGCGATGGACCGCGTGAACGGCGCCATTCAGAGCCGCGTCGACCAGGCGATGGCTCCGATCAACGATCTCACGTCGCAGGCCGAGCAGCTCGGCGCGGGCATGCAGGCGCTCCGCAATGGCGACATGGGCGCGATCGCGGGTATGGCCGGACAAGCCGCGGGGTTGCCCGTTCCTCCTGCGTTCGGCGGCAGCGCCGCGGGCGGCGGGGAGGCGGGCCGTGGCGCTGTTGGCGGCGAGGCGGCCCGCG
>CAYYKK010000246.1:0-11777 GCA_964467935.1 uncultured Polyangiaceae bacterium
GCAGCGAGCGACGCCGCGACCGGCGACACCGCGACCGGCGACACCGCGACCGCCGACACGGCCGGCGAAGGCGCGGCAGGCAGAGGCGCCCCCCCGACGCTCGGCACGGGAGGTCGCTGCGCCTCCGCGCGCGGCGGCGCCGCCACCGCTGCCATCGGGACGGTCTTCACCGATGAACGCACGACCGCCGGCGCTGCAGGACGCGGAGGCGCGGCCGGGCGGAAGGCCCCTTGCGCGTCGCTCGCCCGCGGCGCCGCGGGCGGCGGAGGCGGCGCGCGGAACATTTGCGTGCGGGGCTCGACCTCAGGCTCCGACTGCCTCTGCGCCGCAGCCAGATCGCCCTTCACGCGCTTCAGCTCGTCCTCGAGCTGCGAGATGCGTTCGTCACGCGCCGCGAGCAGGCGCTGGGCCGTCGCTTCGTCGGCCGGCTCGTGCGGGAGCGTGTCGCGCGGCGGGTCGTCCGGGCTCGTGTCCGGCGCGTCGATGCGGACGGCGTCCTGGCCCTTGCGAGGCGTCGCGTTCGGACCGAGGCCGCGTCGGGTCGCGCGCGAGGGACGCAGCGGCGCCGGCGGCGGGGGCTCGACCGGCTCGGGCGGAGGCTGGTGCAGCGAGATCTCGGGGATCGTCTTCGGCCGCTCGCGCAGGTACGTGTCGATGAAGTCGTCGACCACGATCTCGGACGCGCCGCTCGTGACGATCTTGCGCGCCGAAATGGGCGTCAGGCTCCGACCAGGGTGATCGAAGCCGCGCGGGTGACCGGGGCGTGACGAGTCGTCTCGGCCCATCGAAGTAGGAATACCAGGAATCGGGCGAACGGAAACGTTTTGAGGGCCTCGAGCGGCTCACCGCGCGGCGACTGACGAAGCCGTCAGCGCCGCGCGGGAGCGCGCCGTTCACACCTCTGCTGCGAGCTCGAGGAGGCGCCGCGTACGGTTCCGCTCGATCGCCAGGTGCAGCACCGCGGCGAACGAGGCGAGGATCACGCAGCCGCCCCAGAGCGCCTGCGATCCGAGCGCGCCGAGGATGCGCGATCCGAAGAGCGGCGCGAGGCACGCGGGGACGCTGAACGCGAGCTGGAACGCTCCTTGGTAGCCGCCGCGGAGCTCCTCGGGGGCGAGGCTCGCGACGACGACCGGCGTGATGGGGGCCATGGCGACCTCACCGATGGTGAGGACCAGGACGCCGAGGGCGTAGCCCGGCACCGCGTGCGCCACGCCGAAGACGCCGAAGCCGAGCCCGGTGCACAGCGCCCCCATCGCGAGCGCGACGCCGGGTCTCACGCGCCGCGACCACCGCGCCGCGAGCGGCTGCAACAGCACGACCAGCGCGCCGTTGAGCCCCGCCAAGAGACCGTAGCGCTCCGTGGTCACGCCGTGCGCCGCGAGGTCGAGCGGCATCGTGGCGTGGAACTGCAGGAACACCAAAGCCACGAGGAGGGTCGCAGCGAAGAACGCGAAGAACGACGCGTCGCGGAAAGGTGCGACGAGATCCCGCGCCGCGCCCTCGCCGCGCGCCGTCGCTCGGCGCGTCTCCGGCACCGCGACGAGCACCCACGCCGCCGCCGCGAGGCTGGTCGCCGCGTCCGCGACGAACAGGACGCCGAAGCGGGAGCGGGCGAAGAAGCCCGCAGCGACGCTCGCGAGCGCGAAGCCGAGGTTCACGGCCCAGTAGAGGTATCCGTACGCGCGAGCGCGATCCGGAGCAGGCACGAGATCGGCGACGGCCGCGCTCTGTGCGGGGCGCGAGAGGTCTGCGCACACACCGAGCACGAGCGCGGCGACGGCGAGGTGGCCGGGAGCGATCGCGATCGACAGGTGCAGCATCGACGCGGCAGACAGCGCGAGGCCGAGCACGATCGTGCGGCGCCGACCGAAGCGATCGGCCAGCAAGCCACCCAGCGGGCCGGACAACACCGAGCCGGCCCCCCACAGCGCGATGACGAGCCCCACCGCGTCGAGATCGAGTCCGCGCTGGCCGCGGAGGTACAGCGCGAGGAACGGCACGACGAAGCCGCCGACGCGGTTGATGAGCGCCGCGACGAGCAGCGCCCAGAAGGCTCTGGGTAATGGCCCGTGAGGTCTTTCGACCGAGGTCGTGGAGGTCATGCTGCACCGCGACGGACCACGCGCACGTGACCTGACGCGCACCCGCGCTCGCCCTCCAGCGGGCGCAGGGGCGACCTCCGACGGCCTCGGCGCGTCGCTCAGTCGAGGAGCGAGCGTCCGGGCCGGCCGGGCTCACCTTTGATGAGCGCCGCGGCGAGCTCGAGCGTGTCGGGGATGATCCCCTGCACCTGGCTGACGATCTGCTCGACGACGTGCCTCGCCTCGTCGAGCGACGGACCGACCATCGACACGACGAACTTGAGCGGCCCGGTGCGACCGGCGACGACCGGCGTCAGGCTCAGCATCAAGGTCTCGGAGAGCTCGACGACACGCTGCGCCGCCTTGCGCAGCGCGAGCATCTCGAGGATCGTCGGCCGCTCGCTCACGTGACGGTTCGGACCGCGGAGCTCGTAGCGCGCGATGTGGAACGGCAGCTCGGCCCACTCGGCGAACGAGGCCTCGTCGTCGATCGCCTTCAAGCAGTGCTCGCGGATGAGCAGCCCCGTCAGGCCGCAGCGCTTCGACAGGTACTGCCTCGCGCGGCGGTGCTGGGGGCTCTCGGGAGCGAAGCTCACGAGCTTCACGCGGAGCTCGCCGACCTGCGCTTCGCCGCCGTGGATGAGCGTGACGTTGGCGCGACGGTCGTAGCTGTGATCGGCGTAGCTGCCGTTCGTGCTGCCGTGGTCCTCGATGATCCACGATCCGGCCTGCCACTTCAGCGTCGCGTGCGCGCCGCTCACCGTCGCCTCGGGCACGGAGATGTCTTGGTCGCCACGCCGCCCGATCGTGATCGCCTGCTTCGAGAGCGGGAAGACCGAGCCCACCACCTCGGGCGCGTTCGACGCGAACGTCACGAGCAGCGACTGCGCTTCGGGGTTGAAGTTCTGCGTCTGCGCGCGCCCGGGAGGCGGCCCCGGATCGAGGCGTGGGCGAGGCAGCTGCACCGGGCTCGTCGTGAGCTGCACCGGGTTGAAGAAGCGCATGTGGCGCGCCTGCGGACGCAGCGCCGGGTCGTCGCTCATGCCGCGGAAGATCTGCTTGATCTCGTCGTTCGACAGACCGCTCGGGACGTCGAACATGATCTGCGCGCGCATCGTCTTCGCGCGCGGCTTGGCGCCCGGCTCGGGCACCTTGCAGGTCCACATCTCCCAGAGCGTGAGCGCCATCGCGTAGACGTCGTCCTCTTCGCTCGCGCCGCCGTTGCGGAGCCGCTCCGGGCTCATGTAGTTCGGCGTGCCGCCGTCGGGAGGCGCGCCCGGCCTGCGCGCCGAGAGACGCGCGCGCTCTTGCGCGAAGCCGAAGTCGAGGATGACGGCCTTGCCGTCGGAGATCATGACGTTGCCCGGCTTCAGATCGCCGTGCACGAGGCCCTGCTCGTGGATCGCCGCGAGCCCCGCCGCGACCTGGCTCGCGATGGTGCGGAACTCGTCGGACGTGTAGCCGCCCTGCGCCTTGCGCCGACGAATGTGCGTGTGCAGCGTCTGCCCCGGGATGTGCTCCATCACGAGGATGGGCCCCCACGGGCTCGGGCAGAGGTCGTGCACGCGGCAGACGTTCGGATGGCTCACCTGGCGCGCGAGGAGCAGCTCTTGCCGGAGCGCCTCGTCGTCGCCGGGCATGCGGGACTCTTCGCGCACGACCTTCAGCGCGACGGCCTGCTGCGTCGATCGATCGAAGGCGAGGAACACCTCGCCCATGCCACCTTTGCCGAGGCTCTGGCGGATGTCGTAGCGATCGTTGACGACGGTCTGCGGACCGATGGGTGCTGGCTTGGTCACTTGGGACGCACCTACGTACGAGAGAGTCGCGCGGTCTCTGAAGTAAAACGCCCCGCAAGGTGGCCGCGCTCGGGCAAGGATCGTGCATCTTCATCGTCCGCGCAACCGGGTAAGCGCGTCGACGCGCACATTGATGCGGATGGCCCCGCGTCGATCAGGTCCTCCGTCGTTGACGCGTCCGGGCTCCCCGCGTACGGGGCTCTCGGTCGAGCGAGCCCGCACGGTGCGGTCTTCGCTCGCCTTCGCGTCGAGCGAAGGGAAGTTCGGTGAGAGCGCGTCGAGCCTCGTTGCGCGGCGTTCTCGATTCCGACGCGGCCCCCGCCACTGTGACTGGGGACGACGGTGGAACCGCCACTGGAGAGACCTCTCTCCGGGAAGGCCCACCCGAGGATGATCCAGGAGCCAGGAGACCTGCTCGCACGAACGTTCGTCGCGCTCCGGAGGGGAGCGACCGGCGCACGGAAGCTCGTGTGCCCCTCGATTCCCTGCGGAGCCCGTTCGGAGGGCGGTGTGGCCCTCCCCCGAGGCTCTTCATGCAATCGAATCGCACCCGTATCTTCACTACGACACAAGGGCTCACCGCGTTCGCCGGGGCCGCCTCCGTGATCTTCGGCGTGGGCTTCGTCGCCTGCACCGACGCCGGCGAAGGAGACGCCACCGGCGGCGCCGGCGGCGGCGGGACCCAAGCGGCGACGTCGACGGGCGGCCCCGCCTCGACGACCGGCACGACGACCTCGACCGCGACGGGCACGGGCGGCGCCGGCGCCTGCCTGCCGGCCTCCGCGACCGCGGCCGCGTTCACGATCGCGACGAAGGATCTGTGCGCCGTGGCCAGCTACGCGGCGCCCGACTTCGTGATCGATCCCGTCGGCGCGGTGCCGACGTGGGGCCGACACAAGGGTCCGCTGACGTCGAGCATCATCACCGGCGGCGCGACCGACGAGGTGCACGTCGAGCGCTGGGGCGTCTCGGGCAACATGCTCGTCAAGTCCGAGACGGTCGTGTCGGGCGTCACGCAGATCCCCGCGACGGGGTTCGCCGGGGCCCAGACCGTGGACTTGCCGTTCGGCAACCTCACCGCCATCTCGTGGAGCGGTCAGGACTTCCAGCACGAAGGCGGCGTCGTCCTGCTCGACGCGACGAGCGTGGCGAACGACTACCTCGCGACGGGCGTCTACGGCACCGCGGTGCTCGGCTCGGCGCAGAGCGCGCGCCTCTTCTACACGGGCCTCTCTTCGCTCGACGGTCCGACGAACGGCGTGACGGGCCTCTACGCCGCCGACTTCGCGAACGGCGTGCTCGGCACGAGCCAAGCCGTCGCCACGTGGGGAGAGGCGACGGGGCCGGTCGCGATCGACAGCGCAGGCAACGTGCTCGCCATGAACACGAAGTTCAGCGACGGCACGCAGGAGCTCCGCGCGTTCCCGGCGGCCTCCGTCGCTCCCGGCCAGGCTCCGACCGCAGGCCAGACGCTCCTGTCGACGGACGGCTACGGCAACACGATGGCGGCCGTCGCGCCGAAGGGCGCGTCCCCCGGGCTCGCGATCTTCCAGCCGGAGACCGGCGCGTCGGGCATGCACGGTGACGCGCTCGTCGTGCGCTACACCGTGAGTGGCAGCACGGTGACGGAGGCGGGGCACGAGGCCATCCTGACGCTCACGACCGCGGACACGGCGCTCACCCTGATGACCGACGACCAGGATCGCGTGTGGGTCGGGGCGCCGTCGGCGCAGGGCTCCGTCTTCTACGTGCTCGCTCGACCCTGACGGGGCGGCCACCGAAAGCGGCCCGTAGAGCGCGCAGGCGAGGCGTGTTACGAAGGCGATGGCCCTCGATGAGTTACCTCACGCTCGACGCCGATCGACTCGTCCGCGACGCGGTCGATGCGTTCCTCGCGGGCCGCCTTCGCCCCGATCCCCTGCCCGACACGGTGTACGCGACGAAGAACAGCCGCTACCGCATCATCGCCGGGCTCGTGCACGAGGCGAGCGACACGAGCCTGATGGGCGCCGAGCTCGTGGGGTGGCTCGTCGAAGAACCCGGCTCCGCGCGCATCGAGCCCCGATGGCGAACCTCTTCGCGAGGCGTCTTCGTGGAGCGACGATCCGGTGAGGTGGTCGTCACTTCGCGCGTGATCACGCGCTCGGTGGTGAGCGAGACGGGCCGACGCGGCAGCGCCATTCCACCCTCGCCTCCCATCCCGCAGCTCAAGCAAGGCCCCTCGGTCGCGCCTCCTGCGCTCGTCATGCTGGGGGCGCCCGATCCGGTGCCGACGACGCGGAGCTCGCGCCCCCCGATGCCGAGCGACGAAGAGGTCACGAAGGTCGAGAAGACGCAGATCGCCGACGCGGAGGAGATCGAAGGGCTGCGCGAGATCTCGGCCCACTCGATGCCGCCTCCACCGCCGGAGGACGGCCCGCTGCCTTCGCTGCCGCTGCCCGACGATCTCGAGGTCCCGACGCGGCCCGTGATCCCGATGGCGCCCGCGACGCCGCGCGACCTCGTCCGTCCAGCGTTCGCCGCACCCGCCGCGGTGCCCGACGCGAGGCCTTCACCGCGGCTCGTCCCGCCGCGCCGATCGAGCCGACCACCTCCGCCCGCCCCGCCGAGCTCGCGACGCCGAGTCGCGGAACCCCCGCGGCCGTCCGCGCCGAGAGGGTCGGCGCCGCGGCCGTCGAGCCCCACGGCAGCGAGCCCAGCGGCGCTCGATCGGGACGCGCTCGAGCGCCCGACGCTCGAGCCCCAGACGATCGAGCGCCCGACGATCGAGCCGCCGACGCTCGAGCCGAGGACGATCGAGCGCCCGCGGATCGAGTCCAAGGACGACGCGAGGGCTGCCGCGTCCGGCGCCGCGCCGGGCGGGATCCTGCCGCCTGCGCCAGGATCGCGTCGCGGCGTCCCTCCCGCACCGAGCTCGAGGAAGGGGGCGCCGCCTCCGCCGCCGAAGGCCGCACATCGGCCGCTGCCGCCGCCGGTCCCCCCGCCTCGCCGAGGGCGCTGAGCGGCGATCGACTCGCTCGCCGGTCGGCCGAGAGGCTTCGGTGCGTCAGCGTCCTTCGTCGAGCCAACCGTACGCGCGGAGCACCTCGTCGAGCTCGGGATCGTCGAGGCTCACCGGTCTCAGGTACTCGCCCACCTCCTCGCGTCGCCACCACGCGCGCGAGCCGTCGCCGAGGCGGGTGAAGCGGTAGCGGTAGAGCAGCGCGCGCACGTATCGCGGCGGTGCGTCGCGGAAGGGATCTCTCGCGAGCAGCGGATCGATCGCGTGGTCGCCCTCGAGGAGCTTCTGCACCGCGTGGAGGAACCAGGCCTGCCGCTCCACGCGCGTCCCCGGCAAGAACCACATCTGCCAGTCGAGCCTGCGGTGGAAGGGCGTGATGAGGCACGGTCTCCGCTCCACGTCGCCCGGCTTGCACGGCAGCTCGTAGGCGAGCCACGTCGTGCGCTCGTCGATCACCTCGGCGCGCGTGCCCTCGAGCACGACCTCGTAGCGCTCCTCGTTCACCGAGCCGAAGGCGCCGTACGAGTTGACCAAGTGCAGGGGGTTCCACGAACGATTCATCTCCTGCGCGGACGAAAGGAGGTTCGCCACGGGATCGATGCTCAAGACGGCGACGGTGATCGCGAGCGAGAGCGACGCGAAGCGCATCGCGCGCGATGGCGATCGCTCGCTCGTGCGTCGCTTCGCCATCGACACGAGCCGGGTGGGCAGCACGCGCGCGAGCGCGTCGTCGTCGAAGCACGCGATGGCCGGCACGATGGTCAGCCAGTTGAGGAACGCGAGGTTGCCGCTCACGATGAGGAAGAGCTGGAACGCGACGAACGCGCTCCCCGCGACGTGTCGCGCGAGCCGCGGGCCGAAGGCGAAGAGCGGCGCCACGAGCTCGACCGCGTGGTTCACCGCGACGCCGAGCACGTGGAACCAGCGCGGGGCCTGGTGGAGCAGCCAGCTCGCCGGGCTCGGCACCGGCTGCGTCTCGTAGTGGTAGACGAGGCACGTGAAGTCTCGCCAGCACGCATCACCGCGGATCTTGATGAGGCCCGCGCCGAGCATGATCCGCACGACGAGCCACCGAAAGAGCCACAGGACGACCGCGGGCGGCGGCGTCCTCGGGAACGGGTGCAGCGATCCCGAAGGGCAGAGGAAGATCGCGATGAACCCCGTCTCGACGAGCTGGATCTCCCAGCCGTAGCCCGTGAAGATCTGACCGACGTTCGTGAACGAGAGGTAGAGCGCCCAGAGCGCCGTCATCACCCACGCGTTGGTCACGCCGAGCACGACCGACACGGAGAGCGCCACCCCGACCCACAGGAGCCCCGAGATCGCCGCGTCCGACGTGCCGATCGCGAAGAACAGCGTCGGCAACGCGCGGAAGGCGCCGAGCCTCGAGCCCTCGCGCTGGACGACGTCGGCGCAGAGCTCGGCGATGGGCAAGAGCCCGCGTCGTCCGAAGAGCGGCATCGCCTCGCGCAGAGAGCAGTAGAACGCGACCGCGTACACGAACCCGAGCAGTCGCAGCAGGACGAAGCGCGTCAGGACGAACGAGGCGCGCGGCGTGAGGAAGCGATCGAGGGGTCGCTCCGGGAACGGATCGCTCTCCGGGGACGCCTCTTCGTCGGGACCGCGCGAGCTCACCGCGTCGCTCACGCGCTCGATGAGACCACAGCTGCCGCGGCGCGCGGCGCATCGATTCGAGGGTCGCCGACGTGTCGTCGACGCGGCGCCGGCACAAAACGAGGAACGCGCCCCCTCTCGGGCGCGCGCTCCATCGGTCGCCGCGCGGCGACGCTCAGTTGCAGACGTTGTTCGTGCAGGTCGGCTTGCCCACCGGGCAGTCGCCGTTGGCGATGCACTCGACGCACTTGTCGAGGTTCGCGGAGCCCTGCGTGGTCTCGCACCGGGGCTTGGGGTTGCCGCAGTCGGTCGCCTCCGTCGCCGCCTGACACTCGACGCACGTGTCGAACTTCGTCGACCCGGCGACGAGATCGCACTCCGGCGTCCCGCCCGTGCAGGCGGCGACGCTGCCCGCCGCGCACTGCACGCACTTGCCTTGGTTCGCGCTCCCGGAGTTCGTGTCACAGACGCCCGACGCGCAGTCGGTCGTCGCGGTGCACGTCGCGAGGCACATGTTCGAGACGCACTTGAGGTTGCCGGAGCACGTCATCGGCGTCGCCGCGACGCAGGCGCCGTTGCCATCGCACTTGTCCTGCGCCTTCTGCGAGGTCGTCGTCGGGCACGAGGGGCCCGCGCCGCAGTTCGTCGTCGAGGCGAGGTTGTTCGTGTTCAGCGTGCCGCCGCTGCAGGTGTAGGTCCGGCACTGGGTGTCGGCCGGCTTGTCGGCGTTGTCGTTGTTCGAGACGATGTTGCCGTTCGCGTCGCACGCCTTGACCTTGCAGTCGTTCGCCGTCTGCTGGGCCCCAGGGAGGTTCATGTTCGCGTTCTGGTTCATCGTCCCGCACTGCATCGCGGAGCACGTGCGGATCTGACAGAACGTGTCGCTCCCTGGGCAGTCGGCGCCGGTCGTGCAACCGACGCACACGCCGGCCATGCACTTCAGGATGCCCGCGCCGCAGGACATCCCGTCCTTCGTCGCGTCGGGCGTGAACGTCTTCACGCCGCCCACGCAGGTGTCGGTCGTGCAGATGTTCATGTCGTCCGGCGTCTCGGTGTCGTCGGGCGCGTTGTGCGTGTAGACGCCGGCCTTGCAGGTGTCGTCGACGCAGTCGGTCGGGTCGTCGGTGTAGCCGGGGGTGAGGCCGTCGGGCGCGTTCATGTGCTCGCACGCGCCGTTGTTGCAGCTCTCGATCGTGCACGGGTTCATGTCGTCGCACTTCGACAGATCCGTCGTCGTGCACGCGGGCGCGCCTCCGCCCCCGGTCGAGGACGACGACGTCGGGCCTGTCGAGCTGCTCGAGGTCGCGCCCCCGCCCGCGCCGCCCTGCGTGGGGTTGAAGATGTTGAAGTCCTTCGTACAGCCGAAGAGGAGCGTGCCAGAGACGGCGACCAACGAGACGGCGAGCAGAGTCCGAGCCAAGGGACACCTCTTTGCGTGCGCTCAAGGCGCGAGCGACAAGGAAACGACGAGTCGATCCTAGCATGCGACGAAGGCTGACCGACAAGTCTCCCGCGCGTCGGGCGAGCGCGAGCGTACGTGCGCGCCGAACGTGGGCCACGGACGTGGTTCGACGATGACCCACGCGCGATTGCGCCGCCGAGAGCCGCCCGCTACGCTCACACGTCGGCGTGCTCGGACGCGCCGAGAGCGCGCGCTCCAGGGGGCGCGCGTGGGCGGAGGGGCGAGGACTTCTTGGACAACGCGCAGTACCAGCATCAGTCGAGCAACGTGCTCGGCAAGTTCCGCCTGATCGCCGAGCTCGGTCGAGGCGGCATGAGCGAGGTGTACCTCGCGGTCGTCGCTGGACCCGCGGGCTTCAACAAGCTCGTCGTCGTCAAGCTCATCAAGGCGGAGCTCGCCGAGGATCCGGAGTTCATCTCGATGTTCCTCGAGGAGGCGCGGCTCTCCGCGCGCCTCAACCACCCGAACATCGTGCAGACCAACGAGGTGGGCCAGCACAACGGCCGCTACTTCATCGCGATGGAGTACCTCGAGGGGCAGCCGTTCAGCCGCATCATCAGCCGCCTGGGGCGCGATCGCGGCCTGCCGCTCGGCATGGGGATGCGCATCTTGAGCGACGTCCTCTCGGGGCTCCACTACGCGCACGAGCTGCGCGACTTCGACGGATCGCCGCTGGGCGTCGTGCACCGGGACGTCACCCCTCACAACGTCTTCGTCACCTACGACGGCCAGGTGAAGGTCGTCGACTTCGGCATCGCGAAGGCGATGAACTCGGCGAACGAGACGCGCACCGGCATGCTGAAGGGCAAGGTCGGGTACATCGCGCCCGAGCAGGCCCGGGGCGAGCGCGTCGATCGCCGCGCAGACATCTTCTCGGTCGGCGTGATGCTGTGGGAGGTCGCGACCGGCCGGCGCATGTGGAAGGGCTTCACCGAGGTGCAGGTGCTGCATCAGCTGATGAGCGGAGACCTCCCCCGCCCTCGCTCGGTCCGCCCCGACATCTCGGAGCAGCTCGAGGGGATCATCATGAGGGCGCTCTCGATGAACCGAGAGGATCGCCACGCGTCGTGCCTCGAGCTGCAAGCGGATCTCGAGGAGCTCATGGATGGCGCCAACGAGCGCACCACGCTCCGCGACGTCGGCCGTCGCGTGCAGAACGCCTTCGAGGACGAGCGACAGAAGCTCGGTCAGATCATCGAGGGGCAGCTGGCGCGCTCGGCGCAGCTCCCGACGGGCATGTACCAGCAGGTCGAGCTGCCGAACCTCGAGCAGCAGCGCATGACCGGCGAGAACCCGATGTTTCGCCCGAGCTTCGGGCCGGGCGGCGAGGCCCTGAGCACGGGATCCATTCCGCGGCTCGGCGGCACGGGCTCGAACCCGTCGCACGCGAGCCAGCCCTCGTGGGCCCAGAGCGGAGGGTACGTCCACGTGAGCCAGGGACACGGCTCGGGACCGCACCCGGAGATCGCGCACGCGCACCATCCGACGAGCGGCGCGTTCCCGTCGGCGCGCTCCGGGGCGCCGGGGCCGCACGCGAGCTACGTGGGTCCGCTGCCCTCGGTGAGCTCGATGGTCCCGCAGCCGGCGAGCTACTCGAACCCGCACACGCCCCATAGCCACTCGGGTCACACCGGGAGCATCGCGCACGCGAGCGTCTCGGCGGCGAACCTCCGACGAGCCGAGGCGCAGTCGGCGCAGACCGGTCGCTTGACGCTCGTCGCGCTCGCGCTCGCGGCGGCGGCGGCCGGGCTCGTGTCGCTGCTCTACTTCAGCGTGGGGCGCGGCAACGGAGCGGACGCGGCGCACGCGTCGCCCCA
>CAYYKK010000247.1:0-11762 GCA_964467935.1 uncultured Polyangiaceae bacterium
GGGTTGCTGCGCGTGGCCAAGCTGACTAAGCCCTCGGGCGCGAGCCGCGGCGCTGCCCGCGGCTCGAGCCCCGGGGGATTCACCGACGCGACGACCCCCGAGATCGAGGAGCGAAGGCAATGAGCGGCCACTCCAAATGGGCCACGATCAAGCACAAGAAGGGCGCGACCGACGCCAAGCGCGGCAAGCTCTTCACCAAGCTGATCAAGGAGATCACCGTCGCGGCGCGCATGGGCGGCGGCGACGCCGGGGGTAACCCGCGGCTGCGCAAGGCGATCAACGACGCCAAGGCGCAGCAGATGCCCGCGGACACGATCAAGCGCGCGGTGCAGCGCGGCACGGGCGAGCTCGAGGGCGCGAGCTACGAAGAGATCATCTACGAAGGCACCGGGCCGAACGGCACGCTGTTCGTCGTCGAGGCGATGACCGACAACAAGAACCGCACGGTCGCCGAGATCCGCAAGGTGTTCGAGAAGAACAACGGCGTGATGGGCTCGAGCGGAACGGCGATGTGGGCCTTCGACAAGAAGGGCATCATCCTCATCGACAAGCCCAACGCGACCGAAGATCAGCTGATGGAGGTCGCGGTCGGTGGCGGCGCGGACGACTACTCGGATCAAGGCGACGTCTGGCAGGTGCTCTCCGAGGTCAGCGCGCTCGAGGGCGTGGTGAAGGCGCTCGAGGAGGCGAAGATCGCCACCAAGTCGAGCAACGTCGGCTACATCCCCAAGAACAAGAAGGACGTCACGGGTCGCGACGCCGAGGTGTGCCTGAACCTCGCCGAGACGCTCGACGATCACGACGACGTCCAGAACGTCTACAGCGACTTCGACGTGTCCGACGAAGAGATGGCCCGCATCGCCGGCTGATCGCGACCACGACGTGCTCGACTCGATCTCGCCGGCGCGGCCTCGCGCGGGCCGGCGGTCTCCCTCGTGAGTCACCCGGACGCCGCGGTCGGCGAGCTCGCGGGCCTCGCCGCGGCGCTCGCGTGGGCCGTCGGCTCGACGTTGTTCTCCCGCATCGGACGGGCCGCGTCGCCGCTCTCGATGAACCTCGGCAAGTGTCTCTCGGCCGGGCTCCTCCTGGGTGTCACGTTCGTCGCGATGCGCGGCCTCGCGATCTCCGCCCCGGCGCCCGCGCTCGGGTGGCTCGTCGCGAGCGCCGTCGCGGGGCTCACCATCGGCGACACGGCGTATTTCAACGCGCTCGTGCGCCTCGGCGTGCCGCGCGCGATCCTGCTCCTCTCGACGGCGCCGGTGTTCGCGGCGATCGGCGCTCGGATCTTCCTCGACGAGCCGCTCGGCGCGCGCAGCGCGCTCGGCATCGCCGTCACGCTCGCCGGCATCGCCCTCACGGTGACGTCGTCGACCGCCGACGCCTCGACGGGCCACGAGAGCTCGGCGGCGCACCGCGCCCGCACCGCCCTGGGTCTCGGTTTCGGCGTGCTCGCGGGCCTCGGACAAGCGGCCGGCTCGCTCCTGTCGAAGCAGGCGATGACGGCGGGGCTCGATCCGCTCTTCGTCAGCTCCGGACGACTGCTCGTCGGCGGCGTCACGCTGCTCCTCGCCGCGGCGATCCGCGGTCGGCTCCCGAGCGTCGCGCGCGACCTCGGCGAGAACCGCGCCTGGCTGCGCATCGCCGGCGCAGGGCTCGTCGGCAGCTACGCGGGGATTTGGCTGTCGCAGATCGCGCTCGCGAAGACGCCCTCGACGGGCGTCGCCTCGACCCTCCTCGCGACGAGCCCGGTCTTCGCGCTCCCGATCGCGCACCTCCTCGGCGACGAGCGGATCCGACCGCGCGGCGCCTTCGGCGCGTTCGTCACCGTCGGAGGGGTCGCGCTCCTCTCCGGTTGAGCCGCGCGGGGACCGCGCGAAATCCTGCGCGCGCCCGCGCGTGGGGCGCAGTATCTTCCGAGCACGGAGACACCATGAGCCATCCGCGCAAGATCCTCGTCCCGACCGACTTCAGCCACCACGCCGATCGCGCCCTCGGCTACGCCGTCGAGCTCGCTGCAAAGCTCGGCGCGAGCGTGCACGTGCTCCACGTCTACGAGGTGCCGGTCCTCTCGCTGCCCGACGCGCCATGGGCGGTCACGACGGAGCTCATCGAGACCATCGAGCACGCCTCCAAGAGGACGCTCGAGGATCTCGTCGCGAAGCATCGACGGGCCGACGTCGAGATCCACGGCGTGCTCCGCGCCGGCGAGCCGCGCTCGCAGATCGAGGCCGCGCTCGCCGAGCTGGGGAGCGATCTGCTGTGCATGGGTACGCACGGGCGCAAGGGCTTCGCGCGCGCGCTGCTCGGCAGCGTCGCCGAGTACATGGTCCGCACGTCGTCCACGCCCGTGCTCACCCTGCACGCCGCCTGAGCGACGCGATCGAGCGCGGCGCTCAGCTCTCGCCGGTGCCCTCGCGCTTTCGCGTCTCCGGTTGGCTCGACGTCGGCCGCTCCACCGATCCGGGGGGGGGCGTGTCGACGCGCGGGTGCTCGCCCGTCAGCGCCGACTCGGGGCGCACGCGGGTCGCGGCGTCGTCGCCCTCGTCGTCGTCGTCGGTGCGCCAAGCCGAGAGCGGGACCACGCCCGAAGCGCGCGTGGGATCGGCCGCGGGCGCCGGCCGACTCTCGACGACGACGTCGATATCGAGCTCGCCCGGGGCCTCCTCGACGAAGTCCTCGTCGGTGAGGACGATCGATCGAGGCGCGGGCTCCTCCTCGATCGCCGCGGCGGGCTCGATCGATCGCGACTCGGCGTCGACGGTGTCGTCGTCGGCGAAGCCGGCGGCGTCGGCGCGCGCTTCCGACGCGCGTGGAGCGGGCGGCGAGGGCGACTTGATCGACTGCGCCACCTCGGTGTCGATGACGAGCGTGCCGCCGCGCACGAACGTCGAGGAGAGCACCATCGTGGGCGGCACCTCGTCGGAGCCCTCACGATCGAGGACGACGGTGCTCGACAGCGCCGGGCCGCGCTGCGTTCGCTGCGTCGCGAGCGCCAGCGTGTCCGCGACGGGGCTCGCGGGTGCGCTCGGGGGCGTCGCGGCGTGCGGCCATTGCACCGGCGGCCAGAGCGCGGGGTGCCCCGCCTGCTCGACGCCCGCCGAGATCGAGAGCATCGGCAACGACGCCTCGGACGGAACGGGGAAGCTGCCACGCCACACGACGCAGCAACGCTCGCCGTCGCCGTCGATCCAGAGGCTGTCGGCGCGCATCGTGAGCACGTGCTGTTCCCCGTCGACCGTGTAGACGCGCGCCACACCGACCACGTCGGGTAGCCGGGTCGCGAGCCGGTCGTGCTTGGGGCTCAAGCGGTCGAGCAGAATCCACTCGTCGCCGCGGAGGAACTCGACGCGCTGATCGAAAGGCGCCGCGTGAAAGTGCGCTAGATCGACCCCCTCGGGGAGCGACGCGACGGGCGCGCGGAGCATCTCGGCGAGGCCCGGGAGCAAGCGATTGCGCAGCGGCCACGCGACGGGGACGGGGGCGAAGCCCGCGGGCTCGACGGGCACCGCGGTGTGCGGCGGGTGCGTCACGTTCGGCAGGTGCGTGCGACCGCGCACGTCGGCCTCGGCGCCCGTGCCGATCGGGTTCGAGTGATGGGTCGTTCCGCCGAAGGCGCGCTCGTAGACGATCGGCATCCGCGTGAAGACGGCCGCCGGCGGGTTGGACCAGGCGCTCGTCGCGGTGCGCGCACCGACGATCTCGAGCGACTTGTCGAGCAAGAGCGGGCCCTCGGTCGGCCCCGCGCCCGGCGATCGAGGTCGCGAGAGAGCGAGGCGGACGCGGACGCTCCTCGCCCCGGTCTTCGCCGAGGCGTAGGCGTGCCCGACGAACGTCACGTCGGCGCGCGGCAGCAGCGGAACGAGATCCGACGGAGCCCACGCGCCGGTCGTGCGCATCGGTCCACCGGGCACCTCGGCCACGTTGATGCCCATGGGCGCTTCGAGGCTCATCGGCCCGTCGGGCACGAACCCGAACGTCGCCTTCGCGAGCGCCGTCACGTGCAGCGCACCGCGATGCCTCCAGATCCGACTGGCCACGGCCACCGGTCCGACGGGCTGAATGGTGACGGGCCAACGGTCGGGCATGGACGATTCGAGGGACGGCCGACGCGTACGCCGAAGGAGAACCCTCTCTCCGCCGTCGACGAGGCCTGCTCAGTCTAACGGGCTTTCCACGAGGAGGCGAGCACCGCCGCGCGGAGCCCGACCCTCCGCGCGCCTGTTTTCCGAGTAAGCTGGTCGACAAACCCGTCGACGCGACGAGCGCTCGGCGCGGGCGACGAGCCGATGGATCATCGCATGCGAAACGAAGGCGCTCCGGACACCGGCGAAGCGGCGCTCGATGCAGCCACCGTCGCGTGGCCCGTCACGACGTACAGGGGCACTCGTTCAGCGGCCGCCGAAGACGTCGTCGCCCACGAGGAGCCGCTGGAGATCCAGGTGCAAGGCGCGTCGATGGCGGTGCTCATGCGCACGCCCGGCCACGACGAGGATCTCGCGCTCGGCTTCCTCCTCACCGAGGGGCTCGTACGGAGCCCGGACGAGGTCGCGTCGATGCGTCACTGCACGAGCGTGAAAGATCCCGAGGCGGAGGACAACATCCTGCGCGTCGTGCTCGCCGACGGCGTCGAGCTCGCCGTCGATCGAGCCCGCACGGGCTACGCGTCCTCGAGCTGCGGGCTGTGCGGGAAGGCCACGATCGAGAGCACGCTCGTCTCGTGTCCGCCGCTCGAGGCGACCACGACGATCCCCGCGACGACGCTCTACGCGTTGCCGGATCGACTCCGCGAGGCGCAGCGCGGCTTCGGCGCGACGGGTGGCCTGCACGCCGCCGGCGTCTTCACGCGCGAAGGCGCGCTGATCGTCGCGCGCGAGGACGTCGGACGCCACAACGCCGTCGACAAAGTCGTCGGCGCGCTCGCGCGGGGCGGCGTCGATCCACGCGAGCTGGTGCTGCTCGTGAGCGGCCGCATCAGCTTCGAGATCGCGCAGAAGTGCGCCGTCGCGCGCATCGGCCTCGTCGCCGGCATCAGCGCGCCGTCGTCGCTCGCCGTCCGCTTCGCGCGAGAGGCGGGGCTCACGATCGTCGGCTTCCTCCGCGGCGAGAGCATGAACGTCTACACGCACCCATCGCGCGTCCGCGCGTGATCGCCCCTAGGGGCGCCAGAGAGGGAACTCCACGACGGCCCACGTGAAGAGGCCGTGGGCGAGCAGGACCGGCGCGAGTCGATCGGTGCGGTAGCGCAGGTACGCCCAGACGAGACCGCACCCCAGCGAGGCGAGGACGAGCAGCGGATTCGGCCCCGCCGTCGGGTTGCCGAGGAGGAACATGGAGGGCATGTGCGCGGTCGCGTAGAGGATGGAGCTCGTCACCGACGCGCGCAGGGTCCCGGCGCGCGTCTCGAGCAGAGGCAGCACGAGGCCGCGCCACGTCAGCTCTTCGAGCACGCCGACGAGCGCCAGCCCCGCTGCGACGAGGTGGTGGCGATCCGAGAAGGGATCGCCGAGCAGCACGTAGACGCTGAAGACCCACGCCGAGCGCGGCCCGCGCGAGGTGAAGAGCACGTGCGCCGCGAAGGCGAGCCCGTAGAGCAGGCCGGCGACCAGCGCCGCCACGGTGACGTCGCCGGACCGCGGTCGAAGCAGCCGAAGCTCGTGGCGCGCGCGGAGGCGCCCGAGGGCGAGCGTCGCAGTCGCGAGGTAAGCCGCTCCGATCGCGACGAAGGGCAGCGCCGTGAGCTGTCGCTGCGGCTTCAACCCCCAGACGAACGCCGCCGCGACGAGCGCCGTCACCGCGAGCGCCACGGCCCACGGGCGCCCCGCGTCGGGCTCCGCCTCGGGTCGCGCGTCGGCGCTCGCGCCGAAGTCGGCAGAGTCGCCGTCGTCCTCTTCGTCGTCGCGCGGCGCGTCGTCCGGCGGCGGACGCTCCGCGGCGCTCACTCCGACTCCGCGGCGCTGCGTCTCATCACGAGCACTCGGTCGAGCAGGCGATCGGCGAGCTCGCTCTTCGACGTCGTGCCGAGCGCGAGCGCACGGTCCCGTTCGACCAAGGTGGCGCGGTTGTCGTCTCGGCCGAACGAGTCTCTCGCGTGGTTCGCGACCACGAGATCGACGCGTTTGTTCGCGAGCTTCTCGCGCGCGAGCTCGACGATCCGCTCGTCGGTGTCCGTCTCGACCGCGAACCCGACGAGGAGCGGTCGCCGCCCGACGCGCGCAGCGCCGATCTCGGCGAGCAGATCGGGGTTCGGGACGAGCTCGATCGAGAGCGAGCGCTCGTCGCGCTTGAGCTTCTTGTCGCTCGCATCGCGAGGACGGTAGTCACCGACCGCGGCCGTCATCACGAGCACGTCCGCGAGGCCGAGGTCGGATCCGAGCGCCGCCCACAGCGCGTCGCGCATCGAGAGCGCGCTGCGCACGTCCACGCGGGCGACGCCCTCCGGCGTCGCGAGCGAGACCGGTCCGGCGACCAGCGTCACGCGCGCGCCGCGGCGCGCCGCCGCCTCGGCGATGGCGAAGCCCATCTTGCCCGTCGAGCGGTTCGAGACGAACCGCACCGGATCGATGTCCTCGACCGTGGGGCCGGCGGTGACCACGACGCGCAGGCCCTCGAGATCGGCCGCCCGCGCCCGCTCGAGGGGAAGCTTCGCGACGATCGCGTCGACGATGTCTTCGGGCTCGGCGAGGCGACCGACGCCCGTCTCGCCCGACGCGACCTCGCCGTGCACCGGGCCCACGAGCTCGACCCGGCCGTCCGAGCGGAGGGTCGCCACGTTGCGCGCCGTCGCCGGATGGCTCCACATCCGCGGGTGCATCGCGGGCGCGAGGACGACAGGGCCGCGCGCGCACAACGAGAGGGCCGTGACGAGATCGTCGGCGCGACCTTGCGCCAGCCTGGCGATCACGTCGGCCGTGGCGGGGACGATCGCGACGACGTCCGCGAGCGCCGCGAGATCGACGTGCCGCTCGCCCGGATACGAGGGGTCGAACATCTCGATCGACACGGGCTCGCGCGTGATGCCGGCCAGCGTCTGCGGCCCGAGGAGCTGCGTCGCCGAGCGGGTCATCACCGGGATCACGCGGATGCCGCGCTTCACCAGGAGGCGCGCGACGAGCGTCGCCTTGTACGCCGCGATGCTCCCCGTCACCGCGAGCGCGACCGTCGAGCGAGGGCTCATGCGCGAAACGCTCTCATGGATCGTGGCCCGATGCCAGATCGCGCGCGGCTCACGCGGGAGCCTTCTTGTCCTTCTTCTTCTTGTCCTTCTTCTTGTCGCTCGGCTTCTCGGGCTTGTCGCCGGCCCTCGCCGCGTCTTCGTCGGCGCTGCCCTTCGACTCGATCGGCGTCTTCTCGAGCCCGAGCTTCTTCATCCAACCCGCGGCGCCGGTTCGTCCCGGGGTCCGCTGCTCGATCGTGCCGCCGCCGACGTCGTCGGGCTGCCCTGGCGCGTGGATGGAGGGCCCTTGGGTGACGACCAGGTACTCGTCCACCGTGTACTCGGGGTGCGCGTCCTCGGTGACGCCCGGCTTCTCGTCGTCGGGCCCCGTGCCGACGTCGACGATCTGGGTGGTCGGTGGATACTTCTCCGTCCACTTCGTGCGATCGGCGTAGGCGCCGTCGCGCACGACGCGGCTCGAGGTCGCGCGAAATCCGGGGATGCCTCGCTGCACGACGACGCGCTCGCCCTTCGCGAGCTTCGGCGTCTCGCGCTCCACCTCTTCGAAGGGGAGGATCTCGTCGATGCGTCGGAAGTAGCTGACGGTGAGCTTGCGCTCGGGGCCCAGGATCTCGGCGCGCACCGTCCCGCCCGCCACCTTCTCGTGGAGCACGATGGGGAAGTCGAACGGGTTCTTGAAGCGGTAGGTGATGTTCGGGTACGCGACCGTCGCGTCGAGACCGAGCTTGATGTAGCCGCTCGGTCGCGAGTGGGGATAGCGCTCGACGATGTCGAGCCCGCCGAAGAAGACGGCGCCGTGGAGCGTCCCCGAGATCTGACAAGTGCCGCCGCCGATCCCGTCGACGAGCTCGCCCTCGGCGATCACCTTCGCGACGCGGTAGCCGTGCGCTTCGTCGCGAGGACCGACCACGGCGTTGAAGTCGAACACCTCGCCCGGCATCACCACCGTGCCATCGAGACGCGAGGCCGCCAGCCGGAGGTTGTAGGTGCGATCCTCGTACTTCCTGCCGAGGTTGTAGTGCGTCTCGAAGTAGCCGAGGACCCGCTCGAACTTCACGCCCTCGAGCTGGGCCGCCGTTCGCTTCGGGGCGATCTGCTCGACGCTCGCCTCGACCACGTTCTGCCCCGAGCGGAACGCCGCCTCCATGCGCGCGAGCGTCCCGTAGACGTCGAGCTGATAGCCGACGACCTCGGGCTTCACCTTCCGCGCGTCGAGATCGATGACCGCGTCCGCCGGGAGCACGTCGACGTCCGCCTTGAGGTCGACGAGCTTCTGCACGGCGCGCGCGGTGTCGATGCGGATCGGGATGGGGACGTCGAGCGGTGCGTTCGGATCGGCGCTGGCTGCGTGCGCGCGATCGAGCGCGCTGCCCTTCGTGAGCGCCGCCTTGATGAACTCCGCGAGCCGCATGCGATCGATCTCGATGCCGAAGTCCGAGCGGGTGATCTTCACCTCTTTGCCGTTCGGCAGCTTGAGCTTCGCTTCGCCGAGCGCGTAGCGCCGCACGAGATCGAGCGCGTTGCCGACCGGATCGCCGTCCTTCGGCAGCGGCTGCCCCGCGACGCGGAGCGAAGGCGTCGGGATCTCGGCGGCCGGCTTCGGAGGTGGAGGCAAGAGGACGAGCGTGATGCCCGTGCCGCCGGCGATCACCACCGCGAGGATCGCGGCGAAGCGCTTGGCGTCGGAACCAGACAGGAGGCCCATCGCCGCCCATCTTGGAAAGCGCACGCCGAGCGGTCAAGCCATCGGAGATTCGCCCGCGTCGCGGAAGCCGGCCGCGGCGAGCGCGGCGAGGTGTCGCTTGTTCACCCCCGGGATCGCCAGCACGGCCTCGTCGCTCGCCGCGCGAATCCCCTCGATCGAGCCGAGGTGCTTGAGGAGCGCCGCCTTCGTCTTCGGACCGACGCCCGCGACGCCGTCGAGATCCGACCGCAGCCGCACCTTCAAGCCGAGCTTCTTTCGCGCGTGGTTCGCGAACCGGTGCGCCTCGTCGCGCGCGCGGGCGAGGAAGAAGAGGGCCGAGCTCGCCGTTCGGAGCGGGATCCCGTTCTTCTGCCCCGGGAGATACACGCGATCGACCATCTTCTCGCCCGTGACGGTCTCACGCTCCTTCGCGAGGCCGACGATCGCGAGATCGTGGATGCCGAGGTCGCGCGCCGCCGTGAGCGCCACGTTGAGCTGGCCGCGGCCTCCGTCGACGACGAACAGATCGGGCAAATCCCACTCCGACCCGCGGAAGCTCCGCTCGCTCGGCTCTCCTGGTTCGCCGAGCTCGTCCGCGTCCGAGCTCGCAGCCTCCGTCGGGGGCGCAGCGCTCGCGGCCTTCGCGCCCGCCTCCACGGCGCGCCGGAAGCGGCGCGCCAGCACCTCGTACATCGCCGCGTAGTCGTCGCCGCCGCTCGCGCCCTTCACGTGGAAGCTCTTGTAGCGCTTCTTGTCGAGCTCCCCGTCCTCGAGGGCGACGATCGATCCGACCGTGTCGTTTCCGCCGAGATGCGAGATGTCGCAGCACTCGATCCGGCGCGGAAGCACCGGGAGGCGGAGCCGCTCTCGGAGCTCCTCGAGGCGCGCCTCGAGATCGTCGGCGGCGCGCTGCTTGGCGCGGAACGAGTGGCGCGCGTTCTCCGCCGCCATGTCGAGCAGCTTCTTGCGCGGTCCGCGCTGCGGGACGAGCAGCACGACCTTGCGCCCGCGTCGCTCGGCGAGAAGCTCCTCGAAGCCTGCGACGCCGTCGGGCAAGACGGGCATCAGCACCTCGGCCGGCACGGGGCCGGTGTCGAGATCGCCGGCGTAGTACTCGGACAAGAACCCCGCGAGCACCTCCTCGTCGGGCATCTCCACCTTGCGGAGCGAGTAGCTCACCGTGTCGGTCACGCGCCCGCTCCGCACGAAGAGCACCTCGATCTCGACGACGCTCCCCTCGCGGTAGAGCCCGATCACGTCTTGGTCGACGTCGCTGACGCTCACGACGCGTTGGTTCTCGCGGATGCTCGACACCGCGGCGACCTGATCGCGGTAGATGGCGGCGCGCTCGAACTCCATCGACTTCGCGGCTTCGCGCATGCGATCGCCGAGCTCCTTCGTCAGCTCGTCGTGTCGTCCCTCGAGGAACAGGCCGACCGCGCGCGCCTGCACCATGTACTCCTCGCGGTCGACCTCGAGCACGCAGGGACCGGGGCAGCGCTTGATCTGATGCTGCAGACAAGGACGCTTGCGCGACGCGAAGTCCGCGTCGCTGCACGTGCGGAGCTGGAAGTGCTTGTTGACGAGGTGGAGCGTGCGGCGCGCGCTCGTCGCGGAGTGATACGGCCCGAAGTAGCGCGCCCCGTCCGGCGAAGGCCGCCGCACCGTCTCGAGGCGCGGCCAGGGCTTGTCGAGCGCGAGGCGGATGCAGAGGAAGTCCTTGTCGTCGCGCAGCTTCACGTTGAAGCGCGGCTTGTGCTTCTTGATGAGCTCGTTCTCGAGCACCGCCGCCTCCTTCTCCGTGGCGGTGACGACGGTGTCGAGATCGCGCACGATCCTGCGGAGGATCGGGATGAAGTAGCGCGCGTCGCTGCCTCCCTCTTGGAAGTAGCTCCGCACGCGCGATCGGAGGCTCTTCGCCTTGCCGACGTAGAGCACCGCCCCGGACGCGTCGAGGAACAGGTAGCAGCCGGGCGAGGGCGGCAAGAGCTTCAGCTTCTGCGCGACGACGCTCTCCTGTTCCTCCGCGCGCTCGCCCTCGGGGGAGGGTTCTTCGATGTCGGGTTCGCGGCTCATCGTACGACCCTCGTCGTATAGCGCCTCGCGCGGCGCGCGGGAGGGCGGACCTCGTGTGCGGCGCGCTCGACTAGAAAGTACCGAAGACGCTGATGCCCGGCACCACGCGAATGCCGTCGCTGATCGGCGTCGGCGCGAAGTCCGCGTGCAGCTTCGGCGGGGTGGGTCGAGGTCCGGGTGGCGACGACGGGGGCGGCGCGTCGGGCGGCGCCTCGCGACCGTTCGGCGGCGCTGCGCCGGGCGCTTGAGCGGGCGGCGGCGTGGCCCCGTCCGGGACGATCTGGACCGGATCGTTGTAGTAGTAGGGCGGCGGTCGTGGCGGCGGCGGCGGAAGCGGCGGTGGTGGCGGCGGCGGGTTCGGATCGTCGCCCCCCTTCTTGTGCGTCGCGGCCAAAACGAGCGACACGGTGCCGTGCAAGAGCAGCGTCCCCGACCACGCGGTCAACGCCACCCAGCCGCCGCGATTCTCGTGATCACGCGCGATCTCGTAGCCACCCAGGACGACCTGCGGCGTGCAGAGGATCATCTCCGAGACGTCGAGCCACGCCTTGCCGTAGTGCTCGTCCGAGAACAGGCTCGCGACCGCGCCGGTGGTGAGCGGCAGGTCCGCCCCGATGAGCCACGACACGCCGTAGCGAGGCCCCGGCAGCACGCGCTGCGACGCCATCGACCACGAGCTGAAGGTCGCCATCTGATTGGCCCAGATCGACGCGGGCAGGAAGAGCGCCGCGATCTCGGGGCTGTCCTTCTCGACCGCGCCGCACACCCTGGGCACGTGCCCGAGCACGGCGTGCGGCGACGTGACGATCGTCTTCGCCGGCCTCCACT
>CAYYKK010000248.1:0-11725 GCA_964467935.1 uncultured Polyangiaceae bacterium
GGCGAGTTCGCGGCCCCGAAGGCGCTGCTCGATGCGTTCGCCGAGAAGCGCTTCGGTCGCTACGTCGATCCGAAGCTCGCCGAGGTGCCCGTCGACTTCCTCTCGGACCTCGACATCACGGGCGGCAACTCGGGCTCCGCGACGCTGAACGCCGACGGCGATCTCGTCGGGCTCGCGTTCGACGGCAACTACGAGTCGATGGCCTCCGACTGGCTCTTCATGCCGGAGATCACGCGCACGATCCACGTCGACATCCGGTACGTGCTCTGGGTCATCGACGCGGTCGGCAAGGACGACGCGCTCCTCGCCGAGCTCGGCGTGAGGGCGTCCGCGCACTGAGGACGCCTTGGCGAAGAAGAAGCCCTCCGCGCGCAATCAACGGCGCGAGCTCGAGCGCGCGACGCTCAAGCTGAAGGACGACGTCCTCCGCGTGGAGCGCGCGCGCCGCGGCGGCAGCCCCGAGCGGCCGGAGGACGTCGTCAGCGCGTCGCTCGTCGAGGTCCTCGCGGTCGCCGACCCGTGTCCGCTCTGCGGCGGCGAAAAGCGGCTCGAGTCGCACGAAGCGCAGACCTTCGGCGAGCACCGGCTGCGCGTCGCTCACGTCACGTGCAAGACGTGTCGAGCCCCTTTTCGGCGCTACTATCGCATCGTCCCGAACCAGCTCAACTGACCATGCCGCCGCTCCAGATCCGCGACGACCGAGGGCGCTCGCCGAAGCTCCTCCGCGCGCCCGAACGCATCGTGTCGCTCGTGCCGAGCGACACGTACACCCTCGTGCGCCTCGGCGTCGGCGCGCGCCTCGTGGGCCGCACCGACTACTGCGTGGAGCCGAGCGAGGAGGTCGCCCGCGTGCGCGCGATCGGCGGCACCAAGGACCCGGATCTCGACGCCCTCCTCTCGCTCGCGCCCGACCTCGTCGTGATGAACCAGGAGGAGAACACGAAGCGCGACGTCAAGCGCCTCGAGGCAACCGGCGTGAACGTGTTCCTGACCTTCCCGAAGCGCGTCGAGGACGGCGTCGCTCAGGTCGCGAAGCTCGCGCGCCTCCTCAGCGAGCCCACGCCCGTCGCGCGTGATCTCGTCGGATGGGCCTATCGCGCGGTGCTCGAGGCCGAACGACGGAGGTCGACGCTCACGCCGAGACGCGTCTTCGTTCCCATTTGGATGGATCCGCTCATGACGATCCACGAGGACACGTTCATCTCGGATCAGCTCGACCTCGTCGGCGCGACGAACGTCTTCGCCGACCGCCGGCGTCGCTACCCACTGGCCGCGGATCTCGGCGTCGCCGCCGCGCTCTCGGCCGAGCGGATCGGCGGGCGCGACACGCGCTACCCGCGCGTGACCCTCGACGAGGTGCGCGCGCGCGCGCCCGAGATCGTGCTCTTGCCGGACGAGCCCCACGCGTTCACCGACGAGGACGCCGAGGTCTTCCGCGCGCTCGATCGGTCGACCGGCGCGCCCTCCGTGCGTCGCTGCCTCGGCCGCGATCTGATGTGGCCGGGGCTCCGTGGCATCGAGGGCCTCGCGCGGCTCTTCGAGCTCGTGCACGGGGCCGCGGGCTGAAGATGAGGGAGAAATCATCGACCCGCCCTTCGACGGAGCCCTCAACCGCGTGACGTCGAAGATCGCCCGGGGTCCGGCGCGTCTCGGATGAAAGGGCGTTCATCCGGCCGGCTCCCCGATCGAGACGTCGAGAGCGGGCCCGATTGCGCCGCCCGTGCCGAGGTCCTTCACTCTCCCTCATGAGAGCCTACGTCGCCGCGTCGATCCTCGCGTCGCTCCTCGTCGGTTGTGGCGGCCCCGCCGTCACCGCGACGTCGCCGAAGACCGCCGCGGCCGCCGCGGACGCGCCGCGTGCGGAGGCGCCGCCAGCGACGCGACCGGCCGACTTCGCCTGGAGCCTCTCGCTCGAGGACGGCGCGGGCGCCAAGGCGACCAACCTCTCGTGCGACGGCGCAGGCTGCGTGATGACCCAGCTCCAAAACGGAGAGCTCGCCCGGCAGAAGGCCGACGTGACGCCGGCCGAGCTCGACGCCGTCTACGCGGTCGTCACGGGCCAGCGCTTCGATCAAGTCGCCTACGCCAAGGTCGCGCCGGCGCCCGACGCGACGGCCGTCACGCTCTGGGTGAAGGCGGGGCCGTACTACGGCGCGATGCACCGTGCGAACGAGGACCCGGCTGCGGCCGACAAGCGCTTCGACGCCCTCGCCGGGGCGATCCGACAGGTCGCGACGGAGGTGCACCTCGATCTCGACAAGCCCCTGCCGGGCGTCCTCGTGAAGGCTCCTGCGCCGGCTCCGTCGACACCCGCAGCTACGAGCCCGCGATGAGCTTCGTGATCTCGTAGGTCTCCTTCGCGCCCATCAGACCGAACTGCACGCCCATGCCTTCGTCGCTCATCCAGCGCACCGTCGCGGTGAGCTCGAGCGTCGCGGCGCGCGTCGGCAGCGTGATCGAGAGCTTGATCTCCGAGCCGTAGGCGGCCGGCGCCGAGGTGCGGATGAACATCCCGCCGATGCCGATGTCGCGCGACACGCCGCGCGTCGGCTCGCCGTCCTCGGTCTGGAAGACGACCTCGAGCGCGATCTCTCGGCGCTCGCCCTCGCGCGGCTTGCGGACGGCGCTGCGCATGCCCGAGCGCGCCGGTGACTCGAACGTGAACGAGGGACGTCGAATCGGTTGGGACATGGGGTGCTCCTCGGGCGCGGGTGGAGCTTTCAGGTTAGCTCGCCCGCGCTCGCACTTTCCAGCGCCACTCGGGTGGCGCGTCGTTCTTCAGAGCTCGCGCCGAGAAGGGCGTGCGCCGTCCTCTCACCTCGCCACACGCCGAAACGGCACTGCGCTCTCCCGTCGCCGTCGGCGCGGTGCCATGCTCGGGCGACCCATGACGGACTTCCCCCCCGGACCGCGCGGCTTCGCCGAGGTGCTCGCGACCTTCCGCGCCTTCAGCGCCGATCCCCCCGGCGAGGTGCTCGCGCTGGCGCAGCGCTGGGGCGACGTCGTCGGCTTCCACCTCGGGCGAGAGGCGATCGTCGTGGTGCACGATCCGGCGATCGTGGGCGAGGTCCTCATCGATCGCGACGGCGCGTGGATCAAAGATCGCATCCTCCGAAGCCTCTCGGCCATCCTCGGGACCGGGTTGCTCACGAGCGAGGGCGAGCTCTGGCGCAAGCAGCGCAAGCTCATCGCCCCGTCGCTGACGAAGAAGCACATCGCCTCGTACGCCGACGCGATGGTGCAGGCGGCCGCGACCTACGCCGACGCGCTCGTCGACGGCGACGCACGCGACGTCCACGCCGACATGTCCCGCGTCACGCTCGAGATCGTCGTCGCCACGCTCTTCGGAACGGCGATTCGGAGCGGTCAAGACAGCGTCGGGCACGCGATGGATGCCGTCATGAACGACTTCACCGAGGTGGTGCACTCGTGGCGCCGCCTGTTCCCGACGTGGGTGCCCTTCGCGGCGCGGCGGCGCATGGCGAGCACGATCAAGGTGATCGATCGCGCCGTCTTCGACCTCATCCAGCA
This sequence comes from uncultured Polyangiaceae bacterium, assembly GCA_964467935.1. Taxonomy (GTDB): domain Bacteria; phylum Myxococcota_A; class Polyangia; order Polyangiales; family Polyangiaceae; genus CAYYKK01. The sequence continues at coordinate 3,532 of CAYYKK010000248.1, forward strand.
GCGCAAGTCGGAGGGCGCGCTCGGCGACGATCTCCTCTCGCGCATGCTCGAGGCGCGCGACGAGTCGGGGGCGCGAATGAGCGACACGCAGCTCCGCGACGAGGCCGTGACGCTCTTCATGGCGGGCCACGAGACGACCGCGGGCGCCCTCGCGTTCACGCTGATGCTGCTCGGCGACCACCCGTCGATCGACGCGCGCGTCGTGGAGGAGGTCGAGCGCGTCGTCGGCGACCGCGCCCCGACGGCCGACGACGTCCCCGCGCTCAAGCTCACCGAGGCGGTCGTCAAGGAGTCGATGCGGCTCTACCCGCCCGCGCACGTGATCGGACGCGAGGCGTCGCGCGACGTCACGGTCGGCGACTACCGGCTGAAGAAGGGCACGGCCGTGCTCATGTCCCCGTGGGCGCTCCACCACGACGCGCGCCACTTCCGAGACCCGTTCGCCTTCCGGCCGGATCGCTGGCTCGACGGCTCACAGGCCGAGCTCCCGAAGAACACGTACCTGCCCTTCGGGGGTGGGCCGCGGGTCTGCGTCGGCAACCACTTCGCGATGATGGAGGCCGTGCTCGTCCTCGCGACGCTGCTGCGCCGCGCGCGCTTCGAGCGCGTGAGCGCCGAGCCCGTACGGCTCCAGGCCGCCGTCACGTTGAGGCCCCTCGACGCGATCCCGATGCGCGTCGTCCGCCGCGCGAAGCCGTCCTGAGGCGGCGTCAGGGGGCGCGCGAGGCCTCGGCGATCGCGGCGTCCAGCTTGTCCATGTCGAACCCCGTCACCTCGGTCCTCTTCTTGCGATCCTTGCCGAAGACGATCACGTAGGGCAGCTGCGTCACTTCGGTCATGTAGTGGGCGACGAGCGGCGAGTCCCAGTCGCCCACGTCGAGCTTGCGATAGGCGACGTCCGGATGGCTGCGCAGCACGTGGAGCACGTGCGCGTCGAGCATGCGGCACGGCTCGCACCACTTCGCGCCGAAATCGACCAGCGTCACCTTGCCCTCGACGAGGACCGGGGCGAGGTCGGGCACGTCGGCGCCGCCCTCCGACACGATCTTCACGTCGAGCCCCTCCGGCGGCGGCTCCCACGCCTGGTAGCTCCCGTGCCCGCCGCCCCTCGTGATCTCGTAGCGCGAAGCCCCGCGGCGCAGCTCGTTCGCCGCCGCGAGCACGTCGACCTCCGGATCGGCGACGACCTCGATCTCGGCGCGTCGGAGGCGGAAGATCGCCTGGTAGATGCCCGCGCGGGCCGAGAGCGCCTTCGCGAGCTCGACGCCGCCATCGCCCGAGTCGAGCTTCTCGAGAGACAGCACCGTGGTCCGGGCGTTCGCCGGGACGCCGCCGCACCCGACCGACGCCGCGATCGCCCAAGGGGCGACGAGCCTCGCCAGCGACCCCGTCGCCCGTCTCGAGAGGGTCTTCGCGAGGTTCGCGCGCACCTTTCGGAGGTAGCTCGTGGGGGGACTCCCGTCCACACCGAACCTCTGCTAAAGCCGCCTCATGACGTGGAAGCGAGACATCGTGCGCTCGGAGGTGATCGAGATCTTGAGACCTCACGCGCAAGGGAGCGTCGACCTCACCGAGGCGAGCCACCTCGTGGCCGATCTCGGCATCGACTCGCTCGGCGTGATGGAGGTCGTGGCCGACCTCGAGGACAAGTTCAAGCTCCACATCCCCGATGAAGCGCTCCGCGAGGTCGACACCGTCGGAGACGTGTGCGCGGCCATCGAGGTTCGTCTCAAGAACGATGGAAGGCTCTCCGAATGACCGGCTCCTTCTCCGCTCGCAACTTCGCGCCGCGCACCGTGGTCCAGGCCATCGAAGAGGCCGCCAAGAGCAGCACCACCGGCTTCCGCTTCGTCGACGAGAACAGCGCCGCCGAGCCCTTCTTCTCGCACGGCGGCATCGAGCGCGCGAGCGCGCGGTTCGGCGGCGCGCTGCAGACGCTCGGCCTCGTGAAGGGCGATCGCGTCGCATTGATCCTGCCCGACAACGCGGACTTCGTCTTCGCGTTCCTCGGCGCCCTGCGCGCGGGGATCATCCCCGTGCCGATCTACCCGCCGACCGGGCTCGGCAAGCTCGCCGGCTACCTCGAGAACACGCTGCACATCGTCGCGAAGAGCGGCGCGAAGGTGCTCGTCACGTCCACGGAGATCCGCCGCATCCTCGGCACGGTGCAGTCGAAGGCGCCCGATCTGAAGACCGTCGCGGACGTCGAGACGCTGAAGGCGATGCGCGAGGAGCTCAAGCCCGTGAAGGTCGCGCTCGACGACACGTGCTTCCTCCAGTTCACGAGCGGCTCCACGTCGCGCCCGAAGGGCGTCACGCTGACCCACGCCAACATGGCCGAGAACGTCCACGCGATCATGGATCTCGGTCTGGGCGTCCGAAATAGCGTGGATTCAGGTGTATCGTGGTTGCCGCTGTATCACGACATGGGGCTCATCGGCTTCGTGATCGCGCCGCTCTACCACGTGAACAGCGTCACGTTCCTGCCGCCGCTGCTCTTCCTGAAGCGCCCCGCGCGCTGGCTCGAGACGCTGACCCGGCAGCGCGGCACGGTCTCCTTCGGGCCGAACTTCGCCTACGCCCTCTGCGTCAAGCGCATCAAGGACCACGAGATGGAGGGCCTCGATCTGTCGAGCTGGCGGGTCGCCGGTTGCGGCGCCGAGCCCATCCGCGCGGAGAACCTCGACGCGTTCGCGGAGAAGTTCGCGCGCGTGGGCTTCGATCGAAAGGCCTTCATCAGCTGTTACGGCATGGCCGAGTCGACGCTCGCGGTGAGCTTCAGCGCGCTCGGCCAAGGCGTCGTCACCGACACGGTGAAGGCCGACGCGCTGTGGGGACAGCACGAGGCGGTCGCCGCGCCGACGGTCGGCGAGGGAACCGCCTCCATCGTCCAGTGCGGCAAGGCGTTCGCCGGCCACGACATCGCCGTGTTCGCCGAGGACGACGCGGAGAGCGTGCGACCGCTGCCCGATCGGAGCGTGGGCGAGCTGCGCCTGCGCGGGCCGAGCCTGATGGTCGGCTACTTCGGTGAGCCCGAGCTCACGAGGCAGGCCTTCGCGGGCGGATGGCTCAAGACCGGCGACATCGGCTACCTCGCCGACGGCAACGTCCACATCTGCGGGCGCTCGAAGGAGGTCATCATCGTCAACGGCCGCAACTACTACCCGCAGGATCTCGAGTGGGAGGCCGGCGGGGTCGACGGGGTGCGCAAGGGCAACGTCATCGCCTTCGGCACGATGAAGCCGAGCCACGATCGCGAGCGCGTCATCATCGCCCTCGAGACCGGGGCGCCCGAGGGACCGGATCGCGAGAAGCTGAAGGGCGAGGTGCGCCGCGCAGTGCAGCAGGCGATCGGCCTCACCGTCGACGACGTCGTGCCGCTCGACATCGGGGTGCTGCCGAAGACCTCGAGCGGCAAGCTCCAGCGCGCCAAGACGCGCGAGCTCTACGAGACGGGCGAGCTGCTCGGCCGCTCCTCGGCGCGCAAGGTCGACACCGTCGACGCCGTGAAGGAGGTCGTGAAGAGCCAGATCGGCTACTTCCGTCACGCGCTGCTCGGCGGCCTCACCGGTCGCAAGGACGAGTAGTCCGGGCGCGCCGATGATCGCCCGGATCACCCGGATCGCCGTCGTCGCGCTCGCCTCCGTCGTGGGGGCGAGCTGCGCGAGCGCCGAGGGGACGAGCCCGGCGCCCAAGCCGATCACGCGCCCCACGCTCGGCGCCCTCGAGCCGATCGTGCCTTTCCCAGGGGGCGCGCCGAACCAGATCACGCTGCAGCCCGCGAACAACAACCTCGACGTCGTCGTGCACGACGGGCGCACGTTCCTCGCGTGGCGGACGGCGCCGACGCATTTCGCGTCGCCGAACACCGAGCTCTACGTCGCCAGCGAGGGGCCCGAGGGGTGGCGGTTCGAAGGCAAATTCGCGCTCGGCACCGACCTCCGCGAGCCGAGGTTTTTGGAGGTCGCGGGCAAGCTCGTCCTCTTCTTCGCCGTGCTCGGCAAGGACTCGCAGAAGTTCGAGCCGCAGGGGATGAAGCGGACCGAGTACCTCGGCCCAGGCCAGTGGACCGCGCCCGCGTGGTCGTACGAGCCGGGCTTCATTCCGTGGCGCGCGCGCGTCTTCGACGGCAAGGCGTACCTCATCGGGTACATCGGCGGCGACAACATCTACGACAAGAGCGGCAAGCCCATCGAGATCCACTTCCTCACGACGACCGACGGCGCCACGTTCACGCCCGTCGTGAAGGACCAGCCGATCGTCCAGACGGGAGGCGGCTCCGAGACGGACTTCACGTTCCTCGGGGACGGGACGCTCGTGGCCGTCACGCGCAACGAGGCGGGGGACGCGTCGTTCGGGTTCGGCTCGAAGATCTGCCGCGCCGAGCCGAACGATCTCGGCCACTGGACGTGCAAGACCGATCCGAAGAAGTACGACTCGCCGCTCGTGTTCCGCCACGGAAGTGACGTGTACCTGGTCGGTCGTCGCAACATGACCGACACCGGCAACTACGATCTCGGCCTCTCGACGCTGCCCTACCTCGATCAGCAGCAGAAGTACGAGGTCGATTACTCGTTCAACCCGAAGCGCTGCTCGCTCTGGAAGGTCGATCCCGAGGCCCTCTCCGTCGCGTGGGTGCTCGATCTCCCGTCCCGCGGCGACACGTGCTTCGCGTCCGAGCTCCACGGCGCGAAGACGCCCGACGAGCACACGATCTACAACTATTCGAACTTCCTCGATGGCGATCAGGACTGCGCGAGGTGGCCCGACCAGTGCGACGCGATCGACTGGTTCGTGGGTCAGGGACGGCCCACGATGATCTACCGGATTGGGCTCACGTTCCCGCCGCGCTGAGCCGGCAGAGATGAGGAAGACTTCATGAAGGATCGTCGCGCCCGGAGCGAAGCCTCTCCGACGCTTCTGCGCGCCCAGGATCCATGTCCGACCTCTCCGCTCCTCGCCGAACCACGGTCGTCCACTCGGGCGCTCGCCGCTGCTCCTGCGGCCGGGGGACGCGGTGAGCCGGGGGGAATCCGCGTGGGCATGCTCCGCGCCGCTTCGATCGTCGGCGCGGTCGTCGTCGCCGTCGGGGTGCCGATGAGCGCGTTCGCCGCCCCCAGCTGCTCGCCGGCGCGCATCTCGCCGACCCAGCCCGCCCTGCCGCTCGCGTGGCAGCGCGCGCTCGACGATCTCGCGTTCGTCGCCGCGGGCACCGGGCAGCCTTGGGACTGCTCCGGCGCCGAGCTGCGCCTCTCGCCCAACGCGCGGGGCGCCGAGCTCTCGGTTCGTCTGCCGGACGGCCGAACGGCGAAGCGCCCCGTCGCCGTGCCCGATCTCGTCGTGCCGGTCGGAGAGGCGCTGCTCGCGCAGCCCGACGGCCTCGACTCGAAGCCCGTCGCGCTCGAGGAGGGCGCGTCGAAAGAGACGCCGAAACCCGAAGCGCCTCGGCCCGCCGCCGCGCCCTCGGCTGCTTCGGCTGACACCGCGGCCGACGCGAAGGCGCCCGCCTCGGGAGCGCGCGCGTCGTCGGGCGACGAGGAGCCGAGGCTGATGGCCGACGTCGGCGCGACGGCGCGCGTGAGCGCCGCGGTGAACGCGATCTGGACGGGCGGCGTCGTGCGCGTGACCGTGCCCTACGACGCGTGGTTCGGCGCGGCGTGGGCGAGGATCGATCTGCCCGCGAAGGTGCTGCAAAACGTGTCGCCCCTCTTCACCATGCACGAGGTGTGCGTCGGCGTCGCCGTCGGTCACCGGCTGCTGCGACGGCCGTTCGATCTACGCGTCGCGGGCGACGCCTCGTTCGGCGTCATCAGCATGGACGAGGGCAACGAGCGCAAGGAGAAGAACGAGTCGGGCGAAGGCAGCAAGGCCGACTTCCGCGTGGGCGCCGACCTCCAAGCGGCCGTCCCGTTCGCTACTGTCGGGCGCTTCTTCGTGGGCGCCGACTTCGAGATCACCCCCGCGCGTTTCGGCGGAGCGCGTACGATCACGCCGACCCTCCCCGAGCTGCCGGGCTTCAGCGCCGGGCTCACCACCGGCCTCGGTGTGGGCATTCCATGAAGAGCACGCTCCGCAGTGTGGTCCCGACGCCGTCTCGACGCGCCGACAAGGCCGAGAGCGCCCACGACGACGCGCCGCTCATGGCCGCGGTCGCTGCCGGCGATCTCGGCGCGCTCGGGGTGCTCTACGATCGGTACCACGCGGATCTTCGACACTTCGCCGAGCGCGCGGCGCCCGGCGGACGCGACGCCGACGATCTCGTCCACGAGGTGTTCCTCACGCTGCCGCGCGCGGCGAAGTCGTTCGACGCCCGCCCGAACGCGCGGCCCTTCCTCATCGGCGTGGCGGCGCAGCTGCTCCGCCGTCGACGGCGCTCGTTCGCGCGCTTCGCCGAGGCGGTGCGTCGCTTCGGCCTCGAGTGGAGCCCCGGCCCGACGACCCCCGAGGAGGCGCTCGACGGCAGCGAGGATCGCGCTCGTTTCCAGCGCGCGCTCGAGGCGCTCTCGGAGGAGAAGCGGCTCGTCTTCATCCTCGTCGAAGGTGAAGGCATGACCGGCGAGGAAGCGGCGCAGGCGCTCGACATCCCGGTCGCGACCGTGTGGACGAGGCTCCACTACGCTCGTCGGGAGCTGCGCGCGCGTCTGTCGAAGGGGGGAAAACGATGAGCGGCTGCAACATGGCCAACCTCGTCGAGGCCGATCACGACGGGAGGCTCGGCTCTCGCGAGAAGGCCTCGGTGGCGCGGCACCTGGGCTCGTGCGCGGAGTGTCGGGATCACGCCAAAGACCTCGAGCGGATGCGCGCGCTCGCGAAGGGAGAGCGCGCGCCGGTCCAGCCGCTCGCGCATCAGCGCGGTCGCGTGCGTCTGCTGCAGGAGGCCGCGCTCGAGCCGAGGCCCGTCCGCCGCGCGCCGATCCGCCTCGTCGCGACGCTCGCCGCTGCGATGATCGGAGCCGTCGCGATGGCGGCGGTCGTCACGCATCGACCCGAGGCGCCGCGCGCGACAGGCGCCGTTCGCGCCGGGGTGACCGCGCTGAACCTGACGGTCGTCGGCGCGGACCCGGGAACGAGCTTCGAGCGGACGCGCGATCAGGGGCTCGACCTCGTCACGCTCGCGGCGGGCACGGTGCACCTCAAGGTCCATCACCTGCACGCCGGTGAGCGCTTCGTCGTGCGCACGGAGGACGCGGAGGTCGAGGTGCGCGGCACGCGCTTCGACGTGGAGGCCGAGGCCGGGCACATCACGCGCGTCCACGTGAGCGAGGGCGTGGTGGAGCTACGTCGGGGCGCGGACAAACGGCTCTTGCCGGCGGGCTCGGAGTGGACGGCGCCGCCGGCCGCGCCGGTCGCGAGATCGACCGATCCGACCAGCGCGGCGTCGCCCGAAGCGGTGACGGCGCCCCAAGCGGTGAGCGCGAAGAGCCCGCCGGCCGCGGGGTCCGGGCCGTCGGGTGAGCCGCTCTCCGCGAGCGACGACGACGCCGCGTTCCGCGCCGGCATGTCGCGGCTCGAGAAGGGGGATTTCGGGCAAGCGGCGAAGGATCTGTCGACGTTCGCCGCGTCGCACCCGGACGATCCGCGGGCCGAGGACGCGGCGTTCCTCGAGGCGCTGTCGCTGTCGCGCGCAGGCCGCACCGACGACGCGGCGGCCGCCGCGCGCCGATACCTCGATCGCTACCCGCAGGGCTATCGGCGACGCGAGGCCGAGAAGCTCCTCGCGCCCTGAGCGCCGCATCGCGCGTCACCGGCGCGAGGGGATCTCGTCGGCGAAGAGCGCGAGCTGCGTCGGTCGCGCACGTCGTGGCGTCACGCTGCGCGGCTCCACGTCGGTCGCGCTCGGGAGCAGCTGGCGTACGAGGCTCGACTCGCGGCGAAAGAACCCCTCGGTGTGGAAGCTCTCTTCGAGCGCGAAGAGCGTGACGTCGAGGTGATGGGCGATCTCGTGCACGAGCGTCCGAAGGAACGTCCTCCACTTCACGATTCGTTCGCGCGCCCCCGTCCTCATCCAGATCTCGATGACGGGCGTCTCCCCCTCGGTCGCGTACGTGTATTGGCCGTGGAGCTCCGCGCCGCCGAGATCGGGGCGCACCTCGCGCACGCGGATCTTCACGTTCGGGACGCCGAGCTGCACGAAGAGCGCCTCGGAGAAGCCCTTCGCCGCGCGCGCGACGGCGGCGCGCTTGCCGCTCGCGAG
>CAYYKK010000249.1:0-11622 GCA_964467935.1 uncultured Polyangiaceae bacterium
CGGCATCTTCGCCGGTGACAGCTACCTCTCGCCGAGGCACGCGACCTTCCTCCCGAAGGGCAAGACGGCGCTCATCCGCGACGAGGGATCGCTCAACGGCGTCTACAAGAAGCTGAACCGCGACGAGCCCGTCGAGCTCGGCTTCGGCGACGTGTTCCGCATCGGCCAGGAGATCCTGCGCGTCGAGCCGCTCACGCCGCTGCCGAAGAGCTCGGACGGCGTCGAGCGCCTCGGCAGCCCGTCGAAGGGCTACGTCGCCCGCATCGCGCTCGTCATCGGCCGCGACACGACGGGCAACGCGTACCCGATCCCGGAGTCGGGGCTGCACCTCGGCCGCGAGCGCGGCGACGTCTTGTTCCCGGAGGACGGGTACGTGTCCGGCCTCCACTGCCGCATCAACTGGCAGAACAACAAGCTCTTCCTGACCGACCTCGGCAGCTCGAACGGCAGCTTCGTGCGGCTCTACAAGGACACGAGCATCACGTCGGGTGACGTCCTGCTCATGGGTCAGCAGCTCTTCCGCATCGCCATCAACGCCTGATCGCGCGAGCGCCCCGCGCGGCGCCGTCTCCCCGCGCCGAGGGGACGGGCGCGCGCCGACGGAGGGCCGTCGGCACGTTGCCGCGGCGGGGTGGCGCGGCTAGCTTGAGGAGAACATCGTGGAGTCGCCTCGCACCATTCGCGTCGTCGCTGCGGTCATCGAGCGCCAGGGGAAGTACCTCATCACCCAGCGCCGTCCGGCCGCCGTGCTCCCGCTCATGTGGGAGTTCCCGGGAGGTCGCGTCGAGGGCTCCGAGACCGACGCCGACGCGCTGTCGCGCGAGGTGATGCATCGCCTCGGCGTCGAGATCCGGGTCGGCCAGCTCATCTCGTTCGTGAGCCATCCCTACGAGCGCTACACGGTCGACCTCTACCTCTACGAGTGCCACATCTCGAACGGTGAGCCGGAGCCGCGCGCCGTGAACGCGTTCACCTGGGTGACGAGCAGCGAGTTCGACCAGTATCCGTTCACGCCGGCCGACGAAGCGAGCATGAACAAGCTCCTCGGCATGGAGCCCGGGCGCTGACGAACGGTGTCCACGCGCGTTCGTCACGACGAGCGCGGGAGTCGAACCGTTTGTCGCCCCGCAGCCGAGCAGATAGCCTCGAGGGGCGTGTCCACCGAAGGCGCTCGACGAACGACCGTCGCGGCCGGCGTGAGCCTCATCGCCGCGATGAGCGCCGCGCTCGGATCGCTCGCCTCGTGCTACCCGGACTTCCAGTTCACGCCCGAGCCCTCCGGGGCTTCGTCGAGCTCGACCGGCACCGGGCGCCCCGGGACGAGCGCCACGAGCGGCGTCGGCGGAGCGCACCCGACCGGATCGTCGACCAGCGCCGCCGGGACCTCGAGCTCGAAGAGCGCCTCTTCGTCGAGCGGCATGAGCGGCCCGCCGTGCGACGTGTCGACGGAGGCGTGCGCGTTCGCCGAGTCCTGCTGCTTCGACGAGACGGTCCCGCCCACCGATCTGTGCGCGACGAGCTGCCCCTCGGGTCACCTCCCGCTGCGCTGCGCGAGCGACGCCGACTGCGCGTCCGGCAAGAAGTGCTGCGCGCTCTTCGACACGTTCACGCTCGCGGTGAAGGGGACCTCCTGCCGCGCGGACTGCTCCGCGTCCGACGCGCTCCCGGGGTGCGACCCCACGGCGAGCCCGCCGTGCAGCTGCCACCAGCTGCTCGGATCCTACTTCTCGAACGACACGGCGACGGCTCCCTACGATCGATACGGTTACTGCAATTAGTAATCCGTTACATCTTCGACACGATCGCATCGAAGTGGACCGAGGCCACGAGCGCGGCGTCACCGTTCTTCGCGACGTCGCTTCGGTCGCGCGGCGGCTCCCATCACGCGGCCCCGCGCCGCGACGACGAGCGGCTCGGCGGGCGTGAGCGCGTCGACGAGATCGCCGACGCGCCGCGTGGCCTCCTCCGCCCGCGCGATCGCGGCGCGGTGTCCCACCGAGCCCGGGCGCGTGGACACGCCGAGATCGAGCGTCTCGCGGAGCTCGCTGCCGACCTTCGCGATGCGCTGCAGCTCTCCCCTGCCCGCGCCGGCGTCCTTCGCGGCCGCGTAGAGCGCGCGGACGACGCCGAGGAGGTCGCGAACGGCCTCGAACGGGAACGGCTCGTCGCCACGAAGGCCCACGCTGCGATGATACTCCTCTCGGGCAACGCGCCCGCCATCGAACTTCGAGCGCGCGCCCATCAGGCGAGCGGGCCGATCGCGGCCTCGACGGCCGACACGAGCTTGCCGCTCGACAGGAGCGTCCTCACCTCCGCGATGTCCTTGTAGAGTGGTCGATCCTCGGTGAGGGTCGGGACGCGGCTCCGGACGACGCCGTGCGCGACGCGGACGCCGACGGCGGGCCGAAGCGGCGCGCGCTGATCGATGCCCTGGGACGCGGTCATGATCTCGATCGCCAGCGAGCTCTCGACGTTGTCGATGACCTGGACGAGCTTCTTCGCGCCGATGCTGCCCATGCTGACGTGGTCCTCGCGCCCCGCGCTCGACGGGATCGAGTCGACGCTCGCGGGATGGCACAGCACCTTGTTCTCGCTCACCACCGAGGCGCTCGCGACCTGCGCGATCATGAAGCCGGAGTTGAGGCCGCTGCCCGGGGCGAGGAACGGCGTGAGGCCGCTGGAGAGCGCCGGGTTCACGAGCTGCTCGACGCGACGCTCGCTGATGTTCGCGAGCTCGGCGACGGCGATCGCGGCGAGGTCGAGCGCCAGCGCGACCGGCTGGCCGTGGAAGTTGCCGCCCGAGAGCAGCTCCGCCCCGCCGTCGCCGAGGAGGACCGTGGGGTTGTCCGTCACGCTGTTGATCTCGCGCGTGACGACCTCGGTCGCCCACGCGAGCGCGTCGCGCGAGGCGCCGTGGACCTGCGGCATGCAGCGCAGCGAGTAGGGGTCCTGCACCTTGCCGCACCCGCGGTGGCTCTCCATGAGCTCGCTGTCGGCGAGCAGCGCCCGCAGGTTCTTCGCGCAGGCCGCTTGGCCCGGGTGCGGGCGCACGACCATGAGACGATCGTCGAACGGCGTCTTCGTCCCCATCAGCGCCTCGAGGCTGATGGCGCCGGCGACGTCGGCGGCCTTGGCGAGCTGCGCGGCGTCGTGGAGGGCGAGGGCGCCGAGCGCCGTCATGTACTGGGTGCCGTTGATGAGCGCGAGCCCCTCCTTGGCCTCGAGCTCGAGGGGGACGAGCCCGGCCTCGGCGAGCGCCTCGCCGCTCGGCGCGTGACCCCCTCCGACCATGACCTCGCCCTCGCCGATGAGCGCGAGCGCGAGGTGCGCGAGGGGCGCGAGATCGCCCGAGGCGCCGACCGAGCCCTGCGACGGCACGCGCGGCGTCACGCCCGCGTTGAGCATGCCGACCAGGAGATCGACGACCTCGGCGCGGACGCCGGAGTACCCGAGCGCGACGACCTGCGCGCGGAGCAGCATCATCGCGCGGACCTGGGCCACGGAGAGATCGGGGCCGATGCCGCACGCGTGGCTCCGGACGAGGTTGCGCTGCAGATCGCGGATGCTCGCCTCGGGGATGCGGGTCTCGGCGAGAGCGCCGAAGCCGGTGTTGACGCCGTAGACCGCGGGTCCCCGATCGCCCTCGGCGACGATGCGATCGATCGCCGCGCGCGAGGCGACGACGCGGGCGCGCGCCTGCTCCGAGAAGGCGACCCGCCGCCGCGCGCGCGCGACGTCGACGAGATCCGAGAGGGCGAGCGGGGCACCGACGAGGACGGGAGCGACCATAAAGGGAGGGCACTCTAGCGCGCGCCATCGCGGGCGGAAGGCCCATGGGAGGCGAGAAAAAACGCTACGTCCCGCCCCGACCATCGCCTATGCTCGCGCCGCCCGTCGGCGTGGTCGGCGAGGCCTCGATCGCGAACCCTCATGCGTCCCCTTCTCGTCGCTTGCTCGGTGTCCGCAGTGCTCGGCGCCGCGGTGCCCGTCGCCTCCGCGACCGAGCCATCGGCCGCGGAGACGAGCGTCACGGCGGGGACGAACGCCGCGAGCTCGACGACACCGGCGCCGCCGACCGGCGGGGACCTCGGCCCCCGCCTGCCGCCCGGACACGTGACCCAAGGCGACGAGCCGAGCGAGCGCGTCGGCGAGAAGGCGGCGCGAGACGGCTTCCGCGACAGGTACGCGCTCGAGACCGCGCGCGTGATGCCGTACGTGCCGAACAAGGACTTCCTCCTCTTCAGCATGCACGGCGAGTACGAGCTGCGCTTCCGCGCGCAGAGCGATCTCCGGCTCGAGGCGCCCGTCCGCGACCAGAGCCCCGAGGCCAAGGTCCTCGGGCAGAACAAGTACCTCTACCACTGGCTCCGCCTGAACCCGCGCCTCGACGTGGGCGAGACGCTGTCGTTCGTCGGTCAGATCGACGTCCCGCGCGGGCTCGTCGTGGGCGACCTCACCCGCTACGAGAGCGCCTCGCGCGACGCGCTCGACGCCTACCGCTGGTACGACGTGCACCCGCGCGAGCTCTACGTCGAGTGGCGGAGCCCCATCGGCACGTTCCGCGTCGGTCAGCAGTCGAGCCACTGGGGCATGGGCCTGCTCGCGAACGACGGCAACCACCCGCAGATGTTCGGCGACACCCGCCGAGGCTCGCTCACCGAGCGCTTCCTCTACGCGACCCGTCCCTTCGGCAAAGAGTCGCCGTTCATCGTCGTCGCCGCCGGCGACCTCGTCTTTCAGGACAACACCGCGACCTTGCTCGACGGCGATCGCGCGGCGCAAGCCGTGCTCGCGGCGCTCTACCGGACGGACTTCGCCGAGCTCGGGCTCTACGGCGTCGCGCGCCACCAGTGGCGTCACCAAGAGGCCATCGACCAGTACACGCCCTTCACCGAGAAGCTCACGGTCGGCGTCGTCGACGTGACCGGCAAGATCCGCGGCAAGATCCCCGGCGCCGACGCCTACGCCTACGGGCAGGCCGAGGCCGCCGCGATCTTCGGCAGCACGTCGTTCATCCGCAGCGCGTACACGAACGCCCTCGATCCGACGGCGGCGCGCGCCAACGAGAAGATCTCGTCGCTCGGCGCTGCCGCGACGGTCGGCTTCGTGCACACGCGCAAGCACGGCGACGACGTGTGGGGCGACATCGTGACCGAGCTCGAGTGGGGCTACACGAGCGGCGACGCCGATCCCTACGACGGCAGCACGCACCGCTTCACGTTCGATCCGAACCACAAAGTCGGCCTCGTCCTCTTCGACGACGTGATGCGGTGGAAGACCGCGCGCGCCGCGACCATCGCGAGCGATCCACGCCTCGTCGACCGCCCCAACCCGGGCCTTCAGTTCCTCTCGTCGGAGGGCGGCGTGTTCGGCGCGACCTACCTGAACCCGCGCGCGATCCTCCGGCCGCGCCGCTGGGTCGACGTGAAGCTCGGCTTCGTCATCGCCCAAGCCACCGCCGATTTCGTCGACCCGTACCACGTCGGCGCGCTCGGGAGCTATCGCAACTACGACGGCGGAAACCCGAAGAGCCGCGACCTCGGCTTCGAAATCGACAGCGGCGTCGACTTCCGCATCCCGATCGCCGAGGCCATTCGCCTCGAGCTCGGCGCGGAGGGCGGCGTCCTCTTCCCGGGGCACGCGTTCGACACGGCGACGGGCCTCGGCCTCGAGAACCAGTACCTGCTGAACACCAAGATGGGCATGCAGTTCTGATGAAGTACTTCGTCACCCTCCCCTCTGGGCGCGAGCTCGTCGTCGACATCGCCGAAGACGCGACCGGCAAGCAGATCGTCACCGTCGACGGCCAGCCCGTCGAGGCGGACGCCATGGCCTACGGCGCGTCGAGCACCGGCAAGGGCGGGCGCACGCGCGTCGGCCGCGGCGCGACGAGCGTCCGCATCGACGGTCACACCGTCGAGCTCTGGCTCGAGGGCGAGCCGCCCGACGTCGGCGTCATCGCGGATGGTCGGCGGTTCTTCGCCAAGGTCGAGAGCGAGCGCATGCGCATCCGCGCGGCGGCGAAGCCCGGGCGCGGCGGCGAAGGCGCGGTGCGCTCGCCGATGCCCGGGCGCGTCGTCCGCGTCCTCGTGAAGGAGGGCGACGACGTCGCCGAGGGGGCCGCCGTCATCGTCGTCGAAGCGATGAAGATGGAGAACGAGCTCGCCGCCACGCGCGCGGGCAAGGTGACGAAGATCCTCGTCGCCGCGGGCGCGACCGTCGAGGGCGGCGCGACGCTGGTCGAGATCGGCTGAGATGCGCGGCGCGAGCGACGGCGCGAGCTCGAAGGGGCGCTGGCACGCGTCGGCGCGGCTCGACCTCGCGCACACGCCCACCCCGATCACGCGGCTCGAGCGGATCTCGCTCGCGACCGCGCGCGACGGAGAGAGCCCGACGTGGCTCGAAGATCGCGGCGTCGCGATCTGGGTGAAGCGCGACGACACGACCGGCGGCGTCGAGGCCGGCAACAAGATCCGCAAGCTCGAGTTCCTGCTCGCCGACGCGCGCGCGAAGGGCGCGGACACGCTCGTGACCTGCGGAGGCATCCAGTCGAACCACGCGCGCGCGACGGCCGCGCTCGGGGCGCGCCTCGGCCTCGCCACGCTGCTCCTCTTGCGCACGACCGACGCCGAGCTCTCGGTCGAGCGCGTCCCGCCGACCGGCAACCTGCTGCTCGATCGCATGTTCGGCGCCGAGGTTCGCTTGATCACCCCGGCTCAGTACCGCGAGCGAAACGCGCTGATGCGCGACGCGGCGGCGGAGCTCTCGCGGCGCGGCAAGCGTCCCTACGTGATCCCGGAGGGCGGATCGAACGGCCTCGGCTCGCTCGGCTACGTCGAGGCGATGCGCGAAGTGCGTGCGCAGCTCGACGAGGGCGCAGCGGGCACGACGGAGCGGTTCGATGTCGTCGTCCACGCGTGCGGCTCCGGGGGCACCGCCGCGGGTGTCGCGCTCGGAGCGAGCCGCTTCGGCGTCGCGCCCGACGTCCGGCCCATGGCGGTCTGCGACGATCGACGCACGTTCGAGGACGTCATCGCGCGCATCGTCACCGAGGCACGCGCCCTCGAGCCGGACCTCGGCGAGCCGGCCACGATCACGGTCGACGACGGGGCGAAGGGGCCCGCCTACGGCGTCGCGACGCGCGCGCAACGCGAGCTCATCGTGTCGGTCGCGAGGCGGACCGGGCTCGCGCTCGATCCCGTCTATACGGGCAAGGCGTTCGCGGGGCTCGTCGATCTCGCGAGGAGCGGCGCGCTCGACGGGCGCCACGTCCTCTTCCTCCACACGGGGGGCCTCCCGGGGCTGCTCGCGCAGGCGGGCGACATCGCCGAGGCGCTCTAGAGCGCGCGCTTGTGGCGCAGCGCCGGCGCGACGCTGTCGCGTAGGCGCACCGTGGGCAGCTCGCCGGGCGGAAGCCGCACGTCCCGTGGGAACCAGCTCGCGAGCAGGCTCCAGTGCTTGTCGCGGAACCCTTCGTAGGCGAACTGCGCCCTCACCGTCGCCACGGCCGCTCTCGCCATCGACACGCGGCGCGCCTCGTCCGTGAGCAGCAGCCGCAGCTTCTCGGCGTGACCGTCGAGATCGAACGGCGGCACGATGAAACCGTTCGCGTCGTCCACGATCGCCTCCTCGGAGCCGTCCTGGTCACCGACGAGGATGGGGACCCCGCACGCGGCCGCCTCGAGCGGCGTGAGTGGGATCCCCTCGCCCCCGCCGACGACGCGATCGCTCACGAGCGAGAACACGTGCGCGCTGCGGTACACGTTGGCCATGTCCGCTTCGTGGATGGGCCCGGTGAAGACGACGCGCTCGCCCAAGCCGAGCGCCGCGGCGCGCGCGCGGAGAGGCTCGATGAGATCACCGCCGCCCGCATACACGAGGCGCGCGTCGTGGGCCGAGGGGCCGAGGCGCGCGAAGACGTCGAGCAGCCGTTCGTAGCCCTTGTGGCGCGCGCGTGAGGAGAGGCGCCCGAGCGTGAGGATGTTCTTCCGAGTGCGAGGATCGGGGATGCCGTAGCGCTCGAGCACCGCGCGCGAGACCGGCCCCGGATGGAAGCGACCGAGATCCACGCAGTCCCACACGACCGACGTCGAGCCGCGAGGCCGGAGACCACGCCGCTCGACGAAGCGCGCGGTGGCGTGGCAATCGGAGACCAAGTGGTGGGCGCCGCGCAGACCGAGCTCCGCGTCGAGGCGGAGGGCGGCGCGGACCTCGCCGCCGTAGACGTTGAGCGCGCTCTGCGCCCCCGCCGCGCGCGCGAGGGTCCAGCCCAGCGCAGCCAGGTTCACGTGCGCCGCGAGGACGAGGCTCGGTCTCTCCGTGCGCGCGACCGAGAACGCCTCGGCGACGAACGCGAGCTTGTGCCGACGCCCGATGCCCCCGGCCGCGAAGCGCACCTCGAACGGCGCTTCGAAGCTCTGGTCGTCGGGGCCGAGCACCGACAGGACCTCGACGTTCGACGCCCCGACGAGCTCGCGCAGCGCCGTCACTTGGTAGCGGCTGTACCGGCTGATGCCCCCTTTGTCGAAGCACCCGGGCGTCAGGTAGACCACCTTCAGCGAGGGGGCGGCCGGCTCGTCGGAGAGACCGCCGCTCTCGGTCTCACTCGGCGCGCCAGGGGCAGTCTCATCCATCGTGAAGAGAAAGTTACGATAAACGGCGCTTCATCTCAAGGACCGATTGCCCGGCGGGTCGAGAGTCGGCTCCGCCGTGGCGTCGCCGACGAACCGAGGCGATCCACGTTCGTCGATTCGGATGCTCCTGTATCTGTGTCCTATCAATCCGCGGGCGTCCAGGTCGAGCTCGAGGAGCGCGCCCGTGCGCGAGCCCGGCTCGGTCATCCCCGTGAAGACGAAGTTACCGAGCCCGTGCGCGATGAGCTTGCCGTGGTAGCTCTCCTCGGGCTGCACCACGTGCGCGTGCGCTCCGACGACGACCTCCGCCCCGGCGTCGACGAGATCGTGTCCGAGGACGCGCTGGCTCCGCTCCGGCGTCGCGACGAAGTCCGCGCCCCAGTGCTCGAACACGACGACGACGTCCGCCACGGCCTTCGCGGCGCGCACGTCGCGCACCGCCCGATCGTGCTCGCGGTTGAAGTGCCCCACGATCGCCACGCGGATCCCCGCGACCTCGCGGACGACGAACGGGCTCTTCGCGACGACGGCGAGGTGCTCGCCGGCGACGTCGAGGCCCACCTCGCGGAGCCTGCGGACGGTCTGCTCGTAGCCGTCGTCGCCGAAGTCGTGGGCGTGGTTGTTCGCGACGGACAAGACGTCGAAGCCAGCGTCCCGCAGCACGTCCGGCGTCCGCAGCGAGGCGTGCAGCGGCTGCGCTCGCGTGGCCGCGCCGCGCGTCGTCACCACGCACTCGAGGTTGCCGACGAGCAGATCGTAGGCACGCAGTCGCTCGCGGACGAATCCGAACGGGTAGCCCGGCTCGAGCGGAGGGTCGCCGGGCGTGTCTCCGTCGAGGTAGCTCTTCACGTGCAGCGCGAGGGCGAGGTCGCCGACGAACGCGAGGTGGGCGACGTGGGCCGGAGGCGGCGCGACGGTCGACGCCGCCGCTCGGGCGTTCGCGTCCGCGGTGATCGAGGGAGCGGGGGCCGCTGCTCCGGCCGCGTCGGGCGCCGGCGACTCGAGCGCAGCGGAGCGCTGGGGATCGGCCGAGATCCCCTCGCACGCCGTCGACGACAGCGCGACGACGAGCAGGGCCGGGACGACGGGGGAGCACCTCGGGCGCACGACGCGCGACCATATCAGGCCGCGGCGCCCCCCCGCGCCGGGCGACGCGCCCCTGACGGGCTCCTGACAAGACCTGTCATGAGCGTCGACGCGCTGGGTTCCGCCCGCGCCCCGACCGCGCTAACCCCGCTCGAGTGAGGCGAGCGGATCGGTTGTTTCGTATCGTACAGCTCCTGCGCAAGCGTCGGCTCGTCACCGCGGCCGCGCTCGCCAGCGACCTCGGGGTGCACGTGCGCACGGTCTACCGAGACGTCGCCGACCTCGCGCGATCCGGCGTCCCCGTCGCGGGCGAGGCGGGCGTCGGCTACGCGCTCACCGGCGGCTACGAGCTGCCGCCGCTCATGTTCACGGAGGACGAGGTCGAGGCGCTCACGCTCGGGGCCCGCGTCGTGATGGCGTGGGCCGATCAGAGCCTCGAGTCGGCGGCCCTCCGCGCGCTCGCGAAGATCGAGGCGGTGCTGCCCCCGCGGCTCACGCGATCGCTCGAGAAGACCCCGCTGCACGCGCCCGCCTTCCACGTCTCGCCGCGCTTCCGCGCGACGCTCGAGCTCCTGCGGGCGGCCATCCGCGAGGGCCGCAAGGTCTCCTTCGGCTACGTCGACAAGAAGGGTCAGCCGAGCTCGCGCGTCGTCGTGCCGGTCGGGCTCTTCTTCTGGGGAACGACGTGGTCGCTGGCCGCCTACTGCGAGATGCGCGAGGCATACCGGAGCTTCCGGCTCGATCGCATGGGTGAGTGTGCGACCGGCGCGCCCGTCGACGCCGCGGAGGCGCGGACGCTCGAGGAGTTCCTGCGGAGCGTCGGCGCGCCCACCGAGCACGAGCGCACGCGAGGTGTCGTCGGGCCGAAGGCGCGGGCTCGTCGCGACGGCGACGCGCGGCGGCGTGGCGTCGCGCGAGACCCCTGGTGGTCGCCCGGCGGCGCGCCCGAGCGCCCGCCGACGAGCGAGACCGCTCAGCGCGACACGTCGGGGAAGGGCGGTCCGGGGCGCGCGAAGAAATAGCCTTGGAGGAGATCGACGCCGAGGCCACGGAGGGTCTCGCACTCCTCTTTCGTCTCGACCCCCTCGGCGATCACTCGGTGACCGAGATCGCGGCAGAGCCCGATCATCGAGGCGACGACGCGCTGGCGCACCTGCGACACGTGGATGTCGCGCACGAGGCTCATGTCGAGCTTCACGAACTCGGGCTCGAGCAGCGCGAAGGTCGAGAGGCCGGCGTAGCCCGCCCCGAGATCGTCGACCGCGATCCGGAAGCCGAGCTCGCGCAGGCGCGTGATGCGCCCCTTCAAGTCGTCGATGTCGGTGACGGCGGCGCGTTCGGTGATCTCGAGCACGACACGCTCGGCCATCTGCGTGAGCGCGTGCGCCGCGTCGTAGAGCGCCGGCTCCAAGAGGTCGCGCGTGTGGAGGTTCAGGAAGAGGAGCGCCGCAGGGGGCGCCTGGACGAACCCGCGCGCGGCGAGCGATCGCACCCGGGAGCCGAGCTCGGTGAGCGCACCCAGGCGCTCCGCCGCGTCGAGGACCGCGGCCGGGTGAGGGAGCGTCCCCTCGCGCGTGCGCAGGAGCGCCTCGTAGCCGAACACGCCGGAGCCGCCGTCGACGATCGGCTGGAAGGCCATGTGCGCGGAGTTCAGCGCGCGCACGAAGCTCGTGCGCAGCGACATCGAGTCGGGCGCGAGGTCGACCCCGTGGCTCGAGCGACGGGACGGAGGGATGCTCGGTCGGGCCGGAGGGATCGACACCGGTCGACCACGCCCGAGCACCGCGCGCTCGATCGCGCTCTCGAGCCGACCGGGCTCGATCGGCTTGACCAGGTAGTGCGCGGCGCCGGGATCGATCGCGCGCAGCGCCGTGTCGATCGACGGGCCGCCCGTCACGAGGTC
>CAYYKK010000250.1:0-11609 GCA_964467935.1 uncultured Polyangiaceae bacterium
GTTTCACCTCTGGTAGGCTTCGCCGGGCGCGCGAGCGGCGGGAGATCGAAGGCGGATGGCGGACCTTTCGAGTGGAGCGAGAGCGGACGCGGGCGACGGCGACCGAGGAAGCGACCTCGCGCGCGCGAAGGAGCTCGCCGGCCGCTTGCGCGAGGCGATCTTCGAGGTGCTCGTCGGGCAAGCCGCGGTGGTCGAAGAGGTCCTGTGGGCCCTCGTCGCGGGCGGACACGTGCTGCTCGAGGGCGCGCCGGGGCTCGGCAAGACCCTGCTCGTGCGGACGCTCGCGTCGGCGCTCGATCTCGGCTTCTCGCGGATTCAGTTCACGCCGGACCTCATGCCGAGCGACGTCACCGGCACGAACGTCCTCGTCACGTCGCCGGACGGCTCGCGCCATTTCGCGCTGCACAAGGGGCCCCTCTTCGGGAACGTGGTGCTCGCGGACGAGATCAACCGCGCGACGCCGAAGACGCAGAGCGCGCTGCTCGAGGCGATGCAGGAGCACGCGTGCACGATCGGGGGCAAGCGTCACGCGCTCGACGAGCCGTTCTTCGTCCTCGCGACCGAGAATCCGATCGAGATGGAGGGGACCTATCCCCTGCCGGAGGCGCAGCTGGATCGGTTCCTCTTGAAGGTGCTCGTCACCTCGCCCTCGGAGGACGATCTCACGGAGATCCTCGCGCGGACGACCGGGCACGAGAGGCCGACCCCGGAGCGGATCCTCTCGCGCGAGGAGGTGTCGATGCTCCAACGACTCTGCCGCGACGTGGCCGTCGCCGAGCCCGTCTTGCGGTACGCGGCGCGGCTCGTCGGCGCGAGCGATCCGGCGTCGGCCGCGGCGCCCGCCAAGGTGAAGGCGGGGCTGCGCTACGGAGCCGGCGTGCGCGGCGCGCAGTCGCTCGTCCTCGCGGCGAAGGCGGTGGCGATGCTGGACGGTAGAGCCCAGGTGTCGTTCGACGACGTGGCGCGCGTCGCGCTGCCGGTGCTGCGCCACAGGCTCATTCGCAGCTTCGAGGGCGAGGCGGACGGGATCGTCACGGACGAGATCGTTCGCGCGCTGCTCGAGGCGGTCCCGGCTCGACCGGCGTCGGTCGAGAAGGCGCTCGCTCGATGACGATTCGCCCGGGGGTCGTGGCGCTCACCGCCGTCGTCGCGCTCACGGTCGGAGGCACCGCCGCGCGCGCCGGCGACGACGCGCCGGTCGAGGATCGGACGCTCCTCGTCGACGCGCGCCCGATCGCCGGCACGACGCTCGATCAGGGGGGCGACGAGATCTACGTCGAGATCACCAACACGGGCGACAAACCACGGCGCGGCTCCGTCGAGGTCTCGCGCGATCTCTATGGCAACCTCCCCTCGCTCTCGACCGGCGCCTTCTCCGTCGCCGCGGGCGCGACCGCGTCGCTGCACCTGCCGATCGCGAGCGACTCGCCGGTGCGCGTCGTGGTGCGCGACGAAGCGGGCGTCGCGCGCTCGAAGACGACCCTCGCGTCGTCGAGCTCGAATTGGCTCCGCGTCCTCGACGTGGAGGAGGTCAGCCGATTGGGCACCGCGATCGGCTCGGCGCCGCTCGATCCGGACTACCGCGTGCTCAACGGCTACTCGGGCTACTCGACCGCGCCGCTCTACCTGCAGTTCGCGACCGTGCGGAACGACCGCGCGACGGGCGACCCGATCCTGCCCGAGTACGCGAGCGGGTGGCGCAGCGTCCACCTCGCGCTCATGAAGAGCGACACGCTCGGGAGGCTCGGCGGCGCGACGCTCGAGGCGCTCGAGAGCTACGTGCTCGGCGGCGGCACGCTGGCCGTCGTGGTGACGCACCCCGAAGATCTGCGGCAGCCGACGCTCGAGGCGCTCGTCGGTGGCGACGCGACGAAGACGCGCACCTCGTCGCTCTCGCTCGCCCCGCTCGTGCTGCTCCAGGCCGGCGGGGTGCCGCAGCGCTGGACAACGTTCCCGGCGAGCCCGGCCGACGAGGTCGAGGTGTGGAGCTACGCGGGAGGCAACCTCGAGCCGACGCCCTACGGCGCCGCGGCGGCGTATGGGCTCGGCGAGGTCGTCCTCCTCGGCTTCGATCCGACGACGCAGGTGGCGGCGGTCGATCCCTGGGTGCAGGTCCGCGTGGCCGACCTCGCCCAGCGCGCCTACGAGAGGAACGCGCTCGTCGTCTTCGGACCGGCGAGCCAGCCGGTGCGTCCGTACACCTTCGGCTACGAGGATCCGCTCCAGGAGGTGCGCCGTCGGCTCGATCCCAACCAGAGCGCGCGATGTGCGATCGGCGTCGCGACGGGCATCCTCTGCGTCTACGCGATCCTCGCCGGCCCGTGGGCCTTCTGGCGCGCGCGACGGAAGAAGAAGCCGCTGCGCGCGCTGTGGGCCCTCCCCGGCTACTCGGCGGCAGCCTTCGCGCTGGTGGTCGGGGTGGGCGTGATCTCGAAGGGCTCGACGAGCCGATCACGCCGTCTCACGCTCGTCGACGCGGGCGCGGGGATGACCCGAGCGGTGGCGCATCGCTTCCGCGGGTTCTTCTCCGGATCGGCGACGGAGCTCACCGTCGTCGCGCAGGATCGCACCGCGGTGCTCACGAGCGGATCGAGCGAGCCAGGCTACGACTCGGACACCGGGGGCACGCTGGTGGTCGACCACGACGGCGCGAGGCTCGAGCACGTGGCCGCGATTCCTTGGCAAACCGTGCTCGTCGACGAGCGCGGGCTCGCGAAGCTCGGCGGCGGCATCAGCGTGACCGCGTCCGAGGGCGGGACGAGCCACGTGATCGTGAAGAACCGCACGGGCAAGGCCCTGCGCGGCGTCGTGATCCGCTTGCCGAACGAAGAGGTGCGCTACGCGGGGAGGATCGAGGACGGCAAGGCGATCGACACGCGCGATCTGCCGCACCCCGTCCCGCTGGCGACGTGGGCCGCGAACATCAAGGGCACGCAGAAGGCAGGGCGCGCCGACGTCCACGGGCTCGGCGCGAGCTGGCTCGCCGAGGGGCTGCGCGGCGACGAGCCCGAGATCGGCGCGAGCTGGATCGCGGCGCAGTCGACCGTGCCGAGCTCGGTGGATTGGTTCCCGCGCGGGGTGCCGGTCGTGCTCGCGGCGATCGACGGCGGCGAGGGTCGCACTTCGGATTCGGGGATGAAGGTCGACGCCGACACCGTGCTCGTTCGCGTGGTCGGCTTCGGAGGTGAGCCGTGAGCCACGCCGCGATCCGCGTCCGTCACCTCTCGCATCGCTTCGGCTCGTTCGACGTGCTGCGCGACGTGAGCTTCGAGGTGAAGGAGGGAGAGATCTTCGGCTTCATCGGCCCCAACGGCGCGGGCAAGACGACGACGATCCGCATCATGGCGACGCTGCTCGAGCCCATGGCGGGGCGCGTCGAGATCGACGGGCTCGACGTCACGATGGCGCCGGACGAGGTGCGCCGCGTGATCGGCTACATGCCCGATCACGCGGGCGTGTACGACCACGTGACGGTGCGCGAGTACCTCGAGTTCTTCGCGGACGCCTTCCGCGTGGGCAAGACGAAGGTGGTCGACGCCGTCCTCGAGCTCACGGACATCGGCTCGCTCGAGGAGCGGCTCGTCGCGACGCTCTCGAAGGGACAGAAGCAGCGACTACAGCTCGCGCGCATCCTGCTGCACGATCCGAAGGTGCTCATCCTCGACGAGCCCGCGAGCGACCTCGACCCGCGCGCGCGCATCGAGATCCGCAACCTCCTCAGCGACCTGCGCTCGCTCGGCAAGACGGTCCTCTTGTCCTCGCACATCCTCACCGAGCTGGCGGACGTCTGCACGTCGGTCGGGATCCTCGAGCGAGGGCGCATGGTGGTGTCGGGCCCCATCGCGGAGATCGGGTCGCGGCTCGCGATGCAGCGCGACGCGGCGGCGGTCGGCGAGGTCGCGCTCCGGACGCGGCCGTCGAGGCCGCCGGGCGCGCCCGCGGCGGCCGCCGCGCGCCACAGGGTGAAGCTCCGGTGCTTGGGCGCCGTCGAGGAGGCCGCCGCGCTGCTCGCGAGCGCGCCGGCCGTGCGCGACGTGCAGGTGACGAGCGGGCTCTGCATCGTGACCTTCGAGGGCGGCGAGGCGACCGTGGCGCAGATCGTCGCGCACCTCGTGCGGCACGACGTGGGCGTGGTGGGCGTCGAGCAGGAGCGCAGCGATCTCGAGCGCATCTTCCTCGAAGCGACGCGCGAGGAGCACGCATGAGCGTCCAGACCGGCGAAGAGGTCCCGGAGGGGCCGGCCTCGTCCCGCGCGGTCGATCGCGCGCGGTTCCGCATCACCCTGCTCTCGCGCGATCCGAACCCCATCTGGATCCGCGAGCTCCGGCAGTCGGCGCGCCTCGGGCGCACGCCGATCATCCTGATGGTCGTCGCGGTCGTGATGACCCTCGTCATCGCGTCGCTCGGCGGCGTCATGAGCAACGAGAGCACCGGGGACAAGATCGGCGTCGCCGTCTACCAGACGTACTTCTCGCTCGCGTTCTTCTTGGTGACGTGGCTCGGACCGGCCGTCGCGGCGAACAGCATCGCGTCGGAGCGCGAGGGGCGCACGTGGGAGGCCGTGCTCCTGACGGGCCTCCCCCCCGCGGTGATCGCGCGAGGCAAGTTCCTCGCGGCGATGACGCAGATCTCGACGTACATCGTGATGCTCGCGCCCGTCGGCGCGCTCGCGTTCCTGTTCGGCGGGGTCACGGCGACCGAGGTGCTCATCGCCTTCGCGTACTTGTTCCTCTTCGCGCTGCTCTTCGTCGCGCTGGGGCTCGCGGTGAGCTCGAAGATGTCGAGCCTCCGCGCGTCGATCCTCATCACGTTGCTCCTCTGCGTGCCGCTCAGCATGTTCGCGTTCGGCCTGCTCGGGATGGGGCTCTCGGACGGCATTCACGAGCTCTGGCGGCAGGTGCCTCGCAAATTGCCGGTCTGGCTCCCCACGGCGTACGTCCGCGGCGAGCTCGGCGCGCCCTACGTGCTGCTCTTGATCGTGATGCCGCTCGTGATGCTCGGCTTGCCGACGTGGTTCCTCTACGAGAGCACGATCGCGAACCTCAAAGGGTCGAACGAGGACCGCTCGACCGCGATGAAGCGCTGGTTCACGATCGCGACGCCGGTGCTGGGGGGGACGGCGATCTGGAGCGTGGAGATCGTGAAGCCCTCGGGCGCGCTGCCCGTCGGCATCACGTCGCTCATCGTGCTGGCCCTGTTCCTCGGCTTCGCCGCGCTCGTGTTCACGGGAGAGCCCATCGGTCCGTCGCGGCGGGTGAAGATCGAGTGGGCGCGCGCCTCGCGTGGCGCGCTCGGGAGGTTCTTCGGCCCTTCCGCGGTGAACGCGGGCGCGCTGCAGCTCGTGGTGGGCTGGATCGTCCTCTTGGTCGTCGCGTCGATCTGCCGACGGGTGCACGCGCGCTCCGGGAGCACCGACTTGGCGGCCGAGGCGGAGGGGTTTCGGAGGATCGTCGCGTACACGCTCGGCTTCTACACGTTCCTCGTCGGCTTCGCGTCGTGGGTCCGCGTGCGCGTGAGCACGCCGCTCGTCGCGCGGATGGTCGTCCTCGGCACCGTCGCGGCGGCGGCGATCGTGCCGTGGGTCGTCGCGGCGATCGCCGGCGTCTTCGCGCACGACATGGAGAACGGCGCCCTCATCGCCGCGCCGTCGCCGTTCTTCGCGTTCTACATGTACGACGAGGCGCGAAGGACGGTGGGCGACGCGCCCGGCGTGACGGCCGGCTGGGTGTGCATCTACGTCTGGGCGTTCGCGGGGCTCGGGCTGCTCGTCGGCGCCAAGGCGAGGAGCGCGCGCCTCGTGAGGGAGGCGGAGGCGTCGGTGGAGGAGACCGACCGGCGACTCGCGGCGGAGGACCGGGAGCGAGACGCGGCAGAGGAACAGGACCGAGACGCGCGCGAGGCGGAGAGCGCGGACGTGGGCTAGGCTCGAGCGATGGGAGAGCGACGCCTGCTCGATGCCCAATTCGTGCGTGAGCTCGACGCGCTCGCCCGGAGGTTCGAGGTGAAGGCGCGCTCGGGGGCGACGGGCGAGCACGCGTCGCGGCGGCGCGGCGGCAGCTCGGAGTTCCAGGAGCACCGCGCGTACGCCCCCGGCGACGATCTCCGGCGCATCGATTGGGCGGCCTACGCGCGCTCGGACGAGCCGATGATCAAGCTCCACCGCGCGGAGGAGGACGTCGTCGCGCGGGTCGTCTGCGACGCGTCCCGCTCGCTCGACTTCGGCGAGCCGAAGAAGCTCGACGTGGCGAGGCGAATCGCGGCGGCGATCGGCTACCTCGCGCTCTCGCGATCCGAGCGCGCGCAGCTCTTCGTCGCCGGCGAGGGGCTCGTCTCCGAGCAGAGCCCCGCCCGCGGTCGCGGCGGGCTCGCGTCTCTGCTCGCGGGCATCGAGGCGATCGAGGCGATCGGTCGCACCGACCTCGAGCGGGCGATCGACGCGGTGACGAGGCGCGCGCGGCGCCCTGGGCTCCTCGCCCTCGTGAGCGACTTCCTCGACGAGGGCGCGGTCCTCGTCGCGCTCGGGCGCGCCGCCGCCGCGGGACACGACCTCGCGCTCGTCCACGTCTTCTCGGTCGAAGAGGAGTCGCCGACGATGACGGGTGACCTCACGCTCGAGGACGTCGAGACGGGCGAGACGGTGGACGTGACGATGGACGCGTCGGCCCTCGCGGCCTACGCGCGCCGCTTCGACGAGCTCGGGCGATCCCTGAGGACGTTCGCGAAGCGCCACGGCGCGTCGTACGTGCGAGCGAGGACCGACGAGCGACTCGAGTCCGTGCTCCGGCGCTTCGTCGCGCGGACGGTCGACTGAGGTGCACCGGTGGACGCGCTGACGCTCCTCCAGCCGAAAGGGCTCGCGCTGCTCGGCCTGCTCGCGCCCCTCGTGCTGCTCTACGTGCTCCGAATGCGGCGCAAGCGCCTCGTCGTGCCTTCGACGTGGCTCTTCGCGCGCGCGCGACGTGACCTGACGGCCCGGTCGCCGTTCCAGCGGCTCGTGCCGCAGGTGCCGCTCGTGCTCGAGGCGCTCGCGATCGGCGCCCTCGCGGTCGCGTTCGCGCGGCCGGTCAGCCGCAGCGCGGCGGCGCTCGGCGACCACATCGCCGTCGTCGTCGACGTGAGCGCGTCGATGTCGGCGGACGAGAAGGCGGGGAGCAAGACGTCGCGCCTCGACGCGGCGAAGCGCGCCGCGCGCGACCTGGTCGGCTCGTTGCCCCGGGGCGCCGAGGTGATGATCGTCGCGGCAGGGCGCGAGGCGAACGTGGCGTCACCGCTCGATCGCGACCGCGAGCGAACGCTCTCGGCGATCGACGCGCTCTCGGTCGAGGAGGTGGAGGGGGACCTCGCGCCGTCGGTCGGGCTCGCGAGCGAGCGGCTCTCGCGCTACGCGCGCGCCCGCATCGTGGTCTTCACGGACGGCGCGCTCGCGCACCCGACCACGCTCGAGGGCGGCGCGATCCCCGTCGAGGTCTCGGTCGTCGGCGAGCCCGTCGACAACGTCGGCATCACCCGCGTCGACGTCCGTGCGGGCCTCGATCCGGCGACGAAGACCGACGAGGTCCGAGCGTTCGTCGTGCTGTCGAGCTCGGCACGGGCGCCGCGCGACGTGTTCGTGACGATGCGCGAGGACAACGCCTCTGACGTGCTCGCGTCTCGGCGCGTGCTCGTCGAACCGGGCAAGAAGCTCCCCGTCGAGCTGACGTTCGTGCCCTCGCAGGGCGACCGGGGACGGGGCCTCGTGTTCGACGTCTCGCCGCACGACGCGATGCCGCTCGACGACGTCGCCTACGGCCGCGTGCCCACCACCGATCGCCTGCCGGTCGCGCTCGCGTCCACGTCCTCGCCCCCGCCGGTGTGGCTCGAGCGCGCGCTCGCGAGCGATCCGCGCGTCGAGCTCTCGCGCGGCGGCGTGGCGGACCTCGCCGGCGCCTCCCTCGATCCGGGAGCGCTCGTCGTGATCGACGGCGCGTGTCCCCGCGAGGTCGACGGCGGCGATCTGCTCGTCGTGCACCCGCCGAAGGGTGACTGCCGAGGCGTGGGGGTGGGCGACGCGGTCGACGCGCCGGCGATCACGTCTCAGAGCCCGACCGATCCGCGCTTGCGGTTCGTGACGTTCGACGGTGTCTCGATCGCCGAGGCGAACCGGCTCGCAGTGGACGACGCGAGTCGGGTGCTCGTGCGGAGCCGCGAGACGCCCCTCGTGGTCGACGCCTCGACGCCGGGGCGCACGGTCACGATCGTCGGCTTCGACGTCGGCGAGAGCGACTGGCCCCTCAAGGCGTCCTTCGTCCTGTTCGTGCGCGACGTCCTCGAGGAGGCGCGCTCGCATCGCGCGAACAGCGTCGTGGGCGCTGCGCGGACGGGGAGCCCGCTCGTCATCCCCGTCCCCGCCACCTCCCGGATCGCCGAGGTCACGACGCCGCGCGGTCGCCCCGAGCCGGTCGCGCCGAAGGGAGGGCTCGTCGTGATCCCCAGCGTCACGCGCGCGGGGCTCTACCGCGTCACGCTCGACGCGCCGGCGAAGCGAACGCTCGTCATCCCCGTCAGCCTCGCGAGCGAGGCGGAGAGCGATCTCTCGCGCACGATCGCCCCGCGGAGCGCCGGTGGTGTCACCGTCCGTGCCGCGGGCGAGGCGCCGAAGACCTTCGGCGATCACGCCTGGCTCCTCGCGCTCCTCGCGCTCGCGTTGGTCGCGGCGGACGTGGCGTGGCTCACGCGTCGCCCGCGAGCGTCGACCCTCGCGCGACCGAGGTCTCCATGAAGGCGCTGCTCGCTCGCCGCGTGCTCGCGTCGTTCGTCGTCGCCTCGCTCGTCCCGCTCTCGCTGGTCGCGCTCGCGCGCTGGGGCGTCGCGGACGCGCGCGTTCGGTTCGAGCGCCCGGCGCTCACCGCGGTCGCTCCCCTCGTCATGCTCTTCGTCGCGCTGCGCTCGGCGCGCCCGTCCAGCGGTGGACGCGCCCGCACCCTCCTCGGCGACGCGCTCGTCGGAGTGACCGTCCTCGCGCTCTCGCTCGGCGTCGCCGGCCTCGAGATCGGTCACGCGCTCGACAGGCTCACGGTGATCCTCGTCGTCGATCGAAGTCGCTCGATCGAGCTCGTGCCCGACGCCGACGAGCTCGTTCGGCGACAGAGCGCGATCGCGACCACCGGCATGCGCGACGACGATCGGATCGGGACCGTGGTCTTCGGTGCGACGGCGGCCACCGAGGACCCGCCGCACGACAAGCGCGAGCGCGCCACCGCCCAGACCGCCTCGGTAGGCCGCGACGGGACCGACGTCGAGGCCGCCATCCGTCGCGCGCTCGCCGAGGTCCCTTCCGATTCGGCCGCGCGGATCGCGCTCCTCTCCGACGGGGTCGCCACGCGCGGCGACACGATGGCGGCGGCGATGGCCGCGGTCGCCGCCGAGGTGCCCGTCGACGTCGTCACCCTCGAGCAGCGCGAGGTCCCCGACGTGAGGGTCGTCTCGGTGCGTGGCCCCGCGCGCGGCGAGGAGGGCGAGGCGGTCGACCTCCGCGTCGTCACGAGCGCGACGGCGGACGCCGAAGTGTGGGTCACGGTGAAGCGCGACGGCGCGGTCGTGTCCCGCGATCGCGCGCGCATCCGCGCCGGCGAGGACGTGCTGCGCATCCGCGAGAAGCTCCCGGAGGGCGGCCTGCACCGGTACGAGGTGGAGCTGTCGGCGATCGATCCTTCGCTCGACGGGTCCGCCGAGGACAACGCCGGCTCGACGTTCGTGCGCGTCCGCGGCGAGGCGGCGGCGCTCGTCCTCGAGGGCGATCGCGGTCGCGGCGCGTTCGTGGCCGACGCCCTGAGGAGCGCGTCCTTTCGCGTCGACGAGGGCGACGCCACGCGGGTGCCGATCGACCTCGCCGGGTTCGCCGCGTACGACCTGGTCGTCCTCTCCGACATCGCGGCGCCGACTCTCTCGCACGGGCAGATCGAGGCGCTCGCGGGCTACGTGCGCGATTTCGGCGGCGGCCTGCTCCTGCTCGGAGGAGATCGGAGCCTCGGCCCCGGCGGCTTCGGAAAGACGCCGATCGAAGAGGTGTCGCCGGTCTCGTTCGACATCAAACAAGAGCAGCGGCGCGCGAGCCTCGCCGAGGTGATCGGCATCGACATCTCGGGATCGATGGGGGTGATCGTCGGCGGCAGGACGAAGCTCGAGCTGGCGAACGAGGCCGCGGCGCGCTCCGCCTCGCTCCTCGGCCCGGGCGATCTCCTCGGGGTCGAGCACGTCGACACCGAGGTGCATTGGAGCGTCGCGCTCGGGCCCGTCCGTGATCCGAAGGCGATCGAGAGCGCCATCCGAGAGGTCGCGGTGGGGGGCGGCGGCATCATCGTCCCCATCACCCTCGAGGCGGGCTACGCCGCGCTCGCGAGCGCGTCGACGGACGCCGGCAAGGTGAACCTGAAGCACATGCTCCTCTTCGCCGACGGCGACGACGCGGAGCAGATTCAGGCGGCGCTCCCCCTCGCCGCGCCTGCCCTTCGCCGCGGCATCACGACGAGCGTCGTCGCGCTCGGCTCCGGGCACGACATCTCGGATCTCGAACAGCTGTCGAAGCTCGGCGGCGGGCGCTTCTACCTCATCGAGGACGCGAGCCGCTTGCCCTCGGTGTTCGCGCAGGAGACGATCTTGGCGGCGCGATCGTCGCTCGTGGAGAAGAGCTTCCACGTCTCGGTCGGCCGCTCCTCACCGGCCACCGCGGGCATCGACTTCGCGCAGGCGCCTGCGCTCGGGGGCTACGTGGTCACGATCCCGAAGGGACGCGCTTCGGTCTTGCTCACCGGCCCGGAGGGCGATCCGATCCTCGCTTCGTGGCCCGTGGGGGTCGGTCGCGCGGCGACGTTCACGAGCGACCTCAAGGATCGCTGGGGCGCGGCGTGGACGAGCTGGCCCGGCGCGGCGCGGTTGGTCGCGCAGACGGGCCGCGATCTGTCGCGCAAGGACGAGGATCGGCGCGTGCGCCTCGAGTCGGATGCGTCGAGCGGAGAGCTGCACCTGCGCGCGACCGTGGTGGGCGACGACGGTCGCACCGACAGCTTTCGACGCTTCACGGCGCGCGTCGCCGGCCCCGACGGCTTCTCGAAGGACGTGACGCTCGAGCCGACCGGCGCAGGATCGTACGCGGCGGACGTACCGCTCTCGAGGCAAGGGACGTATCTGGCGGTCGCGACGGACGAGGCCACGGGGGAGGCCGTCGGGACGACCGGCGCCGATCTCGAGCGCGGCGAGGAGCTGCGACCGACGGGCAGCGATCGAGGCCTCCTCGCGCGTCTCGCCGCGACCACGGGCGGGCAGCGACGGGACACGCTCGAGGGGATCTTCGCGGACCGCCGCACCGCGCGCCTCGGCTTCGAGGACGTCACGAGGTGGCTCGTCGTCTCTGGCGCCGCAGCGTGGCTCGCGTGGGTGGCGGCCCGGAGGCTCGCGCTCCCCGAGGTCGTGGATCCCGCGCGCGCGCGCATCCGTCGATGGTGGGCGTCGCAGCGAGCGCCCGTCAGGCCGACGAGCGCCCGAGAGCGCGCCCTCTCGGAGCTCGGCGCGCGCGCGGTCGCCCGACGAGCGACGGCGCGCGGCGAGCCGAGACCTGCGGCGACGGCGGCGCC
>CAYYKK010000251.1:0-11598 GCA_964467935.1 uncultured Polyangiaceae bacterium
GAGCAGATCGACCAGGGCCCGTGGGGCGATCTTCTGTTCCGGATCGAGCGCGAGCGCCGCGCCGAGCGATCGCAGCGCGCCCACGCGGGCGGACTCGACGTCGGGTCCCGCCGCGTCGAGCGAGCCGAGCGTCCGCGCGGCCTCTTCGGCGTGGGAGCGCGCGAGCGCGCGCCGTCGCTCGAGATCGCGCTCTCCGTCGAGGAAGCGCTCGATGGCCGCGTGCAGATCGCGCGTCGTCGCGAAGCGATCGTCGGGCGAGAGCGCCGTCGCGCGCGCGCAGATCGCGTCGAGCTCGGGAGGCAGATCGCCGGCGCGCTCGCGAGGGTGCGCCTCGGGCAGCGCGACGGTCGCCGCCACGAGCTCGAGCACGCTCCGGCCGTGGTGCAGCGGCTCGAGCGTCAACACCTCGTAGAGGATCACGCCGAGGGCGTAGACGTCGGCGCGGCCGTCGACCGTGGCGGCCTCGCCCTTCGCCTGCTCGGGTGCCATGTAGCCCGGCGTCCCGAGGAGCGCGCCGACCCGCGTCTCCGCGACCCCGCCGTCGCCGTCGAGCGTCGTGCCCGACGGGAGATCGGCGAGGTCACGCACCTTCGCGATGCCCCAGTCGAGGACGTACACCTCGCCGAAGTCGCCGAGCATGATGTTCGCGGGCTTCAGATCGCGGTGGACGACACCGCGCGCGTGCGCGTAGGCGAGCGTGAGGCAGACCTGGCTCAACACGGCGAGGAGCCGACGCCGCGAGAACTCCTCGGCCACGCGCGGATCGCGGCCGCGGAGCTTCTCGACGATCTCCTCGAGCGTCATGCCGCCGATGCGCTTCATCGTGAAGTAGAGCTCGCCGTGCGGGGTGGTCCCGATGTCGTAGACCGGCACGATGTTCGGGTGCTCGAGCTGTCCTTGCACGCGGGCTTCCCGGAGACAGCGGGCGCGCGTGTCGCCGCCGGCGGTCGCGGTCGAGCGGACGACCTTCATCGCGACCTCTCGTCCGACGAACGCGTCGCTCGTGAGGCGCACCTCGCCCATGCCACCTTCGCCGAGCAGCCGCTTCACGCTGTAGCGCGTGGCGAGGTTCGCCAGCGACGGCGGCGCGATGCTGGCCTCGACGAGTCGCGGCTCGGAGTCACCGAGCGGAAACGGCCGTTCGTTTCGGCCCTCGGGCCCGCGCTCTCGCCCAGCGTCGCGCGCGAGCGTCGTCGCCTCGTCGGCGGCGAGCGTGGGCGCCGAGTGGGCCTCGTGCACCGTGTCGGCGAGGTCGTCGTCGGAGCGCGTTCCAGGCATGCGAGAGAGGCTACCGCGCCGAGCGGCGCGCCGTCGCGTGGACAACCTCCTGTTGGCTTCCCGAGCGACCTCTCCTAGGCTTCGCCCCTGAGAACCGACCTCACATGGATGTTCCCCCCCGCAAGCTGCCGCCCAAGAAGGACGTGATGATCGCGCTGCTCGCCGAGAGCAACGTCTTCGTCCACCTCGATCCCCGTCGCGCTGGCGTCATCGTCCCGAAGTGGCTGCAGAACCAGCCGGAGTTGATCCTGCAACTGGGTCTCAACATGCCGATTCCGATCCCCGATCTCGAGGTCGAGGACGACGGCGTGAGCTGCACCCTGAGCTTCAGCCGTACGCCGTTCTGGTGCAAGCTGCCGTGGAGCGCGATCTTCGCGATCGTGGGCGAGAAGGATCGTCGCGGCGTGGTCTGGCCGGAGGACGTGCCCTCGGAGAGCCAGCTCGTCCGCCAAGGTCAGAAGGCGCCGGCGCCGCGCCCGCGGCCGAAGCTCACCGCGCTCGGGCCCAACGATCGGCTCGAAGATCACGAGGACGCGGCCTCCCCCGAGAGCGCGAGCTCGGAAGCGCGCGCCATCCCGAGCGGCGCGAAGTGCATGGATTGCGGCACGCGATGGCCCGAGGATCAATCGACGTGCCCCGTCTGCGGCGCGACCCAGTGGGTCGGCGAAGAGGGCGCGAGCAGCGCGGCGATGACGGGCGAGAGCGCGGGCGCCGAGGGTGTCGCTCCGAGCGCGGGCGATCTCTCCGAAGGCGCTCAGGGCGCGCGACGCGTCGAGGGCGACGGCGGATCCTCCGCGGGCGACGACGGGCGCGACGCGGGCGATCGGGATCCGAACGCGAAGAAGCGATCGGCCGCGAGGCCTCGCGGCAAGGCGAGCGAGAAGGCGGACGCGGGCAAGAAGAGCAAACGACCCGAGCTCGTCGCCGAGCGATCGCCGGCCGAGAAGGCGAGCGCCCAAGGCACGAAGCCCCTGTCGGTCGTGCCACCGCCGCCGTCCTCCGCGCCCGCGCCTTCCGTTCCCGCGGCGCCCTCGGTGCCCGGTCAGGTGCCGCTCCCGCTGCCGGAGACGAGCTCGACCGAGGCTGCGACGAGCCCCGAGAGCTCCGCCGACGCCGCGTCCGAGGGCCGGACCGAGGCCGAGACGAAGAAGCCGTCGAAGCGCCCGCTGCCCCCGTACCTCCGGGTCGTCAAGTAGACGGGAGCCTGTCGAGCGTGAACCTCTGGGGAAAACGAATCCTCGTCGGCGTCGCGCTGATCGCGATCGCCATCGGCTCGGAGTACGTGCTGCCCGTCGTCATCCCCGACACGGCCTGGAGACAGCTCGCGCTCTTCGCCCTCGTCAACGTCGTGGTCGCGCTGTCGCTCAACGTGATCAACGGGATGGCGGGGCAGTTCTCGATCGGCCACGCCGGCTTCGTCGGGATCGGCGCGTACACGGCAGCCATCGTCGCGGGTCACCTGCACAAGACGCTCTATCAGCCGGATCCGACCATGCCCGTGCCGGCGGATCTGCCGCTCGCCCACTCGTTCATCATCATGCCGGCGGCGATCGTGGCCGCCGCGATCGTGGCCGGCGTCTTCGGTCTCCTCGTGGGCCTGCCGAGCCTGCGGCTGAAAGGCGACTACCTCGCCATCGTGACCCTCGGCTTCGCCGAGATCTTCCGCCTGCTCATCTCGGCCGCGGAGACCGGCGGCGACGCGAAGGGCCTCGGGGCGATGCTCGCGCGCCTCGGCGGTCAGCAGGGCTACGGCGGCCCGGACGATCGAGGCATCCCGCACTACGCGGGGCCCTTCTGGATCGTCGGCGGCGTCATCGTGGCGACGCTCGTCGCGTGGCGCCTCAAGTTCTCCGGCTGGGGGCGCGCGCTCCGTGCGCTGCGCGAGGACGAGATCGCCGCCGCCGCCGTCGGCGTCGACCCCACCGGCTACAAGGTCACGTCGTTCGTCATCGCCGCGATGGGCGGCGGCATCGCGGGCGCGCTGCTCGCGTGCATGCGGGACGCGAGCCCCACCGTGCAGCCCGAGCAGTTCGGCTTCCTCTACTCGTTCGACGCGATCACGATGGTCATCCTCGGCGGATCGGGGAGCGTGAGCGGCGCCGTGCTCGGCGGCATCTTCGTCACCGTCACGGTGAAGCTCATCGAGCAGCTCCAGCGGCTCGACAGCGTGAAGGACTTCAACGCGGCGCACCCGTCCTTCGACCTCAACGCGCTGCGCATGGTGGTCTACGCGGCCGTCCTCATCGGCCTCATGGTGCTCCGCCCGGCCGGCGTCTTCGGCGAGAACGAGATCGTGAAGCCGAGCGCGCGGACCCGGCACGGCGGCGGGCCGCTCGAACCGAAGCCGGCCGGCAAGGGAGCGGCTGCGTGAGCGCGCTCGTCCTCGAGAAGGTGTCGAAGCGCTTCGGCGGCCTCAAGGCCGTCTCCGACGTGAGCTTCGAGGTGCCCGAGAAGTGCATCTTCGGCCTCATCGGTCCGAACGGCGCGGGCAAGACCACCGTCTTCAACCTCGTCACCGGCGTCTACGACTTCGAGGGATCGATCCGGTTCGGGCAGGAGAGCCTCGCGCGCAAGAAGCCGAGCCAGATAGCGAACATGGGCATCGCGCGCACGTTCCAGAACATCCGGCTCTTCCAGAGCCTCACGGTGATCGAGAACGTGCTCGTCGCGTGCGAGAAGCAGCGCAAGGCGCACCTCGGCTCGGCGCTCTTCCGCACGCCGCTCTTCTTCCGCGACGAGGCGGAGATGCAGAAGCGCGCGTTCTCCCTGCTCGAGATCTTCGATCTCGCCGGCATGGCGGACGAGGTCTCGACCTCGCTCTCGTACGGCAACCAGCGCCGCCTGGAGATCGCGCGCGCGATGATGCTCAAGCCGAAGCTCCTGCTGCTCGACGAGCCCGCCGCCGGCATGAACTACGGCGAGGCCGAGGGCCTGAAGAAGCAGATCCGATGGCTGCGCGACGAGTTCGCGCTCACCGTCGTGCTCGTCGAGCACAACATGCAGGTCGTGATGGGGGTCTGCGAGGACATCCACGTGCTCGACCACGGCGAGACGATCGCGCACGGTCCGCCCGAGGCGATCAAGAAGCACCCCAAGGTCCTCGCCGCGTACCTCGGCGAGGAGGTCGACGAGGCGCCGAGCGCCGCTGCGGCGGAGGCGCCGTGAGGAACAAGCACCCGTTCCGCGCGCCGCCGAAGACCGATCACGGCGCGCCGCTCCTCGTCATCGAAGACCTCGCGGTGGCCTACGGCGGCATCCAGGCGTTGAAGGGGATCAGCCTGGAGGTGCGCCGCGGCGAGATCGTCGCGATGATCGGCGCGAACGGCGCGGGCAAGACCACGACGCTGAAGACCATCGTGCGACTGCTCCCGATCGCGCGTGGTCGCGTCGCCTACGACGGCGCAGACCTCGGCGCGATGTCGACCGAAGAGGTCGTCGAGGCGGGCCTCTCGCTCGTACCCGAAGGTCGCGCCATCTTCGGCGGCCTCTCCGTGCGCGAGAACCTCGAGCTCGGCGCGTACAACCACCGCCAGCGGACCGCGATGGCGGAGACCATCGACGACGTCGTCGGGCTCTTCCCGCGGATCGGCGAGCGCATGAAGCAGGAGGCGGGGACGCTCTCGGGGGGCGAGCAACAGATGCTCGCGATCGGGCGCGCGCTGATGGCGCGGCCGGCCGTGCTCCTGCTCGACGAGCCCTCGCTCGGCATCGCGCCGAAGCTCGTGCAGCAGATCTTCGAGGCCATCGCCAAGATCGCGGCGGCCGGCACGACGATCCTCCTCGTCGAGCAGAACACGCGCCTCGCGCTCAAGTACGCGCAGCGCGCCTACGTCCTCAGGACGGGCGAGATCGCGATGAGCGGCGACGCGAAGGACCTCGCGGAGAACGACGAGATCAAGGCCGCTTACCTCGGCGGCTGATCGTCGCGACGGCGCGCGCCCGCGCTCGCTCGTCGCCGCGTCGACGCCCGCGCCTTCCGTAGCGTCCGTCGTCCCGTGCCACTCTTACATCTGTCATTCTGATGCAATCTGTCTCTTTTGCATCTTGACTGCTATCGATTTCGATATCCGTCGTTTTCTTCGACTTTTCCAGCACTTCGAAAGATGAAGACTTCTTTTTCCGGTTGATGCGGTGCTTTTCCCTTGGCAGGTTTCAGCCCGCTTCAACGAGCTTGGAAGTCATCGACCTGAAGACGCGCTGAGGACCCGGACCTGGTTTCGGAGAGGCTCGGCGGCATGAGCGCGGTTCGGTCGCCGCACATCGTCTTGAACAGAGTCTCGGGGGACGCCCTGCCAGCGCGATTTGGCAGGGTTCACTTGATTGCCGCGGAGGTTGGTATGCGTCTCACGTCATCGGCAGCTCTCGTGTTCGGCGTTGGTGTCGCGGCGGCCCTCGCGGGCTGCGTGCAGGCGGTGGGTATCACGGGAGATACGGGTGGCTCGGGCGGCACGGGCAGCGGCAGCGGCTCGGGCAGCGGCTCCGGCAGCGGCGGCGCGGGCTCGATGTGCTTGCCCCAGGTGGCCCAGGACGTCATCCGCACGTGCTCGGGCTGTCACGGCGATCCTCCCTCCAAGGGCGTGCCCAACAAGCTCCTGACGGTCGCCGACTTCCAGGCGACGTCGCCGCTCGGCACGACCTACGGCGAGCGCAGCGTGGTCCGCATGAAGGACGCGAGCTCGCCCATGCCGCCGGACGGGCTCCTGCCCTCCGCACAGGTCACGGCGTTCGAAGCGTGGGTGAGCGGCGGCTACCAGCTCGTGGCCTGCCCCTCCGCGACGACGTCGGGCTCCGGCTCGGGCAGCGGCTCCGGCTCGGGCAGCGGCTCCGGCTCGGGCAGCGGTTCGGGCTCGGGCAGCGGCGTGGGCTCGGGTTCGAGCAGCGTCGGCTCGGGCTCCGGCTCGAGCGGCTCGGGCGGCAACATCACCCCGACCACGTGCGCGCAGGCGAACGACGTCGTCGGCTGCTGCGACCCGACCGGCAACCTCTACTACTGCAACAACGGCTCGCTCACCGGCGGCACCTGCCCGTCGGGCACGGTGTGCGGCTGGAACGCGTCGCAGGCCTACTACGACTGCGTCCCGCCGCCCGGCGGCGCGGATCCGACGAACCAGGCGCCGATGGCTTGCGGCGGCGGATCGAGCTCTTCGTCGAGCTCCTCTTCGTCGAGCTCGTCGTCGAGCACCGGCGGCGGCGGCACGGTGACGTGGACGCAGCTCTACAACAACGTCTTCGGGCCGAGCGGCTCGGCGTCGTGCACCGGCTCGAGCTGCCACACGTCGCTGAAGAGCGGCTTCAAGTGCGGCACGAGCAAGTCCACCTGCTACACCGGCCTCGTGAGCGCGGGCTGGATCACGCCGGGTGCGAGCGCTGCGTCCTCGCCGTTCGTCGATCCGCAGCAGTCGCCGCTCTGCGGCTCGCTCGGTGGGAACATGCCCCCCGGCGGCGGGTGCATCACCTCGACCGAGCTGAACCAGCTGAAGCAGTGGCTCGCCTCGGGCGCGCCGAACAACTGATCCTGTCGCCCCGGCGGGGCGGTCGAGTCGACGCGGGCGCGGTCAGGGATCGCGCCCGAGTCGTTCCATCTCCTCGTCGTAGAAGCCACCGACGAGCTCGTCGACGAAGCGCTCCGCGGCAGGGCTCGTGAGCGCGATCTGGATCGGCTGCCAGAGCACCTCCGCGAGCGCGTCCACGTCCACGTGCGGCGTGACGCCGTACGCAGCGAGCGCCTCGAGGAGCGTCTGATCTCTGTGCGCGGCGAGCGCCATTTCGATCGTCGCCGCGCGCCGCTTCTTCGACGCCTCCATCGACACGACGTGCCTCGTGACCTCGTAGGAGATCGACTCCGAGAGGCGCATCGTCTCGTCGTCGGCGCCCGCCGCGAGCTCGTTCATGGGCTGCTCGAGGAGCCACGCGAAGAGCTCCTTGCGGAGCGCGACGAAGGCGGGCTTGTCCGATCGCTCGACGACGAAGTCGGCCGTCATCGCGAGCGCGCGCTTCGACGCGCCCTGGAGGAAGCGCTTGAGCTCCGGCTCGAGGCGCTTCTCGAACTCCTTCTGCACCGACTCGAAGCTCTTCGCGATCCCGCCGAGTCCGAGCCCGATCCCCATCGGAGAGAACTTCTTGAGCAGCGCGGGCAGCCCCCACTCGCTCGTGAACGGGTTCACCTTCTCCTGGAAGTCGCGCAGCGCGCCCTCGAGCACCTCGCGCATGACGCCCTCGAACGCCTCGTGGCCGAGGACCTGTCGCACGAGCTTCTCCGGCAGGAGGTTCGGGCGCTCGAGCAGCGCGCGCACGTCGCCTCGCGCCGTCTCGGGCACGTAGGTGCCGAGCGGCGCCTCGTCCTCCCGGAGACGCGCGACCTCGAGCAGCGCGCTCGTCCGCGCGACCGGCCGGACCATCCTCCGAAGCGTCTCCTCCGAGAGCGCAGACTCCACGGCACGAACGAGCGCGTCCTTGTCGACGACGTCACGGACCTTCGCGGCGAGACATCGCTCGATCGCTCCCTCGACGTTCGCGCGGAGGAGCGCCTTCGAGCCGGCGTCGGCGAGCTTCGCGCGCACGTACGCGACGTGACGCGCGCGCATGTCGGAGAGCCACGCGCGCCGATCGGAGTCGGCCCTCTCTTCGTCGCTCACGGGCTCAGGTATCCGCAGGACACCTCGGAGGTGTCGAGGCAGTGATGGGTGGTTGGATGCGACAGGTAATAGAGGTCGGATCCGTCGGACATGAAGAAGCGGGCCACGAGGTTCGTGAGGTACGTGCCCGCGTCGAACGCCTCGCACGGGTTGCCGTTCGTGAACGTGTGCACGCCGCCGGGCACGATGTACGCGTCGAGCAGTCCGGTGAGCCTGCGCGAAGGATCGGGCACGAACCCGCCGTCCGCCGAGCCGGGCGCGCCCGAGATGCGCGGCGCCCACACGTCCGCGATCGTCGACGGCGTCGCGGGCTGCGTGTACCTCGCGAGGCGGTGCGCGACCGGCGCCGCCTGCTCGAAGTAGAGCTGGCCGCCCTCGTCGAGGTTGTCGGCGTCGAAGAGCGCCTCGTCGCACGTGACCTGCGAGAGCTGGTTCGGCAGGCACTGCCCCTCGGTCGGGCTGCCGGCGGTGGTGTCGCAGTGGGTCTCCTCGTAGCAGACGCGCGTCATGCTCGAGCTCTCCGTCTCGGCCGTGCAGCCCTTCGGGTAGCAGCTCTTGGTGGTGCCGTCGCTCCACACGAACGTGCCGTCGAGCGGCTTCGCGTTCGCGCTCGTGGCGCACGCGGCGCCCGCGGGGTGACGCGCGAGCTTCGTCACGCCCTCGATCACGTGGTGATCGATGAGATCCTGGTTCGGCGTGTGACCGCCGAGCGCTTGGTAGAGCGCGTCCGGCGTGACGTAGTTCGCGTAGTCGGGGTACTTCGCCGCTTGATCCGGGCGCATGAACGGCAGCGCGCCGCTCGCGCGCGCGAACGCGATCCCCGAGTTGAGCGGCACGTTCATGTCTCCGATCGTGTCGAGCGTGAGGAGGGCGTGCGGCGCGATCACCTTGCCGAACGGATCGGGCATCGGACGAATCGCGTAGTAGGGCGCGAAGCTGATCGGATCTCCCGGCTCGAGCGCGATCTGCGCGAGCTGGATGAAACGTCGCAGCGACGGCGTCTGGCGGATCTGCCCGAAGCCCTCCGCGGGCGACGTGAGCGGCTCGCCCTCGCCGAAGAAGAGGCCCTGGAAGGAGTTGCACGTCGCCGCCTGGCAGGACGCCGAGTCGATCGCGTTCGAGGTGCCGGCGACGAGCCGGCCCCGACCGTACGAGGCGACGACCGTGCGCGGCTTCGTGTCGCTCGGGAACGTGGGCTCGCACGAGCCGTAGTCCTTCACGCCGTCGACGCCGTCGTAGAAGCTCAGCGTGATCCGATCGCCGATCGAGGCGGGGATGCCGACGCGCATCTTGAAGGCGTCGTCGACGCGCGCGCAGCGCAGCTCGTCGTTGGTCTGGTTGTAGACGAGCACCGTGGTGTCCTGGATCTCGGCTTTGGAGAGGCACTCGATCTCGAGCTCGCCCGTGTCGTTGTTGTCCGGCATCACCCAGCGGAGCGAGATCTCGTCGGCGTTGCACACGGTGCAGCGATCGCTGTCCTTCGACGCCGAGGTGCACGGGGTGCGCTGGTCTGCGGGGACGGTGACGAGCAGCGGACCCCACACGCGGAGCAGCACGGCCTCGACGACGCCGCCCTGGAAAGAGCGCACGCCGATGTCGGTGAGGCCGCCGCCGCCGGAGCCCGGCGACGCCGCGGTGACGTACGCGTCGATCGATCCGTGGATGCCCGAGAGGATGCCCCCGAGCGACTCGCCCCACGTGCCGTAGTGCGCGTCGGGCCCGCCGAAGTCCGGCTTGCCGTTGCCGTCGAAGTCGCCGAAGACCTCCGGCGTGCCGTCGCCGTTCACGTCGCACGGCTCGCTCGCGGGGTTCGCCCAACCGGTCTTGTCGGAGCGGCAGAGCGCCTTGCCGGTCTGCGTGCCGAAGGCGCGCATGATGCGCACGAGCTGGATGTGATCGAGCACCGACTGCCGCACGCCGTCGCGCGTGTGAAAGAGGTAGCTCGACCAGAAGTCGGCGCCGGAGTCGACGCGCCCGTCGCGGTTGAGATCGCGCGCGCGGCCGAGGAGCAGCGCGTCGTAGAACGGCGCGACGCACGTCGAGCCGAGGAAGCCCTGCACCACGGTGTCGGTGGCCGTGTCGCCGAAGTCGAGCCCGTGCCCCATCGCGTTGATGCCGATGGTCGCGAGCCCGTGCTTGGCCATGAGCCCGGCGTAGATGATCTCTTCGATGAACGCGCCGGTGTAGTCGTGACCGTAGATGTTCACGTCGAAGGGCTGGTGGAACTGCGCGGTCTCCTTGGGGACGATCGCGAAGAACTGCACCGTGTCGCTCGTGATCTCGCCCTCGCCCGTCTGGTAGTTCAGGTGGAACGAGGCCTTGGGATCGGTCTCCTGGGGGCCGCCTTCGATGAGGAACGGGCTCTTGTAGGTGCCGATCATCATGTAATCGACGGCGTCGAACGTGCGCAAAAGCTCCTGGGTCTTCGGTCCGTCGCGCTCGCCGAACCCTTCGATGACCAAGCGTCCGAGGACGTCCTTGATCTGATCGGGCTTGATGATGAAGAGGTTCTGCGCCTTTTGATCGCAGCCGAACTTGGTGTCCTGCTGCCAACCCGGCGGATCGGTCGCGCCCTTCTGGAGGCCGGCGACGAGGCCGACGGCGCGCTGGAGCTCGATCTGGGCCGGGTAGTCGGTCGCGAACTTCTTGAAGGGCCCCTGGCCGTAGAGGCCGTCGCGGAGCTTCTTCATGTCGTCGACCGTCGGCTGCGTGGTGAAGCTCCACGTGAAGGCGACGTGGTCGAGCCCCGTCCCGGCGATGTTGCCGTAGTAGGCGGCGACCTTCGGATCGTTCATGACGTCGCGCACGCGCGCGGCCGTCGCCTCTTGCGACGCGTGATAGACGAAGTCGAAGGGCGATTTCACGGCGTCGCCGTTCGCGTCGACCAGCCGATCGGTGAGGACGACGGCGTACTTGGTCATCTCCTTCATCGGCAGGATCGGGCGGAGGATGAGCGTGTCCGTCTCGCGCTCGTAGAACGTGAGGAGGTGATCGCTCATGCAGTCGTCGCGCTGCCGTCGCTTCGCGAGGCACTCGGGCGTGCCGTAGTTCGCGGTGTCGGTCGCGTCGTCGCACGTGGGATCCGGATCGGGGCACGCGAACGGATCGTCGAGGTTCGGTACGTCGAGGACGCCGTCGAAGTCGGTGTCGGCGCTGGGCTTGAACGTGTCCTTCGTGATGGAGCCGTGCTTGGTCTCGTCGATGGTCTCGAAGAGGAGGTTCCGCTCGGTGACGCGCGTGTCGTTCGCCCAGTACTTGTCGAGGTTCTTGAGCGTGTAGTTGAAGTTGCCGTTGCCGACGTCGAGCGCGACGGGCACGCCGGTCGTCAGATCGATCACGTACACGGCGTCGTCGGCGAAGTCGTAGTCGTCGTGCTGGTGGCGCTTCTTGATGTTCGCGATGTCGAGCGCCGCGTCGCCCGGGCCCCGCGGCTTGCCGCCCTTGTCGGCGAGGTCGAACGAGACCGTGATGGGGGAGAAGGTGCCCCACCCCTCGAGCTGATCGAAGCGCTGTCGCGCGTCGCGCTCGATGTCGGTCGGCGCGATGAGGCTCGCGTTGATGCGCAGGCCCGTGCGGCTCGTCGGATCGGGCCAGGTCGCCGTGTCCGAGGGCAGCGGGATGTCGGGGAGCGGCGTGTGCGCGAGATCGAACCGGACGGTGGCGCCCGGGCCCGACACGTCCACGG
>CAYYKK010000252.1:0-11591 GCA_964467935.1 uncultured Polyangiaceae bacterium
CCCTCCCGCGCGCAAGAGGAGCAGGTCACGGGGCTCTCGAGCGGGGCGCGCAAGCCCGCGCGAGGTCGACGGATCGAGAATCGGTGCGGCACAGGCGGGCTCCGCGTGTCATCCTGACGCCTTGCTGCGCCTCACGAGCCTCCTCGGCGCCTCGCTCCTCGCGCTCGGCTGCACGGCCTCCGATCCCGGCGGATCCGGCGGCTCCGGCGGCGGCCCGTCGTGCGGCGCCACGTGCGCGACGTCGAACATTCGGCACCTCGTCGTCGTGATTCAGGAGAATCACACCTTCGAGACCCACTTCGGTCGCTATTGCCAGGCGAAGACGGGCTCGAACCCCACGTGCAACGACGGACCGGCGTGCTGTGAGGCGGGGCCCGACGTCGATCCCGGCAGCGGCGTTCCGCCCACGGTCCTCGACGACGTCGAGCACGGCGCCCACGAT
The DNA here is from genome assembly GCA_964467935.1 of uncultured Polyangiaceae bacterium. GTDB lineage: Bacteria > Myxococcota_A > Polyangia > Polyangiales > Polyangiaceae > CAYYKK01. The sequence goes on from CAYYKK010000252.1 coordinate 443, forward strand.
CCCGACCACGCCTCGAGCTGCGAGCTCAGCGAGATGAACGGCGGCAAGATGGACGCCTACGCGACCGCCGCGTGCGGTAGCCCACGAAACTTCGCCTATGCCGATCCGGCGATCGTCGCGCCGTATTGGTCCCTCGCCTCGGCGGGCGCGCTCGCGGACCATTACTTTCAGCCCGTGGCAGGAGCGAGCTCCGCGAATGACATGTTCTTCGCGCGCGCCGGCTTCGTGTTCCCCGACAACCAATACGAGCCCGCGGGGTCGGTCGGGGTCGCGTGCGCCGGGGGCGCGACGCACGCCTTCACCGAGCCGACGATCGGCGATCTCTTGAATGCGCGGGGCGTCTCGTGGGCCTTCTATGCCGAGGGCTACGACGCGATGGCGGCGGCCGAGGCCGACGGGCATTGCGCGAAGCCGCCCGCCGATTGCCCCGCGGCCGTCGGCTCGTATCCCTGCGTCTTCGACCCGGGCGACGTGCCCTTCCAATACTACGATTCGCTGCGGGACCACCCAGCCTCGATGCGCGACTTCTCGCGATTCACCACGGATCTCGGCTCGGACGCATTCCCCGCCGTGACCTTCGTGAAGCTCCTCGGCTATCGCACGGAGCACCCCGGCGGGGGCACCAAGCTCTCGACCGGCATCGCCGCAACGACGTCCCTCATCCAGACGATCCTCGCCTCACCGCGCGGCGCCGACACCCTCGTGTTGCTCACCTACGACGAGGGGGGCGGCTATTTCGATCACGTCGCGCCGCCCGGCGTCGGGCCGGTCGACGGCCAACCCTATGGGACGCGGCTTCCGTTGCTCGCGCTGGGCCCATTCGCGAAGAAAGGCTTCGTCTCGCACGTGGTGCTCGAGCACGCCTCGATCGTGAAGCTCATCGAATGGAATTGGCTCGGCGGCGCCACCGGTCAGCTCGGACAGCGCGACACCGCCGTCGCGAACCTCGGCAGCCTCCTCGATCCAATGCAGACCGGCGTCGCCGTCCCGGCGGATTGACGGCGGCGATTCCGATCCTGCGCTAGGGCAGGAGCGCCGCGCCGAGCACCCCCGCCGAGTCGCCGAGGGCGTTCTTCATCATGGGCGTCAGCAGCTCGTCGTTGAAGACGTATCGGGCCACCCTCGCGCGACCCTCGTCGTAGAGCGCGTCCACGTTCGACACGCCCCCGCCGAGCACGATCGCGTCGGGATCGAGCAGGTCGATGAGATTGGCGAGACCTCGCCCGAATGCGTCCAGCAGCTCTTCGATGGCCGCGTGGGCGTGCTCGTCCGTCGCCCGCGCGCCGACGATCTCCGATAGCGATCGTCGCCGTCCCGCGCGTCGTTCGTAATCGGCCTCCACGGCTGGACCGCTCGCGTAGGCCTCGAGGCAGCCGCGCTCGCCGCAATAGCAATGGCGGGCGTCGGGTCGGCCCGCCCACACCGCGTGGTGCCCCCATTCTCCCGCGATGCCGTGGGGCCCCCGATGGACCCGTCCGCGCACCACGACGCCGCCGCCCACGCCCGTCCCCATGATGACGCCGAAGACGACTCCATGCGCGTGCTCGCGCGCCGCCCCGAACGTCGCCTCCGCCAGCGCGAAGCAGTTCGCGTCATTCTCGAAGGCCGCGCGCACGCCGAGCGCCCGCTGGAGATCCTCGCGAAAGGGTCTCCCATTGAGGCAGGTCGTGTTGGAGTTCTTCACGTGCCCGGTTCGCCGCTCGACGCCGCCCGGCATGCCCACGCCGACGGCGGCGTCCGCGAGCGCGATCCCCACCTCGTCCGCGACCTCGCGTACCAGGGCCGCGGTGCTCGTCACGATGGCCTCGTAGCCGTCCTCTCGCGGCGTCGCGCGACGGAGCCGACAGAGCTCGCGCGGCTCGCCGTCGGTGAGCTCGATGACGATGGCCTCGGTCTTCGTCCCGCCGAGATCGACGCCGATGCGGAGGGGAAGGGGGCTCATCGGTCGTGCATCATCATCGTCTCGCTGCCGGGGCGGGGCGCGTCGCGCTCGATCGGGACGAGCTCGAGCGCCACCGGCGCGGCGCAGCCCGGATTGGTCGGGGCCGCCTCGCACGCCGCCGGATCTCCCGACGCCTTCCGCCGGGAGTCGGATTCGGTGCGCGAGCCACCGGCCGTGAGTGGACCCAGGTCGGCGTGCGCGCTCGCGCTCGCGTCGGCGCGGCTCTCGAGCGTGTACGCGCCGAGGCGGATCGACTTCACGTAATGGGTCGCTCCACCGCAATCCCCGGACAGCTCGATCGGGCCGTCGGGGACGGTCCGATCGCTCACGACCACGGTGTCGAGGACGAGGCTGTCGCCCGAGGCGAAGCCCGCGCCGAGCTGCGGGGCGGAGAGCGGGAGCGTCGCGAGCAGCTCCTTCTCGTCGTGCATTGCGATCGTGCGCCGCTCGGGCTTCGTCGCGGTCTCCTCGTAATGGCCGGCGATCTCGCACGCTCCCATGACGCGGAGCGCGCACCCCTCGTAGGCCACGGCGACGACGCCTCGTCGGCTCGCGGCGTCGAGGCCCACCTTGTTCGCCGCCGACCACGTGACGATGAAGGGATGCAGCGGATCCTTCGCGCCCTCGCACGCGGCGCCGCGAGGCGCACGCGGAGCGTCGGCGGAGACGGGCGCCGACCCGCACGCGGCGAGCGTGAGCGAGACGAACCCGATCGCGAGCGTCCTCGATCCCATGCGCCCGTCCTATCGGAACGATCTCGAGCGGTCCACACCGAAGGCCCCGACCATGGACATCGGCCTGCCGCTCCGCCACCATCGCCCGGTGGCCGACCGAACCACCGCTCCGTCGAACGCGCCGCCTTCCTCCCGGAGGCGCGGGCGTCCCCGTGGACCCTTCACCCAGCACCGGCGCCTCGACACGCTCCGCGCGCTGCTCCAGCGCCACCCGAAGGGGCTGACGATCTACGAGCTCGCTGCCGAGCTCGACGTCACGCCGCGATCGCTCCGTCGCTATCTGAGCGAGGTGAAGCGTGATCTCGAGCTCGTGAGCGCGCCCTCGCGTCCCGGCGGCGCGGTGCTCTGGCGGCTCGCGCCCGGCGAGGTCCCGCGCAAGGTGGAGGTGAGGAGGACCCAGGCGTACGCGCTCCTCGCCGCGCGCCGCCTCTTCGAGCCGATGAAGGGCTCGGCCCTCTACGACGAAATCCACATGGCCGCCGAGAAGCTCCTCGGCGTCGCGCGCCGTCCCGGCCGCGGCCCCAACGCGGGCGTCGCCGACGCGCGCCTCGAGGAGCGCTTCCTCTATTTGCCCTTCGTCGCGAAGGACTACACGACGCGGACCGAGGAGCTCGACGACCTCTTCCAGGCCGTCGCCGATCTGCGACCGCTCACGTGCAAGTACCGTCGCGCGAAGGACGGTCGCGAGGAGCGCATCACGATTCACCCTTATGCGATGGTCCTCTACAAGGACAGCATCTATTGCGTGGGCCTCCACGTGCAGAAAGGGGAGATCCGGACGTTCCTCCTCGATCGCATGCGCGACACGGAGTGCGCAGTGAGCGAGCGATTCACGCTCCCCGAGAGCTTCTCCATCGACGAGCACTTCCAAGGCCATTTCGGCATTCACCGCGGGGGCGCCCCGCAGCGCGTGGTCATCGATTTCGACGAGCGCGTCATCGAATACGTGAAGACCCGGCGCGTGCACCCGAGCCAGGAGCTGACCGAGCTGCCGAGCGGCGGCGTCCGCCTCGCGATGACGCTCACCGATCTGACCGAGGTGACGCCCTGGATCCTCGGGTTCGGCGAGACGGCCCGCGTGCTCGAGCCGCCCGATCTCGTGGCGCGCGTGAAGGGCGAGCTCGCTCACGCGCTCGCCCACTACACCGAGGGGGTCGGCGGGGCGGGAGCGGTCGCGGCGGCGAGGATCACGCCGCCGCCGGCCACCGCCGAGAAGGCGAAGTCCAGCCCGAAGAAGGGGAAGGCGCGCTGAGCCCGAGCGAGAACCTCGCTCGCGGTCAATGGCAGAGCGCCGTGATCTTCGCGCCGAAGCGCTTCGCTTCGGGCGTGTTGCCGCGATCGGCGAGGGCACCGGCAGCGTCGCAGAACGCCTTCTTCTGATCGGCGCTCGCCTCCGGCCAACTCGGGAGGTCGTCGACGAACGCGGCGTCGAGCAGCGAGGGCCCGATCGCGTCTTCGCTCGGGCCGTCCTGGAGGAAGCGCAGCTCCTTCGAGGCGGTCGCGACGATGACGTCGGGGTGTTTGCACCCGTCCTCGCGGAGGATCATCGACGCCTGCCCCCACTCCCGGACGCCCGCCTTCACGACGCTCGAGGCCCGCTCGCAACGGACCGATTCGCGCGTCGTGGGCGTGGCGGTGCGAATGAGCTCCACCGCCGCGTTGTTCGCGTCGCTGCCGTCGTTGCTCATCAGCCTCTCGTATGCGTAATCGAACCCGACGTCGTTGGCCTTCTGACCCATCCCATAGAGGGTGCGCAGCACGTCGCTCGCGTAGGGGCACTTCTTCGGGAGCTTCTCCACCAGCCGCAGCACGCGGCAGGTGTAGCCGGCGGGACCTGCATCGAGCCTCATGAGGGCGGCGGCGTAGTGGAGCGCGACGTCCTCGTCCTCCGGCCTCTGCGCCTCGAGCTTCCCGAGGAGCGCGACGATCGCGGCGCGCGGCTCCGGGATCGAATAGGCCACGCCCTCGATGCAATCGGCCGCGCCCCGGCGCACGCGGGGGGACGGGTCGTCGAGCCCTTCGATGCACGCCGCGAGGATGCCGGACGGCACCTTGTTGTCGCTCGAGACAGCGTTCTTCGCGGCAGCCACGGCGGCTTCGATCGCCTCGCACCCGATCGTCGATGGATCGCATTGCGCGGCCGCCGCGAGCTGCTTCCGAAAGGCGGCGTCGACGGGGCCGGGCTTCTTCGGCGGGCCGGGCTCCGGCAGGGCGCATTCCGCCGCGATCGTCGCGGCGCGTCGTGCGTTGGCGGGGGACGCGGCGTGCGCGGCGGGCGGCGCAGCCGAGGAGGCCGCGGCGGTCGTGGACGGCGCGCTCGACGCGCTCGGGACGGTGGCGGGCGCCGCACCATCGGCCTTCTTGCCGCACGCGGTCCCGAGGGTGACGAGGACGGAGAGCAACGAGGTCGCGGGGGTGAGTGATCGGAGACGTCGGCCCATGCGCGCGCGGAGTCTACTCGGTTCGCCGCGCCGGAGAGGGGCGTCGTCACCCGCACCTCGGCGCCGACGCGCGCGCCCTCAGCGCCTCAGCTTCAGAGAGCCAATCACGTGCGTGAGGTGGGCGTCCGCCGCCTCGCGCTCGTCGAAGAACACCTCGCACGTGAAGATGAGCCACACACGCCCGCCGATCTCGCGCGTGGCCTGGTCGAGCGCGAGGTGAACGCGACGCGTGTAGATCGGCTGTCCCGCGTCGCTGCGCCAGCGCGCCCCGACGTCGAAGGCGCCGAAGCCCTCGATCTCGAGCTCGCGCTCGAAGAGCAGGCGATACCCGCGAAACCGGGTCTCGGCGTCCAACATGTGGCCGGCGACGCTCTGGCGCAGCGTCGCGTCGGGCTCGAGCGGGCGTCGCTCGACGATCAACATGAGCTCCGCGCCGCTCGGCGTGAACCCCGAGATGCACGTGAGCGTGCGATCGACGAAGCCCTCCTCGGGCAGGTCGAACATCGCCTCGTTCATGTAATAGGAGCTCAAGGCCCGAGACCGATCCTTCTCGCCCCGGCGCCGCGCGGTGGGGCGGAGCGGGCCGTCGCTAACGCAGGCTCTTCTTCGCCGCAGCGAGCGCCTCTTGGCACATCGCCTCGTGCTCGCCGGCATCGGCCCAGCGCGCCTTGCCCTCGGCGGGCAGTCGATCGATCGGGTCGAAGTACATGTAGAACTCGCCCGGCTTCACGCTCGGCGCTTGGTAGACGCTGATGCCCGTCACGCGGTTGTAATGGTCGAACGAATGCGCGTCCCGCTTGCCACCGCCGCCCGGAGCGTCGACGACGAAGGTCGGCGTGTTGAAGCCTGCCGTGGAGCCGCGCACGTGCTTCTCGATGTTGATCGCCGTGTCGACCGTCGTGCGTAGATCCTCGACGCCCTGCACGAGGTCGTGGACGTACACGTAATAGGGGTGCACGTGGACGTGGCCGAGCCGCTTCACGAGCAGCTTCATCGTCTCGGGATCGTCGTTCACGCCACGCTGCAGCACCGATTGATTGCGCACCGTGATGCCGCGCTCGAAGAGGCGGTTCATCGCGGCCTGGGTGATGGTCGTGATCTCGTTCGGGTTGTTGAAGTGGGTGTGGATGACCACTTCCTTGTGCAGCTTGCGCCCGAGCTCGACCACGCGCGTCACCGCGTCGACCCATTCGGTGTCGGTCAGGATCTTCTGCGGCATGACCGCGGGACCCTTCGTCGCGATGCGAATGCGCTGGATGTTGTCGAGCGAGAGCAAGGTCTCGCCGATGGTCGCGATCTGCTCCGCGCGCAGGTTGTACGCGTCGCCGCCGCTCACCACGATGTCCTCGAGCTCGGGGCGCGACGCGATGTACTTGAACGCCTTCGCCCACCGCTCCGCGTTGACGTGCAGCTTCGCCTTCTCGACCTCGTCCGTGTCGACGCCGACCGCGTAGCTCCGCGTGCAGAAGCGGCAATAGACGGGGCACGTGTCGAGCGGGAGGAAGAGCGCCTTGTCGAAGTAGCGGTGGGTGAGACCCGGCACCGGCGCGTCCTCCTGCTCGTGCAGCGAGTCGAGGCCGAGCTTCGGGTGGTCGGGCAACAGGCGCGAGGCGAGGGGGATGAACTGGGTGCGGAGCGGGTCGCGGTACGGGTCGTTCCAGTCGATGAGGCTCATCAGGTAGGGCGACACGCGGACGCTCATCGGCGCCTTGTGGAAGCCCTCGGTCGCGTCCTTGATGAACTCGTCCGAGACGAGGCCGCGCAGCGCCTCGAGGAGCTTGTCCGGCCGCGTGATCGACTTCTTGCTCTGCCAGTGATGGTCGAGAAACTGCTCCTCGGTCACGTCCGCGTACGCCGGGATGCGCCGCCAATCGGGGGTCACCAGCGCCTTGTGCGCGAGCCTCGACGGGTCGACCGGCGGCTTCTTCGGGATGATCTCGTCGGCGCTCTTCTTCAGCGTGGTGATGCTCTGGGTCGTCATGGCAGCTCCGGCTCAGCTTGATCCAAAAGAAACGCCCGCGCATCTACCATGAGCGGGCGGCGGCGTATGCGCTCCATCGGCGTTCGAGCCGCGCGGAGCGCCCTCAGAGATCTTGCCGCGGCGCGACATCGATCGTCGACGCGACGCCTGGATCGCGGTTCGTTCGATAGCTCGCGTAGTACGTGCGCACGCGGACCACGTAGTCCTGGGTCTCCGGGTAGTCGGGCACGCCGCCCGCGCGCGTGACCGCCCCTTCGCCGGCGTTGTAGGCCGCGATGGTGAGATCGAGATCGCCATTGAAGAGGTTCGCGAGCACCCGGAGGTACCGCGTCCCCCCGAAGATGTTCTCGCGCGGATCGAACGGGTCGCGCACCTGCATCCGGAGGGCGGTCTCGGGCATGAGCTGCATGAGGCCTTGGGCGCCGGTGTGCGAGACCGCGCGCGGGTCGTAGTCGCTCTCGACCTTCATGACCGCGCGGATGAGCTCCTCGGGGATTTGGTAGAGCGTCGCGGCTTGGCGGATCCACGTGTCGTAACGGGTGAAGCGCTCGGGCGATCGATCCCCAGGCGGCACCACGGGCCCCGAGTAGGTCGAGTCCTTGCGCCGCTTGCTCGTGCTCTTCACGTAGAGCGAGTACTTGCCGTCGCCCTTCGGGCTCGTCGCGAAATGCACGACGCCCTCGGGATCGACGTAGCTGTAGATGTCGGCGTTGGCCTGGCCGGGCAGACAGATGCCGGCGAGCGCGGCCACCGAGGCGACGCCGAGCGAGCGTTGAAGGAGCGGTCGGAGGCGGGAGCGGCGCACGGATCGGATCATACCGGAGGGTCCTTCGTGAGGAGCAAGTCCCCGTGCGCTCGGATTCCCCGGCGCGTCGCTTTGCCACTTTGTCGCAGCGGCAACTTTGTCGCCCCTCCCTTCGAGAGAGTAGGATCGCGACCAGCATGCCCTCGTCGCGCATCGTCCTCGTCGTGGCCGTCGCGCTGTTCGCGCTGTACCTGCTGCTGCAGTTCCGACCGCGAGCACAGCAGAGGCGGGCGCTCGACGGCTCGATCCGCGAGGCGCGCGCCCGGGCCCACGCGGCGAAGACGCCCGAAGAGCGCGCCAAGGCGCTCGCCGACGCGGGCGAGGCCGCCGCGCGTGCCAAGAGGTGGGTCGCGGCGTCCGGCTTCTTCCTCCGCTCCATGCGCGAGGACCCCGCGTCGGTGGCGTGCGTGACGCGCGCGGCCGCCGGCCTCCGCCCGCGCCCCCGCATGGCCGAGCAGCTCCTCTGGCGAAGGCTCGGCGCCATCGAGGAGGACGGCGTGCATCGCGACGTCATGGCCGCGATCGCCGGTGAGCTCGGCGCCCTCTACGAGGGGCCGCTCCACGACGTGGGCAAGGCCCACGTGATGCGGAGGCTCGAGGCACACGAGAAGAAGGCCTGACCACCCGGCCCCGTCGAGAACGTCACCAAGGCATCGGCAGGTTGTTCGTGAACGTCGGGAACAGCACCATGGGCAGCCCGTCCTTGCGCCACAACGCGAGGCTGTCCATGAGCAGCGCCACCGTGACGTGCACGAGGAAGCCGGAGTAGATGCTCTTCGTCCGCATCGCCACGGAGCCGAGGGCGATGCCCGCGACGACCGCCCCGCACGTCTCCATGTAGGGCTTGCCGTAGTGGATCATGCAGTAGGGCACGCACATCGCGAAGATGGCGCCCGAGCCCAGCGTCTTGCGCAGGCCGCTCAGCCAGAAGCCGCGGAAGAACACCTCGAGCCCGAAGAACTGCATCACGTAGGCGATCTCCCACGCGAAGAGGTCCCACCAAGAGCGCGAGCATTTCTTGTAGAACGGGTAGTACGTGCCGAAGTCGGGCTGGCTCGACACGATGTAGACCGCGGGGACGACGACCGCGAGGCAGAGCAGGTAGATCCACGCGTGTGAGAGCAGGCCCTTCGTGCGCAGGCCCATGTCGAGCAGGCTGTCCTTCGGGAAGAAGATCTTCCAGAGGCCGAGCGGCACGACCGTGTAGCCGATGATGCGCATGAACGCCCACCAATAGAGGGCGTAGAGCTCGCCGTAGTTGCGGAGCGAGACGTAGTAGCCGAGGTTCCACGGCCACATCTCGGGCCTCGCCTCCACCTCGCGGAGGTACGGGCGGATGTACGCCATGTAGAAATCGTGATCGTAGTACTGCTGCACCGTGAGGATGCCGGCCGTGATCACGAAGAGGACGAGCGGTCGGCGATCGACCTCCCCGCGCGACAGCGTCTCCTTCTGGTGCTCGAAGGCCTCGACGTCGAGCTCGCGCCACGTGCGGCGGAAGAAGAGGTAGACGATCGGCAGCACCAGCAGGTAGCCGATGAACGGCGCGACCCCCTGGAGCAGCGACGTGGAGAGCGGAGGGGCGGGCGGCGGCGTCGCGTAGTACGGGCCACCGGACGAGAGCGGCGCCGGCATCGGCTGCGCCGCGTAGGTCTCCGCGAGGGCGAAGAGCGTCGTGTGGGCCGACGCGAGCGCGGCCCCGACGGACGAGAAGAGCGCCATCGCTCAGCCGGCCTTCTCGGCCAGCTCGGCGCCCCTGCGCAGCCGCGCGACGGCGCGCTCGCGACCGAGCAGCACGACGACCTCGAAGAGCCCCGGCGACGCCGTGCGACCCGTGAGCGCGACCCGCGCGGGCTGAGCCACGTCCTTCAGCGAGAGCCCCTTCGCCTCGAGCAGCGTGGCGAGGCCCGCCTCGAGCGCCTTCGGCGTGAAATCGGCCGCGGCGTCGACCATCGCGGCGACGTCGCGCAGGTGGGCTGCCTTGTCCTTCACGAGGAACTTCTTCGTCGCCTTCTCGTCGAAGACCGGCGGATCGCGGAACAGGTAATCCATCGCGTCCGCCGCGGCCTTCCAGGTCTGGCCGCGCTCGCGGTAGAGGGGCAGCGCCTCCCTCACCTTCGCTCGGTCGACGCCCTCGAGCCCGCGCTCGGCGAGGAACGGCAAGAGCCCCTCGACGTACGCGTCCTCCGTCATGAGCGCCGGTTGCTTGAGGTGCTCGAAGGTGATCGCGGCGAGCTTGTCCTCGTCGAACTTGCCGTCGCCCCGCCCACATCGAGCCCAGTCGAACTTCTGCGTGAGGTCGGGGATCGAGAAGACCTCTTCGTCGCCGTACGACCAGCCGAAGCGGACCAGGTAGTTGAGCAGCGCCTGCGGAGGGATGCCTCGATCGCGGTACTCGCTCACCGCGACCGCGCCGTGCCGCTTCGAGAGCTTCGACCCGTCCTTGGCGAGCATCATGGGCAAGTGCGCGAAGCGAGGCAGTGGCGCGCCGAGCGCCTCATAGAGCAGGATTTGAATGGGCGTGTTGATCATGTGGTCGCGCCCGCGCGCCACGATCGTGATGCCCATCGTGATGTCGTCGACGACGGCGCCGAGGTTGTAGAGCGGCACGCCGTCGGAGCGCATGAGGACCGCGTCCTGCTGCGCCGAGTTCGGCGTCGTCACCTCGCCGAACACCATGTCTTCGTAGGTGACCGCGCCGGTGGTCGGGGCGGCCATGCGGATCACGAACGGCCTGTCCGGCGCGGGCCCGACGCGGTTCTTGCACGTGCCCGGGTAGCGGAACTGGGCCTTCGGATCCTGCTTCTTCAAGGCCTCGCGCTGCGCGTCGAGCTCCTCCTTGGTGCAGTAGCACCGGTAGGCCGCCTTCTTCGCGACGAGCTTCTCGACGAACTCCTGATAGATGCCGAGCCGCTCCATCTGGCGGTACGGGCCGAAGTCGCCGCCGACGCCCGGGCCCTCCTGCCAGTCGAGGCCGAGCCAGGTCATGTCGTCGATGATGATGCGCTCGTTCTCCGGCGTGCTGCGCTCGCGGTCGGTGTCCTCGATGCGGAGGATGAACGTGCCGCCCGTCTTCTTCGCCCAGAGCCAGTTGAAGAGGGCCGTGCGGACGCCTCCGATGTGGAGGTAGCCGGTCGGCGAAGGGGCGAAGCGGAGCCGGGGCCTGTCGGACATGGGCACGCCCTTACCACAGTCCGCCCACGAGCGGGCGCGCGCGACCTGCTCCATCCGCTATCTTGGAGATCG
>CAYYKK010000253.1:0-11544 GCA_964467935.1 uncultured Polyangiaceae bacterium
GTCGCCACCGCGCTGCTCTTCGGGATCCAGACCGACACGAACGACTTCGCGCTCGCGACGTCCCAGGATTTCGCCGCCGCCGCGTACGTGCGGACCCACTGCGACACCGACATCCTGAAGCGACTCTCGCGGCGCGTCGTCACGGCGTCGGGGATGAGCGTCCTCGGCCGCGCCCTCGCGGACCTGCTCGTCGTGCGCGATTTCGCGCTCGCGGGCGTGGGCCAAGTGACGGCGGGCGAGCGCGACACGATCGCGACGACCGCGGACTTCATCATGCAACGCGAAGACATCGACACGGTGCTCGTCTACGGCATCGTCGAGGATCGGATCGACGGATCGCTGCGGACCGACAGCCCGTCGGTGGAGCCCGCGACGTTCCTGCACACGGTCTTCGGGAAGGATCGAGCCGGCAAGCCGTACGGCGGGGGTCGCGCCGACAAGGGCGGCTTCCAGATCCCGCTCGGTGTGCTCGCCGAGTGCGACGATCAGGACGCGCTCTGGAACATCGTCGAGCAGATCGTCCGCTCGCGGCTCGTGAAGGTCGTGCCCGACATCGAGCGCGAGTACGAGCGGCGCCAGAGCGACACGCACGATCACCATCAGAACGGTCACCACCGCGGCCACCACGAGGAGCGGTAAGCCGCCAGAGCGCGACGCGAGCTGGGCGACCCGAGTCAGGCGACCCGAGCTGGGTGACGCGAGTCAGGCGAGGCGAGTCGGGCGACCCGAGTCGGGAGACCGGAGTCAGGCGACGCTGCTCGGACCGCGCGCCTCGGCCGCGGCGAGCTCGCCGCTCCGCTCGGCCCACCACGATCGCGCCCAGTCGACGGCGCGACGCGGCTTGAGGATGCCGGCGCCCTGGACCGTGCGCGGGACCGCGTCGAGCGGCTCGGCCGTCTCGATGAGACCGCGACGGATGTCGAGCGGCGAGAGGCCCGGCGCGACCTCGAGCATCTGGGCGGCGACGGACGCGGCGATCGGAGACGCGAAAGAGGTGCCATCGACGTGTTGGTACTCGGTCGAGATGTACTTCTGACGCGCGATGCGGCCCTCGACGACGCGCATCAGCTCGCCGATCTGCGCGCGCTCCTCGGGCGTCGAGAGCTGGTTGCGCTCCGAGAAGCCGTGCTCGGCGCTCATCTCCTCGAGCACGCTGAGCAGGCCGAAGAGCGGCTGCGCCTCGCGCGCCGTGAGCGTGCCCGGGAGCATCGGCGCGGGGAGCCAGATCGCCGGGGCGAGGAAGTCGGGCTTGTGCGCGCCGTGCTTCGTCTGACCGAAGCTCGACGGCCAGATCCCGTCGTCCTGCGCGCCGGGTGAGAACCGATCGTGCATGCCGCCGACCGTGATCGCGCTGGACGCCGAGCCCGGCGCCCCCACGGGCTCGCCCGGCGCGTTGCCCGCGGCCGCGAAGAGCGTGATGCCGTGGCGAACCACCTCGTCGGCGGCGCGCTCGACGTCCTCGAAGTCGGGATCGCGCGAGTCGACGCCGAGCGACACGTTGAGGATCTGGATCTTGAGCTCGGGGAAGCGGAGCGGGAAGCGGATGGCGTGGGCGACGTGCTTGCCGACGACGCGACCGCCGTTCACGCCCGCCTTGATCAGGACGACGTCGCTCCCGCTCGCGATGCCGCGGTAGGTGCCGCCCGATCGGTACCCGTTGCCCGCGGCGCAGCACGCCGTCATCGTGCCGTGCCAGCCGAAGGGCTGGGCGGTGAAGAACTCGTTGCCGTCCGGCGTGTCGCGCGTGGCGTCGGCGTACGCCTTGATGCGGCGCGACGGCCTCATCATGTCGGGGTGCGGGTAGAAGCCGACGTCGACGAAGCCCATGACGACGCCTTCGCCGGTCACGTCGGTGTGCGCGTCGAGGCGCTCCGGAATCGAAGGGATGAGCGAGCGAGCCATCGGCGGCTCTCCTAGCCGCTGACGGCGGAAAACACAAACGCGGAGGGGGCTCGCGGCGACGGCGCGCCCGAGAAGTTGGCCCGAGCGCGCGGCCCATGGGATCGAGTGGGCCCTTGGTCGCGCTCCCCGTCGAAAAAGAGGGCCCGAAGCCCGCGAAGAGCCGCGTCGAGAGGCGCGGTCCCGGCCGCCTCTTGCCTCATCGCCTCGGCGCGTACGAGCTGTTCGATCACATCGGCAAGGGCGGGATGGCCGACATCTACCGCGCGCGCAAGGAGTCCGAGTACGGCGCGGTTCGGCAGGTCGTCGTGAAGGAGGTGCTGCCCGAGCTCGCGGCGCACGAGCGGTTCGCCGAGCTCCTCGTCGCCGAGGCGAAGCTCGCCTCGCGGCTCGAGCACACGAACATCGTGCGCGTGGAGCACCTCGGTCGCGAGGAGGGCACGCTCTACATCGCGATGGAGCTCGTCGAGGGCCTCGATCTGCGCGAGCTGCTGCGGCGCTGCGCGCGGAGACGCGTACCTCTGCCGGTCGAGATGTCGCTGCGCATCGCGCTCGACGTGCTGAAGGGGCTCGACTTCGCGCACCGCTTCCGTTGGGAGGACGCGCCGCACCCGAGCCTCGAGCGTCGCATCGGCATCGTCCACCGCGACGTGTCGCCTTCGAACGTGCTGCTCAGCTTCGACGGTGAGGTGAAGATCTGCGATTTCGGGATCGCGCGCGCGCACGACGAGCCGCGCGAGGACGGCCAACCGCTCTCCGCCGCGATGGTGGAGGGCAAGGCCGGCTACATGAGCCCCGAGCAGGCGCGCGGCGAAGGCCTCGACGGGCGGGCCGACGTGTACGCGCTCGGCATCATCCTCTGGGAGCTGCTCTCGGGCCGTAAGCTCTACAAGGCCGGCGCCGGCGAGTCGCTCCTCGACGTCGCGAAGCGCGCGCACGTGCCGCCGCTCCCGAAGCGGGATCTTCCGCTCGAAGAGGAGCTCCACGCGATCGTGGCGAAGGCCCTCGCGCCGGTCGTCGGCGAGAGGTACGCGAGCGCCGGAGCGATGCGGAAGGATCTCGAGCGCTACGTCGCGCGCTCGGGCCTCGTCGCGAGCTCGATCAAGCTCGGCGCGTGGCTGACCGAGAATTTCGAGGCCGAAATCCTGGGCGCCCAGCGCGCGCGGGAGAAGGCGGTCGAGGCGCTCTCCCGCGGTCCCGTCGCGACCCTCACGGTGCTGGCGCAGCGCGAAGACGGCGCGCAGGACGACGTCGCGTCGCGTCCGAGCGACGGCGCGCCGCGCTCGCCGAAGAAGGCGAAGTCGAGCCGCAAGGCTCCGAAGGGCGCGCGCGCGATCGAGGCGCCGCCGAAGAGCCTCGAAGGAACCTCGAGCGACGTCGTGCCGCGCCCCGCGGGCGCGAGCCGATCGCCGATCTTCATGATCCTCTCGCTGCTCGTCCTCGCGGGCGTCGTGGCAGCGGTCCTGCTCCACGGGCGCTGAGACCGCGCGACGCGCGCGCCCGCCGATCGCGTCACAGCATCGCGACGGGATCGACGTCGATGACCGCGCGGACCTTCCGATCGAGGTCGACCATCGCGGCGTCGACGGCGCGGAGCGCGGCGCGCAGCGGCGCGCGATCGGCCGAGCGGAGCATCACGCGGAAGCGGAAGCGCCCGCGGAGCCGAGGGATCGGCGCGGGTGCAGGCCCCATCACCTCCACCGCGCGTCGCGTGGCCGCGGGGGTCGCCCTCGCCGCCTCGGCGAGCGCGCGCGCGGCCTGCTCGGCCACCTTCTCGTCGACCGCCTCGATGCGCAAGAGGGCGAGCCTCGCGATCGGCGGGTAGCTCGTGTCGCGTCGATCCGCGAGCTCGGCGCGCAGGAAGCCGTCGACGTCGTGTCGGGACGCGAAGACCACGGCCGGATGCTCGGGAGTGCGCGTCTGGATGAGGACGCGGCCGGGGCGCTCGTGGCGGCCCGCGCGCCCGGCGACCTGGACCAGGAGCTGGAACGTGCGCTCCCCGGCTCGAAAGTCGGGCATCGAGAGCGCGGCGTCGGCGTTGACGACGCCGACGAGCGTCACGTTCGCGAGGTCGTGCCCCTTCGTGACCATCTGCGTCCCGACGAGGATGTCGACCTCGCCGCGTCGCACGCGCGCGAGCACCTTCTCGGACGCGATGCCGGCCGCCACGTCCCGATCGAGCCGCGCGATCCGCGCGCTCGGGAACGCCTCGGCGAGCGTCGCCTCGAGCTTCTCCGTGCCGAGCCCTTCGAGCGAGAGCTGGGTCGAGCCGCACGCGGAGCAACGCGGCGGACATCGATCCTCGAAGCCGCAATAGTGGCACTTCACCCTATTTTCGCCGCGGTGGAACGTGAGCGAGACCGCACACGCCTTGCACGTCTCGACCGATCCGCACGCCATGCAGACGACGCTCGGCGCGAACCCACGGCGGTTCAGGAAGAGGATCGTCTGCTCGCCGCGGGCGAGGTTCTCCTCGATCGCGCGGTGGAGCGGCAAGGAGAGGAGCTTGTCGCCCGTGGGGCCGGGTCCGATGCGACGCAGATCGACGAGCCGCACCTCCGGGAGCGCGGCGCGCGCGTTGGCGCGCTCGGGGAGCCGGAGCAGCGCGAGCTTGCCGCGGTCGACGAGCGCGACCGACTCGAGCGAAGGCGTCGCCGATCCGAGGACGACGACGGCGTTCGCGCGGTGAGCGCGGAGGAGCGCCATGTCGCGGGCTTGATAGCGCACGCCCTCTTCTTGCTTGAAGGACGCGTCGTGCTCCTCGTCGACGATGACGAGGCCGAGATCCGGCACCGGCGCGAACAGCGCGGATCGGGCGCCGATCGCGACGCGCACCTCGCGCGCGTGGAGGCGCTTCCACATCGCGTGGCGCCCTTTGTCGGTGAGGCCGGAGTGGAGCACCGCGACGCCGTCCCCGAAGCGCGCTCGGAATCGCCCCACGAGCTGCGGCGTGAGCGCGATCTCGGGCACCATGACGAGGGCGCCGCGTCCGCGCGCGAGGCACGCCTCGATCGCGTGGAGGTAGACCTCGGTCTTGCCCGAGCCGGTCACGCCGTGGAGGAGGAACGCGCGCCCCTCGTCGCCGCTGCCGACGAGCGCGGCCTCGATGCGATCGGACGCGCCGCGCTGCGCTTCGGTGAGGACGGGCGGCTCGTCACGCTCCGCCACGTCGTCGAACGCCGGCCCATCCGGTCGATCGCGCTCCTCGAGCGTGACGAGGCCGAGCGTCGCGAGCCGCTTCGTCGCCGATCGCGCGTTCGAGAAGGTCTCCTCGAGGCGAGCGACCGGCTCGGCGCCGCGGGCGCGGAGGCGCGCGAGGATGTCCTTCGCCTGACCGCGCAGCGAGCCCGCGGTCTCGATGGTGGTCGTCGGCACCGCGACGATCTCGCGCGCCTGCGCGATTTTCTTCACCCTCCGGATCGCGCCGCCGCGCGGCCCGAAGAGCTCCCCCTGCCCTCGCGCCGGCGCGGCCTGCTCCAGATCTTCCAGCTTGCCTCGTTCGAGCGCCGGCAGCGCGAGCCGCAGCACCTCGCCGATGGGGGCGAAGTAGTAGTCGGCGACCTCCGAGAGGAACGAGAGGAGCTCGATCGGGAGCACGGGCTCGCGATCGACCACGGCGCGGAGAGGACGCACCTCGAACCCGCGGGGCCGCGGGAGATCGCCGACCTTGAGCACGACGCCGATGAGGCGCTGGCGGCCGAAGTCGCAGAGCACGCGCGCACCGGGCGAGAGGCCTTCGCGGAGCGGCTCGGGGACCTCGTAGGTGAACGCGTGCGCGAGCGGGACGGGAACGGCGACCTCGGCGAGCATCGACATCGAGCGCGGGCAGATTAGCCCGATCCGACGAGCGCTGCCCGGAGATCCCCGCGCGCGAGGCTCACGCGGTCGGCGGCTCCATCTTCTTCGGATCGACCGTGACGTCGCGCTCGCTCTTCACGAACTCGATCACGCTCTTGTCGCCGCTCGCCTCATCCATCGTGACGCGGGACATCGACCAGAGCTCGGGCGTGGTCTTGATCTCGAGGCGGGCGAGCACGCGCCGGAGCTCCGGCGACTTGGGCACCGCCACGAGCGTGATGCCTCCCTCGCGGCTCGGCACCGTGAGGTCGTAGCGCGACGACAGCGACGAGAGGTCACCCCCCATGAACGTCATGATGTCGCCGAGCACGAGGCTCATCGCGCCCGCCCCGGCCGGCGCCTTCGTCGCCTTCCCGCTCGCGCCGGAGCGGAAGTAGACGCCGCTCGACGTGATCCAATACGTGGTCGCGTCGGGCGGAAAGAGCTCCCACCGGAGCTTGTCCGGGCGGACGAGCGAGAGCTCGCCCTTGCTCTTCACCTCGCTCGCGAGGAGCCCGATCTGCCGCGTCTGCACGAAGGTCGCGACGAGCGACTTGAGCGAGGCGCGCGCCTTCGCGAGATCGTCGAGGGCCGACTTCACGTCGTCGGCGAGGGCCCTCTCGGGCACGACGAGCGCCGAGATCGCCGGCAGCACGAAGAGGGCGGGCAGCGAGGCCGCCGCGGCGGAGACGAAGGAGCGGCGCGTGAGTCGATGCATGGTGCGGGCCCGTTGGACGGAGCGATCGCCTCTTTCTTCAACGGCGGGGCCGCCGGGTCAACCGCCGCTCGGCGATCGGCCGAGGAGCGCCCGTACGAGCGGTCGGCCCTCGTCGCCGCGCGGCTCGTGGCGCAGAGAGAGCTCCTTCAAGCGGCGCACGAGCTCGTTCACGTCTCGATGCCGAACGCGGGAGCCCTCGGAGGCGTCGTCGCAGAAGTACGTTCGACAGCCGAACGGACGATCGGCGTAGATCGAGCAGCGGCCCTCCGCGGTGAGGAGCGGGCAGCGACGCTCGTCGCGCGCCACCTCGACGAGCGGCAGCGCGCGCTTCGCGGGGCGAGGCGTCTTGTCGTCGAGGTTCCTGCCGGCGCGGGCCACGGCGCGACGGACGACGACGAGCTCCATCGACGTGACGTAGGGCTCGCGACCCGTGACCCCGAAGCGACAACACCGCGTGGAGGCGGGGCAGCTCCAGCCGGCGTAGAGCGCGTCGGCTTCGGCGTAGATCGCGCGGAGCTCCGCCTCGAGCGGGGCGAGGTCCTCTCCGCGGCGCCGACTTCGAGAGGCCATGGCGGGCTACTGCTTGACGCCCTGGTGCTTGGATCCCGCCTCGACCCAAGCTCGGTAGCGCCCGTCGGTGAGCGCGGGATCCTCGGCGATCGCGTCGACGGGATCGTCCGCGCGCGGCTCGAACGCGGGATCGAGCAGCGACGCGAGGTCGAAGCGGACGAAGCGCCCCATCAGGTGGGGGCCTTCGCTCACCCAGAGGACCTTCGCGGTCGAGTCCATGACCACGCCGTGCGTCGCGATGATCGCGTCGATCGTGCTTCGATCGCCGAGCGGCCGCTCCGCCCCGCCCACCGCGCGTTTGTCGCGGAGGATGTCGACGATCGAGGGAGGATCGAGCGGCTCGTCGCGCGCGAGCAGCTCGTCGAGGCGCGCGCGCCGCGAGCGCGTGGAGGTGTGCGCGAGGATGCTCTGGTTCTTGGGATCCGACGCGAGCGGGCCCTCGAAGCTGTTCGTCAGCGGGAGCTTCGGCCCGCTCGCGCGGCGGACGAAGGGCTCCTCGCCGGGCGCGCGCTCGATGACCGCCGCGTCACCCGAGGCGTCGGCGACGAGCAGGATGTGGCTCACCATCGCCCGTCGCGTGCGGACGAGCGCGATGGCCTCGTCGACGGTGGACGCCTCCGCGAGCAGGGCACGCGTCGTGTGGACCACGGGCTCGCCGTCTTCGCTCGTCTCGCGCGCCCTGCCGCCGTGGATCACGACCGAGAGCCCCTTCGCGTTCATGCCGCTCACCGTGCCGACGAAGCCCGGCCACGCGACCGAGGCGTACGGGATCTTGCCGGTCTCCTCGATCAGGAACACGACCTTGCCCTCGTCGTAGACCGAGCCCGCTTCGAAGTCGAAGTTGCGAGCGAGGTACGTGTGGCCGTCCTTCGTCGCCTTGCCCGTCGCGACGAAGCTCGTGCAGCCGAGCAGCGGCGAGTGCTCGAAGCTCAAGCTGATGTCGTAGAGCGACTGGAGATAGACGAGCCTTTGGTAGGTCGGGATGTAGCTCTCGAACGGATCGGGCGTGAACGCTCGCGCCTGCGCTGCGATCTCCTCGAGCCGATCCTTCGATATCCCGTGATCGACGTGGCGGAACTGGAACTTGCCGATGTCGACGATGAGGTGTCGAACGGGGCTCATCGGCACGTACTTCTCGAAGGTGCGGTAGAGCTGGCCTTCGCTCTCGACCATCTCGTCGTAGAGGAGCTTCGCGTGCTCGTCGCCCATCTCGGCGGGCGAGCCGGTGAGCCGCACCTCGAGGATCTTGCCGCGCTTGCGCTTGTACGCCCTGCCGACGCGCGTGATGGGCTCGGTCTTCGCGGTGAGGACGTGGGACGAGAGATCCGGGAGCGGCGGCGGCGTGAGGCGCGTGCCGAAGGCGACGCCGACGTGGAACACGAGCGGCAGCACGAAGAGCACCGCGAGGGCGATGAGCTTCTTCTTGTGGCGGCGAGCGAAGCCGATCTTCTCGGGCGACGCGGGCGCGGCGGGCAGCGGGCGGTCGGCGGCTTCCTCGCCCTTCGGCGCGTCGTTCGGTGCGGAGTTCGGCTCCCCGGTCGACATCGGACCTCAGGCGCGAGCGCGGCGGGTGATCCCGCGGGTCGACACGAGCGTCGCCACGACGCGCCGCACGACGCGCGCCGGATCGCGCACGCTGTCGAAATGCGTCGTCCGATCCTCCGGGTAGAGCACGCGGATCGGGAGCTCGATCACGGGCACCTTCGCGGCGATCGCGAGCAGGATGATCTCCGCCTCGAACGCGTAGCCGTCGTCGCGACCGCCGAGCGCGAGCGTGGAGGGGAGCGGATAGCGCCGCAGACCGCACTGCGTGTCGTGGAGGCGCTTGCGCGAGAAGAGCGAGAGGAAGCCGTTCGAGATGGCGTTCGAGATCTGGTTGGGTCGCGGCGCGCCGGCGCCCTTGAGATCGCGGATCCCGAGCACGAGCGCCCTCGCGTCCACGTCGGCGCGCGCGAGCCGCGCGGCCTCTTCGGCCGGGTGCTGACCGTCCGCGTCGATCGTGACGGCCGCGTCGTGGCCGCGGCGGGAGGCCTCGGTGAGACCGGTGCGGAGCGCGCGGCCCTTGCCGAGGTTCTTCGGGTGACGAACGACGATCGCCCCCGCGGCCTCCGCGCGCGCCCGCGTGTCGTCGGTCGATCCGTCGTCGACCACGATCACGTCGCCGAGGTCGCCGAACGCCTGGCGAACGGACGAGACGACCGCGCCGACGGTGCGCGCCGCGTCGTAGGCGGGGATGATGGCGGAGACCCTCACGGCGCGGTTTTCGTACCACACATCGGGCGAGGGGGGAGAGGCGCGCTCAACGAGCAGCGTCGCGACGCGCGGCCGCGCGCCCGGTCTTCTTCTCCGACTGATGGCGCTTGTCGTCGAGCCGCCGCCGCTTCTGCGCCCGGGAGGGCTTGGTCGCGCGCCTCGCCGCGGGGGTCGCGAGCGCAGAGAGGATCATCGCGCGGAGCTTCTCGCGGGCGTCCTCGAGGTTCCTCAGCTGATCGCGCGTCTTCTGACTGACGACGCGGAAGAGGCCGTCCTTGCCGACGCGGCTCGGGAAGAGCGCCCGGAGCCGCTCGCGCGCCTCGGGTCCGAGCGCGGAGGAGCCGTCGAGATCGAAGAGGAGCTCGACCTTCGACGAGACCTTGTTGACGTTCTGCCCACCCGGGCCGCTCGCGCGCACGGCGCGGAAGCCGAGGTCGCTCGCGGGCACGACGAGGTCGGGGCGGATGAGGATGGGGCTCATGGCAAAACCAGGGACGCTCGGAGGGACGAGGCCTGACACCGCGCACGATCGGGGTCCACTCCAGATTGCGCGAGGGGCGTCGATCGGGGAAGCTCGAGCTCGCGATGAAGAAGCCCAAGATCGAAAAGAGCGAGGCGGAGTGGCGCGCCCAGCTCGACCCGATGCAGTTCAAGGTCCTGCGCGAGAAGGGCACCGAGCACGCCTTCAGCGGCGCCTACTGGGACCACCACGAGGACGGCGTCTACCTGTGCGCCGGGTGCGGAGCGAAGCTCTTCACCTCCGACACGAAGTTCGACTCGGGCTGCGGATGGCCGAGCTTCTTCGCGCCCGTCGAGGAGGAGATCATCGACGAGCACGTCGATCGGACCTTCGGCATGCTGCGTACCGAGGTGACGTGCGCGCACTGCGGCGGCCACCTGGGTCACGTGTTCGACGACGGCCCGAAGCCGACGGGCCTGCGCTACTGCATCAACTCGGCGAGCATCGCGTTCGACGGCAGCGCGCCGAAAGACTCCGGCGAAGAGCGTTGACGCGACGCGGGGGGCGCGCGGACCCACACGACGCCCTCGACAGAGGGAAGCCTTTCGGATGATCTAGCTTGCCCCGATGCTCGTCCGCCGCGTGAAGACCGCAGCGTTCGTGATCTCGATCGCCTACGCGGGCATCGTCGGCGCGGTCGCGCTCTTCTACCGTGCGCTGCTCTATCCCGCGCCGAAGGGCGGCCTCGAGCCGAAGCTCGGCGGCGCGACGCTCGTGGAGATCGACGGCGGCGCGGCTGGCGCCGAGGAGCCGGCGGGCCCGGTCTGGGCGCTCTACGCGAAGGCGCCGCCGGGCGCGCCGACGCTCGTCTGCTTCCACGGCAACGGCGAGGAGCTCGTCGACCAGGTCTCGCTCGTGCGCGCGCTCATGGATCAGCGCGTCGGCGTGCTCGCGGTGGAGTACCCGGGCTACGGGCTCGCGCGGGCGCAGAAGGCGACGGAGGCGAGCCTCTACGCGGCCGCGGAGCGCGCGCTCGGTTACCTGCGCGGCTCGGGCGTCGCGCCGAGCGACGTCGTGCTCGTCGGCTTCAGCCTCGGCAGCGGCGTCGCCGCCGAGATGGCGAAGCGCGGCCTCGGACGCCGCCTCGTGCTGCTCGCGCCGTACACGTCGATCCCGGACATGGTGTCGCGGTTCGTGCCCATCGTCCCGACGAGCCTCCTCGTCGGCGATCGCTTCGACACGATCGGCAAGGCGCCGTCGCTCGACCTCCCGGCGCTCGTCGTCCACGGCGACGCCGATCCCGTGATCCCCGTCGAGATGGGTCGCAAGGTGGCGAGCGCGCTTCCGCAGGCGACCCTCACGATCGTGCGGGGCGGACACCACAACGATCTCTTCGTCCGCGATCCGTCGCTCTCGACCACCCTCGCCGACTTCGCGAAGGGCGCCGTCCCCCGCGAGAGCGCGCGGTGAAGAGCGTGTCGATTCGAATCTGATCCGGGGAGAAACGGATCCCTCGTAAGAGACGCCGACTCGTGTAGCCTAGGAAGACCACCCCATGAAACAAGTGCGAGACCGGGGGAAGAGAAGGGCCGAAAAGGTCGGCGACCACGACAAGCCGTCGCAGCTCCGGCGCTCGAGCTTGCCCGCGCCCGCGACCGTCGCTTCGGAGAGGGCGGCCGGCGAGGACGCTCGCGCGACCCACGCGCTCGCCCCGGCGAAGGGACGACGGCGCGACGGGGATCGACGCGCTGGCGTCGCCGATCGCCGCGCCCAAGACCGCAGCGGCGCGTTCGACCGCAACGCGAGC
>CAYYKK010000254.1:0-11526 GCA_964467935.1 uncultured Polyangiaceae bacterium
AGCGCACCGGGCTCCGCGTGACGACGTAATGGGTGCCCACCGACTCCGCGGGGAACATCTGGTCCTCGAGGTGATCGAGGCAGCACGTGTCGCCGCTCATCCAATTCGGAGGGGTCGGCGTCATGAAGGCCCCGGGCGCGCCCGTCGACTCCGTGCCCGAGAACACGGCGACGGGCTTCGTCGACGAGATGCCCGTGCCGGAGAGATCGGCGATCGTCTTCGGATCGTCCTGGAGCGTGCCGTCGTCCGTCTCGAGGTTGAGCACGTCGAAGGGCTGGAGCTTGACCGTGATGAGGCCGCCGGCCGCGGTCGCGGCGATGGGCGGGTTGCCCTTGATGCGCCAGCTCGGCTTGACCGTCACGTCGGTGTCCGGCTGCGTGCCGACGATGGTCACGTAGGAGCGATCGATGATGTTGAACACCTTGACGGGATGCCCCGCGCCCCAGCCGATGACGCGATACACCTGCCCGAGCGCGTTCGTCGGGAGCAGCAGGGACGCGTCGTTCGAGTAGGCGTTCTGGAACACGTTGAACTGGTAGACGACGATGGGCGACGACGAGGTGATGCGGAACGCGCGCGAGGAGAGGCACGTGCCCGGCGCGTTGTAGTCGTTCGGCATCGCACCGCAGTCGAGCTCCCTCGTCGGCAAGATGATCGACTGCAGCGAGCCCGCGGGCACGGTGAGCTGCTTCACCGTCGAGAGCTGCGCGGGCGAGCCCACGGGCGCCTCGTTGATCTCGATCGTCACGTTCGCGTTCGACGCGCCGGCGTTCGAGAGCGTGATCCCCCACGGCGCGCTCGCGGGATCGTTCAGCGCGTCCTGCTGGTCGAGGTCGACCGCCCAGAACTCGCAGCCCACGTTCGAGGGCTTGTCCGCGGCGATCTCGCACCCCGTCTTGCACGCGCCGTTCGAGCACGTCATCCCCGCGCTCACGTCGCACGTCTGGACGAGCGGACCGTTCAGGTGACCGTCGGCCGAGCACGCGTGGATCTCGTTGCCGACGCATTGGTTCGACCCCGGGACGCACTCGACGCAGCCGAGCTTCGGCGCGCAGGCGGCGGGACACGCGACGGGCGTGCCGGGCGTGCCGTCGGCGTTGCACGGCGTGTACGAGCCGAGGGTGCACGTGTCGCACGCCGCGCCGCCGCCCGCGCCGGGACCGCTCCCGCCGCTCGCGCCGCCCGCGCCGCCCCCTCCCGGATTGACGCCCGCCGAGCAGGCCGAGAGGAGCGCGACGAGCGGAATGGCGAGGGCGAAGTGGCGCATGGCGCGATCCTCTTCTCTCCGAGGCACGCGCGACGCAATCGACAAAGCGAGTCCGAAAGCAGCCTCGCGCGGATCCGTGGGCCCATCAGCGCGCACGAACGACGACGCCGAGCGCGACGATCCGGAGCGAGACGGCCGTCGGGTCGGCGTCGCTCTGGCGCGGGTGCACGTCGACGAGCGCGCGGACGGGCAGCGCGAACGAAGGCGGCACGAGCGGAGCGGCGACGTCGGGCAGGTAGGCCGCGAGGTGCGAGCCGCGCGGCGAGGCGAGCTCGGCGCGCACGTGGAGGCCGCCGAGCACGTTGCGCCGCGTGAACGCGCGACGCTCGAGGAGCCGCTCACGCGCGCTCGAGGACGGCAGATCCGGCGGGAGCGCGGCGTTCCGCGCGGCCCACGCGCGCCCGATGCGGTAGGCGAGATCGACGAGGAACGCGCGGCTCGGCGCGGCGGGCGAGGCGACGGCCTCCGCTGCGAGCGCGAGCAGCGCGTCGATCTCCCGGTCGCGCTGTCCGAGCGCCCCGGCGAGCTCCGCGATCGCAGCGAGCTCCTCGCGCTCGTCGAGCGACAGGCGAAGCTCGCCCTCCACGACGAAGAGCCACGGGCCGCCCTCGCCGAGCGCGACGCCCGCGTCGGCGAGACCGTCGAGCGGCGTCGGCGAGGCCTTGGAGAGCACGGTCGAGAAGGCGGCGTCGATCTCCGAGCGCCGCTCGTCCTCCGCCGCCGGCGCGAGCGACGGGGCGATCGGGGGCGCGCGACGCGCCTCGGCGAGCAAGATCCGGTGATGCGGGTGCTGCTGCAGATCGCCGATGCGCCGCGCGTCGGCGAACACGAGCCCGATCGGAACCGGCTCGGGCGCCGCGCGCACGCCGCTCCTCGGGCTCGAGCCGCGCTCGACCTGCGCCGCCGGGCGCGCCGCCGGCCTCGGGACCTCGCCTGGCGGAGGAGGCTTGGACGCGAGGCGAACCGGCGAGGGCCGCGGCGGTGCCGCCGACGACGGCTTCGGCGAGAGCTCCATCTCCGGTTGGGTCCGCTTCGTGCGATCCGGCGCGACGTCCTCCCGCAGCCAGGGCCGCGCCTTCGTCACGAGCGTCTGGCCGTCCTCGGCCGCGAAGATCGCCTCTTGGGCCATCGCGAGCGCGGGATCCTGGCTGATCCGCGTCCACTCGACGGTGACGGTGCGCGCGCGATCGGCGTCCGCGATCCGGTGGCGCGAGCGCCAGACCAAAGACAGGCGCTCCGCGTCCGTGTCGATGAAGATCGTGTCGGGCCGCGCGACGACGCTCGCCGCGCCCGGATCGAGCCCCGGCGCGAGCACGCGCGGCGCGACACCCGGCAGGCGGAACGTGAGCCGCGGCGTTCCGCGACATAGATTCTCTAGAATCACCGTCTCATCTCCAACGAGCACGTCGAGCAGCTGATCGGTGGGCGCGGCTTGGTGCGCCATCAGCTCGCTCTCGGCGTCGAGGCTCTGGGCGACGGCGAGCTTGCGCAGCGCGTCCGTCCGCTCCTTGCGGATGGGCCACGACGCCGGCACGGGCGCGAAGCACGCGACGGGCGTGGGGGCGCTCGGCGATCTCGGGCTCGCGCCCGGCATCACGAGGCTCGGCGCGCGTCGCCTCGTCAGCTCGTCACCGCTCGTGCCGACCGGCACGCCGCTCGGGTTCCACGTGGCCGGCCCGCCCGCGGCGTGCTCGTACGTGAGGGGGAAGCTCAGCCACGGCGTCGGTTGACCGAGCGTCTCGTCGGGCTGCCACCACCGCTCTCCGAACACCTCCACGGCCTTCGTCACCTTGCCCACCGAGAGGCGCGCGACGAGGTGCTGCACCGGCAGCTCGTCCGGCGCGAACGCGCTGCCGACGAGGAGCATCTCGGGCTGCGCCTTGCCCGGCACGAGCTCGGCGGGCCGGAGGACGACGCCCCCGGCCTTTCGCACCGTCTCGTCGGCGACCACGAGCGGATCGCCGCCCTCTTCGACGAGATCCACCACGTCGGGCCTCAACCGGAAGGTCGCCTTGGTGACGACGGTGACGACGGCGACGCCCTTCGGCGTGCGCCACTCGACGATGCCCCCCGAGAGGCCGCGCGGAAGCTCGAGCTCCACGGCGCCATCGTAGAGCACCTGCGGGCCGTAAACCGTGACTGACGCGTCGCGTAGGCTCGTCAAGCGAGAAGCAAGCCTTGACGCTCCCCACCCAGCACGACAAAAGCGCGCTGTCGTCGCGCACGAGGCCGATTTCGGGCCGAGGCGCGCTGGAGGATGGTTCGGCATGATCAACGGGCAAACGAGCGGCCTCGCCGCCACGACGGCGGACAGCGGGGCCTCCGCGCGCGCGTCGAAGGATGAATCCCCGCTGATCCCGTCGAAGCTCTACCGCGGGGCGCGCCTCGTCGTCATCGGCGGGACGGGCTTCCTCGGCAAGGTGTGGGTCTCGATGCTGCTGCATCGCTTCCCCGAGGTCGGGCACCTCTACCTCCTCGTCCGTCCGAAGGCGGATCAGAGCGCCGAGGAGCGCTTCTGGTCGCAGATCGCGTCGTCGCCCACGTTCGATCCGATCCGCGAGGCGCACCCCGGCGCCGAGTTCGAGCGGTTCTTGCGCGACAAGGTCACGCCCGTCGCGGGCGACATCGTCGAGGAGCTGCTCGGCATCGATCCGGAGCTCGTCGCCAAGCTGCGCGGCACCATCTCCGCGGTCGTCAACGTGTCGGGCGTCGTCGACTTCAACCCGCCGCTCGACGAGGCGCTCGAGGTCAACGCCTTCGGCGTGAACAACCTCGTCGAGCTCGCGAAGACGCTCGGCGCGCCGGTGATGCACACGAGCACCTGCTACGTCGCCGGTTATCGCGCGGGCCTCATCGAAGAGGTCGACCCGCGGACGGTCCCCTTCCCGCGCGTCGCCGGAGAGAAGGTCCTCGGCGAGAGCAAGCCGGGTCGTACGCTCGAGCGATCGCACTGGAACCCGCAGCGCGAGATCGAAGAGTGCCTCGACCTCGTCCGCCAAGCGCGCCAACGCGCCGACGACGCCTTCCGACAGAGCGCGTTCCTCGACGAGGCGAAGAAGAACCTCGAAGAGCGCGGCGAGCCGGGCCGCGGCAAACCCCTCGAGGACGAGGTGAAGAAGGTCCGCCGCAAGTTCGTCGAGGCGCGCCTCATCGAGGCGGGCCAGGAGCGCGCGCTCTTCTGGGGCTTCTCGAACATCTACACGTACACGAAGAGCATCGGCGAGCAGGTGCTCGCCGGCTCGGGCGTGCCGTTCACGATCGTGCGCCCCGCCGTCGTCGAGTCGTCGAACGAGTACCCGTTCACCGGCTGGAACGAGGGCATCAACACGAGCGCCCCGTTCATCTACATGGCGTTCAAGGGCACGGTCCGCTTCCCCGGCGACAAGAACGTGCACCTCGACATCATCCCCGTCGACCTCGTCTCGTCGGGCATGCTCGCCTCGCTCGCCGAGCTCCTCGACGGCACGCACCGCCCCGTCTACCAGTACGGCGTCACCGACACGAACCCGTGCTCGATGGCGCGCTACCTCGAGCTCATCGGCCTCTACAAGCGCAAGAAGGTCTTCGACGGCAAGAGCATCAAGCCGCTCGAGATCGCGATCAGCCACTTCGAGTCGTACGGCCTCACCAAGAAGGAGTACCAGCGCCTCGGTCCTCACCAGTACGTCAAGGCGATGGAGGGGCTCGGATCGCTGCTCGACGCCGCGAGCGTGGGGCCCATGGCTGCGCTCTTCAAGCCCGCCGCGAAGGCGCTCCGCAGCGCCGCGAAGACCGAGGCGAAGTCGGCCGAGATCATGGATCTGTTCGTGCCCTTCACCGCGGAGGCCGACTGGATCTTCAGCTGCGCGAACACGCGCGCCGCCCTCGCGCGCATGCCGGAGGAGGAGCGGACACGCTTCATCTGGGCGCCCGAGGCGATCGACTGGCGCGTCTGGATGTACGAGGTGCACCTGCCCGGCCTCGAGAAGTGGGTCGTGCCGCAGATCGACGAGAAGATGAACCGCGAGCTCAAGCCGCTCCGGTCGTACGACCACCTGCTCGACGTGCTCGACGAGGTCGCCGAGAGGCACGAGCACTCCGTCGCCCTCCAAGAGGTGCACCCCGACGGGCTCACGCGCACGACCTACCGAGAGTGGCAGAACGTCTCGTTCGCGATCGCGGAGCGCCTCGCCGGGCTCGGCGTGAAGCACGGCGACCGCGTCGTGATCTCCGGCCGCAACCAGGTCGGCTGGGCGCTCGCGTACTTCGGCATCCTGCGCGCGGGCGCGGTCGCGGTGCCGGTCGACCCTGCGCTCGAGGGAGCGCAGCTCGCGAACGTGGTCCGATCGAGCTCGGCGAGCGTCGCGCTGTTCGACGACGAGGTGAAGGGCGCGGAGGCCGCGAAGAAGGCCCTGCCGAACCTCGCCGTGCTCGATCTGGCGTCGCTCACCACGATGACCGACGGCACCGCCATCGAGGCGCGCCAGGCTTTCCAGAAGCGCGACGTCCCCCCGACGAACGGCGACGATCTCGCGAGCCTCATCTACACCAGCGGCACCACCGGCGAGCCCAAGGGCGTGATGCTCACGCACAAGAACTTCACCGGGCTGCTCGCGTCGCTCGCGCCGCTCTTCCCGCTGACGCCGCGCGATCGCGTGCTCAGCGTGCTGCCGCTGCACCACACGTTCGAGTTCACCTGCGGCCTGCTCCTGCCGCTCATGCTCGGCGCCCGCATCGTCTACATCGACGAGCTCTCCGCCGAGGGCCTCAACGAGGGGCTCACGAAGGGCCGCATCACGGCGATGGCCGGCGTGCCCGCGCTCTGGCAGATGCTCGAGCGGCGCATCCTCTCCGAGGTGAAGGAGCGCGGCCCGCTCGCGATGCGCGCCTTCGACACGGCGCTCGAGATGAACCGCCTCATCGGCAAGACCACCGGCATGAACGCCGGGAAGCTCTTCTTCGGGACGGTGCACGACAGGCTCGGCGGCTCGATGCGCCACCTCATCTCGGGCGGCGCCGCGCTGCCGAAGGACACCGCGAAGCTCTTCTCCGGCCTCGGCCTGCCGCTCTCCGAAGGCTACGGCCTCACCGAGGCCGCGCCCGTGCTGACCGTCGCCAAGGCGACGATGAAGACCGGCTTCGGCAACGTCGGCAAGGCGGTCCCCGGCGTCGAGGTCAAGATCCTGAGCCCCGACGAGGGCGGCGTCGGCGAGGTCGTCGCGCGCGGGCCCAACGTGATGAAGGGTTACGAAGGCAACCCTGATGCAACGGCGCAGACCATCGACGCCGACGGCTGGCTCCACACGGGCGACCTCGGCAAGATCGACAAGCGCGGCCGCCTCACGATCGTCGGCCGCCACAAGGAGGTCATCGTCGGCACGAGCGGCGAGAACGTCTACCCGGACGACGTCGAGTCCGTCCTCGGCGACGTCGACGGGGTGAAGGAGCTCAGCATCGTCGGCCTCCCGGACGGGCAAGGCGGCGAGAAGGTCGCGTGCCTCGCCGTGCCGAAGGAGGCCGCCGGGGAGGACAAGGCCGCCCACCGCGCCGAGCGCCACAAGAAGGCGCTCGCGAGCCTGCGCGAGGCGTTCGAGCGGCTCCCGCGCGTCGCGAAGCCGACCGTCGTCCACCTCTACGACGCCGACCTGCCTCGCACGGCGACGCGCAAGGTGAAGCGCAGCGAGGTGCGCCAGATCATCGAGCGCCTCGTCTCGGCGACGCACGTCCCCGAGGGCGATCGCGCCTCGTCCCCGATCCGGCACGCCATCGCGACCATCGCCAACAAGAACGTCCGGGACCTCGCGACCACGAGCACGCTGCGCGGCGATCTCGGGATCGACTCGCTCCTCGGCGTCGAGCTCGCCGTCGCGCTCGAGGTGCAGGTCGGCCGCCCCCTCGACGGGGCCGAGCTCGCGCGCTGCGAGACCGTGGGCGACCTCGAGGAGCTCGTGCGGAAGAGCTCATCCATCGCCCTCGCCGACGACGTCTCGCCGATCGAGCCGAAGGAGGAGCCGGTCAACCTCCCCGAGCCGGTCACGCGCGCCGCCAAGCGCGTGATGACGCGCTTCCAGATGGGCTTCTACGAGAACGTGATGCGCCCGACCGTCATCGGTCGCGCGCACATCCCGTTCAATCGCAACACGATCGTGGTGTCGAACCACTCGAGCCACCTCGACATGGGCTTCGTCAAGTACGCCCTCGGCACGTACGGCGACGAGCTCGTGTCGCTCGCCGCGCAGGACTACTTCTTCGAGGGCAACCGCTGGCGTCGCTTCTACATCGAGAACCTGACGAACCTCGCGCCCTTCGATCGCAAGAACGGCCTGAGACAGGCGCTCCGGCTCGCGGGTGAGCACCTCGAGCTCGGCAAGACCGTCCTCATCTTCCCCGAGGGCACGCGCTCGAAGGACGGCAGCATCCAGGAGTTCAAGCCGGTCATCGGCCACCTGGCGCTCGCGCACCACGTCGACATCCTCCCGGTCTATCTCGGGGGCACGTACGAGGCGATGCGCAAGGGCACGCGCGTGCCGACGAAGCGCGACATCACGGCGCGGATCGGCCTCCCGCTCGAGGTGCGCGAGCTCGAGCGCCTCACGAAGGGGATGAAGCCCGCGCAGGCCTACCGCAAGGTGGCGGAGCTCGCCGAGCGCGCGGTGCGGCTCCTCAAGGACGGCCGCGTGCTCGACCTGCGCGACGAAGGTCGCGAGGCGTCGAACGGCGCGCCGAAGGTCGCCGCGGTCGAGCACCCGCTCACGCTCCTCTTCCGCGAGCTCGAGGGTCGCTACGTGGCCGGTCGCGTCGAGAAGCCCATCACGTTCTATTTCACGCTCGGCGCGGAGCAGAACGAGAAGTGGACGCTCACGGTCGAGCCCGACGGATGCCGAGCGTCACAGGGCAAGCCCGAGGGCACGCAGGCCGACTGCGTGCTGAAGACGAGCCCCGAGATCTTCACGCGCATCGTCCGCGAAGCGTACACGCCGAGCCCGATGGAGTTCCTCTCGGGCACCATCAAGTCCAACGACGTCTCGCTGCTGATGACGTTCCAGAAGGTCTTCGACCTGTCGTAGTCGAGAAGGATCGATCGGTATGACGAAGGCTCTGGTCACCGGCGCGACGGGCTTCCTCGGCCGCCACCTCGTCGAGGCGCTCCGCGCGCGCGGGCACGAGGTCACGGCGCTCGTCCGCGAGGACAAGCTCGACGACGCGTTCCTCGCGCTCGGCGCCCGCGTCGTCCACGGCGACGTCCTCGATCGCGCGAGCGTGGAGGAAGCCGCCGCCGGAAGCGAGGTGCTCTTCCACTGCGCCGGCCGCGTCTCGCGCGACCCCGCCGACGCGGAGGCCCTCCACCGGCTCCACGTCGAGGGCACGAAGATCACCTTGGACGGCGCGCGCGCGAAGGGCGTCCGTCGCGTCGTCGTCGCGAGCACGAGCGGCGTCGTCGCGGTCTCCGACGAGCCGCGCCCCGTGAACGAAGAGGGCAAGGTGCCGACGGCGCTGATCGCGTCGTGGCCCTACTACCGCTCGAAGCTCTACGCGGAGATGGCGGCGCTCGATCGGAGCGGCCCCGATTTCGAGGTGAGCGCCGTGAACCCGGCGCTCCTCCTCGGCCCGGGCGATCTCACGGGCTCGTCGACGGGCGACGTCGTCGACATCATCGAGGGCAAGGTGCCGTTCGCGCCCGGCGGCGGGCTCTCCTTCGTCGACGCCCGCGACGCCGCGCTCGGGATGATCCTCGCGTGGGAGAAGGGGCGCGGCGGCCGCCGCTACCTGCTCGGCGCGCAGAACCTGACCTTCCGCGCCTTCGCGGAGAAGATCGCGCGCATCGCGGGCGTCGCGCCGCCCACGGTCGAGCTGCCGAGGAGCCGGGCGCTCGCCGGGCTCGGCGTCGACCTCGCGAAGAAGCTCGGCAAGGTGCTGCCCGGCGTCCCCGCGATGGATCGCGCCAGCGCCGAGATGAGCCAGGCCTACTGGTACGTCGACTGGACGCGGGCGCACGAAGAGCTCGGCTTCACGCCGCGCGATCCCATGGAGACGCTCACCGACACGGTGAACGATCTGCGGGCGCGCGGCGTCGTGTGGCCGAAGGCCTGAGCACTGCCCCGGGGGGACACCGATGAGCTGGCTCGACGGAGTGACGACGTGGCTCGAGCAGCGGCTCGGCCTGACGCCCGACGTGGACTCGAAGGTGTTCGCGACCGTCGTCGCGATCGTCCTCTACGTCGTGCTCCGGCGCATCGCGCTCAAGATCGCGAGCCGCG
Organism: uncultured Polyangiaceae bacterium; assembly: GCA_964467935.1. Classification (GTDB taxonomy): domain Bacteria; phylum Myxococcota_A; class Polyangia; order Polyangiales; family Polyangiaceae; genus CAYYKK01. The sequence goes on from CAYYKK010000254.1 coordinate 9,505, forward strand.
CCGTCGAGGACTCGTCGTCGCGCTACCAGATCAGCAAGGCCACGGGCTACGTCTTCGGCGCCGTCGCCCTGCTCGCGATCATCAAGATCTGGGTGCAGGGGGTGACCGGGCTCGCGACGTATCTCGGGCTCCTCTCCGCGGGCCTCGCGATCGCGCTCCAGGATCCGATCATCAACCTCTTCGGTTGGGTGTTCATCATCACGCGCTCTCCGCTCCGCGTCGGGGATCGCATCCAGATCGGCCCGCACGCGGGCGACGTGGTCGACATCCGGATCTTCCAGTTCACGCTGCTCGAGATCGGCAACTGGGTGCACGCCGACCAGAGCACCGGCCGCGTGATCCACGTCCCGAACGGCTGGGTGTTCAAGAACCCCGTCGCGAACTACGACCGCGGGTTTTCGTACATCTGGAACGAGATCGAGGTCGTCGTCACGTTCGAGAGCAACTGGCGCCGCGCCAAGGAGGAGCTGACGCGCATCGTCAACGACCACGCCGAGCACCTCACGGCCGACGCGATGCGCGCCATCGACGAAGCGGCCGAGCGCTACCACATCAAGATGAGCAAGGTGACGCCGGTCGTGTGGACCGACGTCGTCGACAACGGCGTGCGCCTCACGATGCGCTACCTCGTCAAGCCACGCGACCGGCGCCGCTCGCGCAACGAGATGTGGGAGGCGATCCTCGACGAGATCCTGACGCTCGAGGACATCGACCTCGCCTACCCCACGACTCGCCGCGTCGACAACCGCTACGAGGCGAAGGCCCACATCCCGACCCTCTCGATGCTCCCGCCCGCGCCGACCCAGCTCGCGATCGCCGCCAAGGCAGCCGAGGAGCCGCCGAAGAAGCCCTGATCGGCCTCGGCGAAGGCTCGCTCAGTGCCTCGGGCTCGCGCCCGACGAGGTGTCGGGGGGATCGGGCCAGGGCTTCGGTTGCGGCTGCGGTTGGGGCTTCGGCTGAGGAACGAGGACCGTCGGCGTCGGCTTCGGCTTCACCGTCGCGGTCGGCGTCGGCTTCGGCGTCTCGGTCGGCACCGGCGTCGGATCGGGCTTCGGCTCCGGCTTCTTCGGCGTCGGGTGCGCGGGCGCGTCTTCCTTCGTCGGCTTCCAGGCGCTCGTCGTGTGGCACTCGTCGCACTTCGTCGAGAACTTCGCGTGCTCGGGGAACTTCACGTGCACGAAGTCGTCTCGGTGGCAGTCCACGCATTGGTCGGGCGTGCCTTCGTAGACCGGCGGCTTGCCGTCGTGACACGCGAAGCAGTCGGCCTTCGCGTGCTTGCCGGTGAGCTCCCAAGCGTGCTTCTTGATCGCCGGCGACCACGACGTCTCCTTGTGACAGACGCCGCACGTCTTGGGCTTCTTGCCCGGGTGCATCGGGTGCGTGACGCCCTCGTACTCGGCGAGGTGGCACGTCGCGCAACGCGCGCTCTTCGGGAGCTTCTCGTTCGACGCGGGCGCGACCTGACACGCCGCGAGCGCGCCGGCGATGGAGAGCGACAGCCCCAGGGCGACGGTGGTCCTCCGCATCAGAACTGCTCCTCGCGGAAGCCCATGTCGTGCTTCTCCGAGATGGGACGGATCTTGGCGGCGAGGCCGGGAGGACCGCAGAAGTACACGTCCACCTTGGACGGCGCGTGCCTCGCCGCGATGGTGCCGAGGAAGAGCTCCCAGTCGGGCGACCCCATGTGCGTGTGCGTTCGGAGCCCCGTCACGATGTCGGTGCGCCCGGCCGAGTGCAGGATGTCGCGCGCGGCCTCGAGCGCGAGCGCGGTCGTGCCGGCGCGGCCCCCGGTCATGCAGAGGTGCACCTCGAGGAGGGCGCGATGGTCGGCCTTCTCGATCTCGCCGAGCAGCTCGGCGAACCACTCGAACGAGTACTGATCGCGGTTGAGCCAGAAGAAATAGGCTTTTCGGAGCGTCGGCGGTCGCTCGCCGTTGCCGCGCCGGACGACGCTCTCGAGGACGCTCGCGAACGGCGTGACGCCGGTGGCCGCGCCGATGAAGACGGCGACCCCGGAGGCGA
>CAYYKK010000255.1:0-11366 GCA_964467935.1 uncultured Polyangiaceae bacterium
TCCGCGGGCGCTGCGGCAGCTGCCGCCTCGAACGAGGCGTCGACGTCCGCGTGTCGGACGCCGACGGGCTCGACCTTGCGCAGGAGAGGCTCGCGACCGGGCGCCGTCACGCGCACCGTGACGGACCCGGCGAGGGCCTCGGCGTTCTCGACGGGGGCGGGGCCGAGATCGCGATCGCCGATCGTCACCTTCGCGCCAGGGACGTTGGAGCGCACGCTCACGGTCGCCACCTTCGCGACGAGCTCGGCGATCGTCGCGTCGGCAGCGTCGACGATCTCCTTCGGGAGGTTCTGCGAGTCGCGCTCGAACCGGCGCATGTCGTCGAGGGCCTCGAGGGTCTCGCCGAGCTTGAGCTTCGCCTTCGCCATGTTGAAGAGGAGCGAAGCGTCCTTGTCGCACGCGTAGGCGCGCTCGTACGCCGCGACGGCGTCTTCGAGCTTGCCGGCGCCGAACGCGGTGTTGCCGTCTTTCTTGAGCTTGGCGACGCGGGCTGCGTCGGCGCAGTCGGACGCGTCGGCGAAGGCGACGGTCGGGAGCGATGCGCTCGCGATGCACGCGAGGACGACGACGCACGATTCGAGCGCGCGAGCGCGGAGGGAACGCGAGATCATGGGCAGACGAGCTTCGAGCCTACGAGGATCTTCTCGCTCGCGGGGCAGTCTTTCACGGGCGCCGGCTTCGCGGCCGACGGGACCGGCGCGGGCGTGTGGCTCGCCGCGGCGATCGACGCGACTGGGTGTGGCGACGTCGCCGTCGGAGGCGCGCCGGTCGGGCTCGCGACATCGACGCTGGGTACCGGCACCGCGGGGGAGGCGGCCGAGCCAGCCGGCGACGACGCGGCGGGCGACGACGCGGCGGGCCACGACGTGGCCGTGGCCGTCGTCGCAGGATCGTCGCCACGAGGAGGCGAGGAGACGGAACGCGCCGTGGAGGACGGCTCCGCGGCGCTCGCCGTCGCGACGGGGGTCGACGCCGCCATGGGCGGCTTGCGCGTCAGCACGAGGCCGACCGTCAGGACGGCCGCCGTGCCGACGAAGAGCACGACGAAGAGCGTCACGATCGTGCGCATCGGCAGCGCCTGGCCGGCGGCGGCGGTGGGCGCGTGCGCCCAGCTCGCCTGCGTCGGCCCTGGCGGGATCGAGGTCGACGGGGGCACGCCCGACTCGGGCACGCGGATCGCGGCCCCGCCGAGCCCGTGCGCTCCCTGCGACGGATCTCGATCGGGCGAAAGCTGGACCGGCGCTCCGATCGGCGCGTGACCGCCGAGCGATGCGGCCGCGAGCGGCGCGTGGCCTCGCGAGGCGGGATCGGCGAGCGCGGGGGACGAGGGTGGAGGAGCGAACGGCGCAGGGCTCGCGCCGCCTGCGAGCGACGCCCGGCCGGGGGAAGCGAACGCGTCGAGCGCTTCGCGCAGCGCGGCGACGCTCGGGATGCGCTCGGCCGGGTTCTTCGCGAGCCCCGCCATCACGACGCGCTCGAGCGCCTCGGGGACCTCGGGCCGAAGGGCGCGCACGTAGAGCGGCGGATCGACGACGATCGCGGCAGCCATGCCCGTGGCCGACTCACCGGCGAACGGCGTCTTGCCCGTGAGGAGCTCGAACAGGATGACGGCGATCGACCAGACGTCGGTGCGCTCGTCGACCGACTTCGCCGAGCGAATCTGCTCGGGCGACATGTAGCGTGGCGTGCCGAGCGTCGACTCGGTGGCCGTGAGGTTCGCGTCGCCCACGATCTTCGACACGCCGAAGTCGAGGATCTTCACCTGTCGCTCGTGGGGATCCGGCGACGACTCGCGCCGAACGAGGAAGATGTTCGACGGCTTCAGATCGCGGTGGATGATGCCCGCGCGATGCGCCTCCGTCATCCCGGCGCAGATCTGCCGGACGTACTCGAGCGCTTCGCCGATCGGCAGCGGTCCGCGCCGGCGGATCTCGAGGCCGAGGTCGTGGCCGTCGAGCTTCTCCATCACGAGGAACGGGAGGCCGTCGGCGGTGACGTCGACGTCGAGCACGCGCACGACGTGCTCGCTCTTCATCTTCGCGACGAGCCGCGCCTCGCGATCGAAGCGCGCCACGAGGTCGGGCTCGCCGAGGATCTCGGGGCGCAAGACCTTGATCGCGACCCGCTGCTCGAGCCGCGCGAGCTCGCCGTCGTACACGACCCCCATCGCGCCTTTGCCCATCGGTCTGCCGAGCACGTAGCGACCCGCGAGGGTCGCTCCCGGCTGGGGCAATGCGGGCGGCTGAGACACCTCCGCACTATACGGGCTCCGCGCGCGCGCGAACAAGCCGGCGTGGACGGCGCGACGCGTTCCCCCTACTCTCGGAGGCGGTGGCTTTCTTGGACGCGAAGCGCTCGCTCTACGGGGGATTGGCGCTCGGCTGCGCCGCCGCGCTCGCGGCGGGTTGCCAGCTCGTGAGCGGGCTCGGCAAGCTCGAGACGAACGAGGGCGGCGGCGGCGCGACCGGCGCGACCGGCAGCGGCGAGGTGTCGAGCTCGACGAACGCCTCGGGCGGGCCGACGAGCGGCGCGACGAGCTCCGCTTCGGGGAGCGGTGGCGCGGGGACGGGCGGGTCCGCGTCCTCGAGCAGCGCGACGGGGAGCGGCACCGGCGGCGCGCCGGCCGAGCTCACGCCGTGCGGCGGCGTCACCGACGGATTCAATTCGGGGATCTCCAACGCCGTCTGGACCGTGCAAGGCAACGCGACGGGCATCAACGCGCGCGTCCGCATGAACGTCGTGCCGGGACAGACGAGCGAACTGCGGCTCTCGGCGCTCGAGACCTACCAGGAGTGCTACGCGTCGATTCGCCTGCTCGGCGGCGGCAACCTGTCCACCATGTTCCTCGAGGTCTTCCGCGTGCCGGCGCCGATGAGCCGCGAGCGCCTGACGTACGCCTCCATGACGGGGCTCATCCAAGAGACGACCGCGGGCATCGCCGTCCCTGCCAACCCGAGCTACCTCGGCCTCGCGTTCCACGGCTCGCTCGTGCACTTCCTCTACAAGTCGGGGTTCGGGGCGTGGACGCCGCTCGGCTCGATCCCGCGCGACGCGTGGATGGACGCGCTCCCGGACAACAGCATCGGGTTCGGCGTCGTCGGCAACAACGGCTCCGACACGGTGAACTTCGACGACTTCAACGTCGATCCGATCCACTTGGCCGACCTCTGATCCGTCGTTCGCGCCACGCGCGCACGGCGGGGCTCCGCGCGCTCGCCTCGCCGTGCTAGCGGGTGCCGCATGAGCAGCCCGAGCTTCGCCCCGCCCGCCGCCGACTCTCGCTTCGGCATCACCCTCGAGACCTTCATCCTGGAAGGGATGGCCGGCTTCCCCGCCGCGACGGGCGCGTTCACCTCGCTGCTGAACCAGATCGAGCTCGCGGCGAAGGTCGTGACGAGCAAGGTCCGCGCGGCGGGCCTCGTCAACGTCCTCGGCTACACGGGAGAGACGAACGTCCAAGGCGAGCGCGTGATGAAGCTCGACGAGGAGGCGAACACGACGCTCATCTCCACCTTGAGCCGACGCGGACACTGCGCCGCGGTGGCGAGCGAGGAGCTCGAGGACATCGTCGTGTTCTCGAACAACCCGAAGGCGCGCTACGTCGTCGCGTTCGATCCGCTCGACGGCTCGAGCAACATCGACGTGAACATCTCGATCGGCACGATCTTCGCGGTGTGGCGGCGCGACCACGAGGGGCCGGTCACGCAGAAGGACTTCATGCGAAAGGGCCGCGAGCTCGTCGCCGCCGGATACGTCATCTACGGCTCGTCGACCATGCTCGTCATCTCGACCGGCAAGGCGGGGGGCGTGCACGGCTTCACGCTCGATCCGACCGTGGGTGACTTCTTCCTCTCGCACGAGAACATCCGCATCCCGAAGAAGGGATCGACCTACTCGATCAACGAGGGCAACTCCGCGAACTGGACGGAGCCGACGAAGCGCTGGAACACCTGGGTGAAGGAGAGCGACAAGGCTGAGGGGCGGCCGTACGGCGCGCGCTACGTCGGCACGCTCGTCGCCGACGCGCACCGCACGCTCTTGCGCGGAGGCATCTTCGCCTACCCGACCGATCTGAAGAGCCCCGGCGGCAAGCTCCGCTTGCTCTACGAGGCGGCGCCGTTCGCGTTCTTGTTCGAGGCCGCCGGCGGCATGGCGCTCGACGGCGAGAGCCCCGTGCTCGACATCGAGCCGAAGGAGCTGCACCAGCGAACGGGGCTCGTCCTCGGCTCGACCGAGGACGTCGAGGCCTACCGCGCGTTTCAGAGGGGCGAGCGCTGAGGCGAACGTCGCAGGGAGCCGCCGCTCGCGACGCGGTCGTCAGACCCCGACGGCGTCGCGCCCCCAGATGATCTTGTGCAGCTGCACTTGGACGCGCACCGGGAGCGAATCGGCGAGCACCCAGTCGACGAGATCCTTCGGATCGAGCGAGCCCCAGACCGGTGAAGCGAGGAGCGTCGAGCCGAGCGCGTGGAGAGCGCGCTCGGCGATGATCGCACGCATCCACTCGTAGTCGACGCGATCGCGCAGCACGAACTTGATCTCGTCGCGCGCGCCGAGGTGCGCGAGGTTCTGCCAGCGGTTCCGGTGGGACTCGCCGGAGCCCGGTGCCTTGAGATCCATGATCTTGTGCACGCGCGGATCGACGCGCGAGACGTCGGCCTCGCCGCTCGTCTCCACGAGCACGCGGCGACCCGCGTCACAGAGCTCGGAGAGGAGGGGGAAGACGCCCGGCTGCAGGAGCGGCTCACCGCCCGTGAGCTCGACGAGCGGGGTCCCGAGCGCGAGCGCCGCGGTGAGCACGTCGCCGCGCGCCATGCGGCGGCCCTTGTAGAAGGCCTGCGGCGTGTCGCACCACGAGCAGCGCAGGTTGCAGCCGGTGAGGCGCACGAACGTGCATGGCACGCCGACGAACGTCGATTCGCCTTGCACGCTCCGATAGATCTCGTGGACGACGAGGGTGTCCTCTTTCACGGCGCTCGGTATCTATCGCCGGAGCGAGCGCCTCGCAACGCGCCGAAGCGAAGGGCGCGTCGGCGGCGGGTTTGGCCCAGCCACATCGGCCGTGCTACCGCGACGCACATGCACTCTCGGCGGACCTTCCTCCTCGGCGCGGCGGCGACCCTCGGATCGACGTGGATCGCGCGCGAGGCCGAGGCCGCGAAGCCGTCGAAGATCACGCACGTCGAGCCGTCGACGATCGGGACCACGTTCACGCTCGCGCTCGACGCCGCCCCCTACCCCTCGCCCGGCGCGACCTACACGGATCCGACCGTGCTCGCGTTCGTCCCCTCGCATTACCGGCTGCCGAAGGGCCGCTCGCTCGACGTCGTCGTGCACTTCCACGGCCACACCACGACCGCGCCGGTCGCGATGGCGGGGCACAAGCTGCGCGAACAGCTGCGCGAGAGCCGCCAGAACGCGATCCTCGTCGTGCCGCAAGGACCTGTGAACGCCGCCGACGGCGACTTCGGCAAGCTCATGAAGAAGGGTGGCCTCGAGCGCATGCTCGCGGAGCTCCGCGGCGTGCTCTCGACCGACGAAGCATCGCGCGCGCTCGGCGACGCGAGCCTCGCGAAGGTGGAGCGCACGGGGCGCATCCTCCTCTCGGCCCACTCGGGTGGCTACCGTGCGACGGCCGCGAACCTGCGCGTCGCCGGCAAGGACGTGCGCGAGGTGTTCCTCTTCGACGCCCTCTACGACGAGGTCGAGTCCTTCCGCGACTGGGTCCTCGGCGATCCGAAGAAGCGCAAGCTCGTCGCCTACTACGTGGGCGGGCGACCGCGCGAGCTCAGCCTCGAGCTCGCGAACGAGCTCGAGCAGAAGGGCGTCGAGGTGCTGCGCGAGAAGAACGGCGTGCGCCTCACCCGCGCCGAGCTGACGCATGGCCACGCGATCTTCCTCGAAGGGCACGCGACGCACGGCACCGCGCCGTTCGAGGAGCACGCGCTGCGCGATTGTCTCTTCGCCTCTTGCCTCCGCGGTCGCGGGAGCGAGAAGTGGTTCGCGGACAAGGACCTGCCCCGCTCGAGCTAGCGCGCGCGACGTGCGTCACCCAGGGCGGCGCGCCACGCCGCGGATCGACGGGCGCACCACGGGCAGCGCCTTGCGCACGCTCTCGCGCGCCTCGCGCTCCACGACGAGCCCCGCCCCGCGGATGGTCTCGCCGGTTCGGCGTGTCAGGTGGCAGTCCCCCGCGACGCGCCGCCAGGCGGGCTCGAGGCGTCGCTGCCACGCGAAGCGCGACGGCTCGTCGGCAGCGACGTGCTCGAGGTAGAGCAACGCGCCGCCTGGCCGGAGCACGCGGAAGATCTCGCCCAACGTCCGCGCTGGATCAGGGACCGAGCAGAGCACGAGCGTCGAGACGACGAAGTCGAAGCTGGCCTCCGGGAACGGCAGCGTCTCGGCGCTCGCCGCTGCGATGCTCGCGCGGGTGGAGGCCTCGCGCTCCGCGCGCGCCGTGAGGCGTCGACGCATGTGCGGATCCGGCTCGGAGAGGACCAGCCGGCGCACGCTCGCCGGGTAGAGCGGGAGGTTCGCGCCCGTGCCCGCGCCGATCTCGAGCACGTCGCCGGACGCGTCGGCGAGGAGCTCCCGGCGCCACGCGGTGAGGCAAGCCACCTCCGAGCGACGCATGAAGGGATCATAGATGGCGGACATCCACCAAGACATCGCGCTCACGATAGGCGAGTCGGAGGCGGTCCGCACGCGACGACGGTGAACCGCGCGCCGCGCGGCTCGTCACGGCGCTGGGACGTCCCACGCGACCGCGCTGATGCGCTCGTCGAGCTGCATCGCGGTGACGGCGACGGCGAGCGCCATGAAGAGCGTCGATGGGAACGCGGCGCCGACCCCGAGGGGCGAGATCGCGACCAGAAAAACCGCCGCCGCGACTGCGCCTCGCGTCAGCCACCGGCCACCGCGCGCGAGCATGCCGGCGACGAGCAGCTGCCCGAGCGCGAGGGACAGGACGATCGGAGTCACGTGCGCCGAGAACGCGCCCTCGATGAACGCCTTGTACGCCGGCGTGGCGAACCGCGCGTAGCCCTCGACGTAGTCGCGAGGCGCACGCAGCGCCAGCGTGGCGTTCACGATGCTCGCGCCGGCGAAGAGGATCGCGAAGCCCCAGCGCGCGAGCTTCGGGCGACGAAACGCCAGCGCGACGAGCGCGACGCCGACGAGGTTCGACACGAGGTACGGAGCCCAGTGCTCGGAGAGGCCGTGCATGGGTCGACGCCAAGCAAGCGGGGCGCCAACGAGCGCGCTCACGATACGGCGCGGAATCGCCGGTGCCCGACGGCGACGCGTGCAACCCTTGCGCTCGCGAGCGCGAGGGGGCGCCTGCGACGCGGCGAAATGACACACGACCCGACTTGCCCCACTGGCTTCACGGAGACGTCACGTAGCGCGCGCATCGTCGCGAAGTGTCGCTCCCCCGGGCCGCAGCCGAGGTCTCGATCGTGCGCTTCGCGTGGGTCTCGACGGGGCGCCGCGCGCCCGGTGCGCGCTTCCGCAAGCCGTGCGTCGAAGCGCCTCGGGAAAAAGCTCCCGCGCGTGACGCGAGGGTGAGTGGCCTTCTCCCCGATCATGCCGCGTTTTTCCGCGCGAGCGTGCAGCGGCCGGTGCGCTCGCGCGGCGGTACGCGCCGTGCAAGGTCGTTCGACGGCCACGTCCGGGGGGACCAGGCGCCCCGACGCATGGGTTCGTGAAAGGAGCTCTTCGATGTCATTTCCGATCACCGTCACGTTCCGTGGGGTAGCGCACTCCGACGCGGTCGACGCCTACGTCCGCAAGAAGGCGGCGAAGCTCGATCGTTGGTCGAGCGAGGTGCAGATCTGTCGGGTCGCGGTCGAGGCTCCGCACAAGCGCCACGTCCACGGGAACCGCTATCACGTGCGGATCAGCCTCGCGGTGCCTGGAGACGCCGTGTTCGTCGGTCGTCCGACCGATCTCGATCCCCGCACCGAAGATCTCTACGCCGCGGTCGATCGCGCCTTCGACGACGCCGGCCGAAGCCTCATCGAGTACTCGCGCCGGCTTCGCTCCGGACGCAGGGACGTGGGCGAGCTGAAGAGCGCGTGACGCGGCCTCCCGCGCGACGCCCCTTCGTCGCATACTCTCCGATCCGAACATGGGTCGGCCCCCCCAAAGTCCTGGAGACGCCATGCCGAGAGCCGAGCCCGTCGAATCCGTGGCGGTCGTTTCGGCCGAGGACGGTCGTCGGCAGCGAGCGATGGCCGCGCTCGACGACGGCTCGGACGACGCCGGTCAAGTCACGGCCCCGCTCCGCGTGCCGCCGAAAGCGCGCCGCACCCTCGGCACGAAGACGTTCCGTCCGCCGAGCGTGTTCGACGACTACGTGCTGCTCTCGCCGCTCGGCTCGGGCGGCATGGGGCACGTCTACCTCGGTCACGACGAGGTGCTCGATCGGCGCGTCGCGCTGAAGTTCATCGCGGCGGATCGCCCGTCCGAGAGCGCCCGCGCGCGCTTCCTCCGCGAGGCGCGCGCCATCGCTCGCCTCGTGCATCCGAACGTCGTGAGCGTGTACCGAATCGGCGAGGTCGAGGGTCGGCCTTACCTCGCCTACGAGTTCGTGCCGGGCACGAGCCTCGACCAACTGCCGCGACCGCTGCCTTGGCGCGACGCGCTCCGGATCGGCGCGGGCATCGCCGGCGGTCTGTCGGCAGCGCACCGCGCGGGCATCGTGCATCGCGACATCAAGCCTTCGAACGTGATGATCACGTCGGCGGGGGCGGTGAAGCTGCTCGACTTCGGCCTCGCGCGACTCGACAAGGGATCGTCGAGCTCGGCGTGGCCCGCGCTCTCCTTCGCCGCCGATCGCGCGCCGCTCGCCGGCGGCGAGACGGCCGTGCTCGTCGACGCGACGCCGCCGCGACCGAGCGCGCTGCCCCTCGATCCGACGGCGGGCGCGCCTGGGTACGAGACCGCCGCGGGGCTGTTCCTCGGGACGCCGGCGTTCATGGCGCCGGAGCAGTGGCGCGGGCACCCGGCCTCGATGCGCTCCGACGTGTACTCGACGGGCCTCGTCATGTTCTCGCTCCTCTCCGGCGCGCTGCCGTTCGAAGGCCTCACGGGCGACGATCTCGCGCGCGCGATCCAGGAGCGCACGATCCCATCCTTGGTGGACCTCGTGCCCGACGTCCCGCGGACCTTGTCGAGCGTGGTCGACCGCTGTCTGAAGCGCGATCCGCGCGATCGCTACGAGACGGCGACCGAGCTCTCCGAGGCGCTGAGCCAGCTCGAGAGCCTGCTCTTCCGCGAGCCGACCGAGCCACCGGCGCGCGACCTCGTCTCCGCGCCCGCCGTCGGCGCCTGGGCGCGCGAGGACGCCCCGAGGCCGCTCGAGGTCGAGGGTCGGCGCGCAGCAGCGAGCGCCGAGAGCCTCGGTCCCATTCGCTACGTCGAGAACGCGGGGACGAGCATCGCGTACCGCACGTTCGGCGCAGGCCCGATCGATCTCGTCCTCGCGTTGGGCGGGCTCTCGCACCTCGAAGCGGCTTGGCAGTGCCCCTCCTTCGAAGGGTTCGTGCGCGGCCTCGGCGCGTTCGCTCGCGTGATCCTCTTCGACAAACGCGGCTCGGGCCTCTCGGATCGAGGCGCGGGGGAGCCGACGATCGAGGAGCACGCAGGCGACGTACGCGCCGTCCTCGACGCGACGAGGACGCGCCGCGCGGTGATCCTCGCGACCGGGGACGCCGTTCCGACCGCGGTGCAAGTGGCGGTCTCCTGGCCCGATCGCGTGCGCTCGCTCGCGCTCTTCGGCGGCGCGGCGCGTCTGCTCGGCGCGAGCGACTTCCCCGCCGGGCTCGACCCCGCGGCGTTCGACGGACATCTCCACGACATCCGCGCCACGTGGCCCGAGACGGACATGCTACGCCGCGAGGCGCCGAGCGTGGCGGACCGCGCGGACGTGCGCGCGTGGTACGCGTCGTACCTCCGCGCCGCGGCGAGCCCGGGAAACGCCGAGCTCACCCTGCGCGCGCTGGGACACATGGACGTGCGACGCTTGGCGACGCGTGTGTCCGTGCCGACGTTGGTCCTTCGCCGCGAGCGCGATCCGATCGTGAGCGCGGAGCTCGCGCACGATCTCGTGAGCCGGATCCCCGGCGCCGAGCTCGCGACGCTACCGGGCGGCGACCACCTGCCGTTCTTCGGAGAGGCCGCCTCGCTGGTCGCCGAGGTCGAGGCGTTCGTTCACCGGGGCGCGCGCGAGGATCCGACCGTCGAGACGCCGTTGCCCTGAATCGACGACGCGCTCGGCGGTGACGACGGGTAGGATGCCCGTCCATGCAACGGCGCCCTCGTTTCACGCGTGCTCTCACCATCGCCGGCGCGGCGCTGTCGATCGCGACGCTCGCGGGGTGCAGCACCTCGTTCCAGCGCGTCGGCCGGACGGCCGGAGGCGAGGACATCGTTCAGATCCGCCTCCCGCTCTCGAACGCGTACCTCATCCGCTCCGCGTCCCCCGTGCTCGTGGACGTCGGCTCCGAGGGAGACGCGGACGCGCTCGATCGCGCGTTGCGCGAGAGCGGCGTGAAGCCGAGCGATCTCGGCCTCGTGGTGCTCACGCACGGACACGCCGATCACGCAGGCGACGCGGCTGGGTTCAAGAAGCTCACGAAGGCGAAGTGGCTTCTCGGCGAGGGTGACCTGCAGATGGCGCGCGAGGGGCACAACGACGAGCTCCAACCGATGAACTTCCTCGCGTGCTTCCTCCAGCTCACGCTGCCGCAGAGCTACCCGCCGTTCGAGCCCGACGAGGTCGTCGGCGACGCGCCCGTCGACCTCTCGCCGTGGGGGCTCTCCGGTCAGGTCGTCTCCATGCCGGGCCACACGCGCGGGTCGCTCGTGGTGCTGCTCGACGATCACAGCGCGTTCGTCGGCGATCAGATCCTCGGCGGCTACTTCGGCGGCGCCATCGCGCCGGACAGCCCGGGCATGCACTACTTCCACGCCGACGAGGAGGCGAACCGCGCGAACATCGAGAAGCTCCTCGAGCTCGGCGTCGTCCGATTCTATCTCGGTCACGGCGGCCCAGTGGATCGCGCCGACGTGATGCGCGCGTTCGATCTCCCGGGCGCGCCCGCGAAGACCTGACGCGAGCGCGCGACGCCTCGAATCGCCGAGCGACACGCACGCGAAGCACGCTTCACGAAGTGACGAATCGACCGCGTCGCGCAGGCACGCGCTTGAGTTTGCTCGCTCGCTCTGCGAGAGAACGCGACATGAGGAACGTGACGAGGGACGCCTCGGCGCAGCGAGCTCCGCGCGCGCGAGTCCTGCGCGACCTCTCGGTCCGAGCGAGCGCACCGCGCAACGCCGCGCTCGCCGGGGCGCTCGCGCTCTCG
>CAYYKK010000256.1:0-1615 GCA_964467935.1 uncultured Polyangiaceae bacterium
CCCGAAGGAGATCCTGCCCAAGATCTTCGAGCCGTTCTTCACGACGAAGTCCGTCGGCGAGGGCGTCGGGCTCGGGCTCAGCCTCGCCTACGACGCGGTCCGCACGCACGGCGGGAACATCGAGGTCACGTCGACGCCGGGGCCGCTGACGACCTTCCGCGTCTGGCTGCCGCTCGACACGGGGCGAACGCTCCCCGAACGCGCGCCGCTCGAGCGCGCGCCGAGCGGACCCAGCGCGCGCGTGCTCGTCGGCGACGACGATCGGCTCGTCCGCAACAGCCTCCGTCGCGCGCTCGAGCGCCAGCACGACGTGTCGCTCGCGTCGGGCGGCGAGCGCGCCCTCGAGCTGCTCTCCACGGGCTCGTTCGACGTCATCCTCTGCGATCTGGTGATGCCCCAGATGAGCGGGATGGAGCTCTACGAGGCCGTGAAGGCCCGCTCCCCGGACCAAGCGGCTCGCTTCGTCTTCCTCACCGGTGGCACGCACAGCCCCGAGGCCCGCGAGTTCCTGCAGCGCGTGCCGAACCCGCGCGCCTACAAGCCCGTGAGCAACGAGGAGCTCTCCGCCCTCGTCGCGCGCAGCTTCTTCGAGCTCGGCGCCGCGAAGCCGCCGACCTGACGGCGGGCCGCGCGGCGCTCTCCGAGGTCAGGGTCCGAGCCGCTCGAGCTCGTCGTTCACCTTGGACCGCTCGCGCGCGACGCAATCGATCACGCACTTCTGCATGTCGCGTCCTCGAAAGCGGTTGCAGCGGCACGAAGCGAGCAAATCGCGGCTCACCGGCTTGCACGCGTCGGGCTCGATCGCGCAGATGTCGGAGACGCTCGCGGCGTCGTCCGGCACGGGCTCGTCCGGCTCCTCCCACGCGCCGTGCGGGAGCTTCGGCCCGCTCGCGACCGGCGGGGGAGGCGGGGTCGTCGGCGCGCTCGTCGGGGCTTCGTCGACGACCGTCGCGGCCGCGGTCGGCGTCGGGATCGCGGCCTCGATCGGTGCCCGGCTCGCCGCGCTCGGGCTGCACGCGACGAGGGCCACGGCGACGAGCGATCGCGCGCTCCTCGCGATCGTCGTCGTCTCACGGGCGAGCGCGGGGTGTGCGCGGAGGGCGAGCCACATTCGACCAGACCATAGCAGCTGGTGGAGTGGTTCGCCGGTTCCGCGCCTCAGCCCCGCCGTCCGAGCTCCATCGACGCGACGCGCGTCACCTCGCGGAGGATCTCGAGGTCCGACTCTCTGAACTCGTGCTGGGCGTGCCCCAGCTCGACGATCGCGGCGAGCCGCTTGTGCGCGTAGATCGGGGCGAGCACCACGCCCCGGAGCGGCGCGCGCCCCGAGAGGCGCGACGACGTGGCGCGACCCGCGCTCGTGCGGAGCGGCAAGCGCAAGATGCGGGCGCCCATGCGCGCTGCCACGATGGCCGGATCGGTCGCGTCGATCCGACGTCCGAGCAGCGGCCACGCCGGCATGCCCACCGCGCCGCGCGCCTCGAGGCCTCCGACGAGCCTCCGTGGGCGATGCACGAGGCCGACGGTCGCGCCGTTCGCGAGCGCGGCGGCCTGGAGCGCGAGGACGGAGAAGGCGCCCACGGCTTGGCCGCGCCGCACCGCAGCGGTGTCGCTC
>CAYYKK010000256.1:1625-11363 GCA_964467935.1 uncultured Polyangiaceae bacterium
GTGTCCCGGGGGGTAACGGTATCCGTATGCGTAACCCAAATGACAGTAGTGAACGCACGAGGCCGACGGTCGCGCCTGTCGCGAGCGCGGCGGCCTGGAGCGCGAGGACGGAGATCTCACCCGCGTCTTGGCCTCGCCGCACCCCAGCGAGGGCGCGCGACAACCTCGCCCGCTCGAACACGCGCGGGCTCCACGCTGGCGGCGGGACCCACGCCGCGCCGCGCTCGTCGCTGGCGGCGCGATACGAGGCGATCTCGCGCACCGCCGACACGGGGCGCCATCCTGCCCACTTCGCCTGCCACACCGAGCAGTCGGCCCGGACGATGCCTTGCGCATAGCCGCGCACGAGCTTCTGTGTCGGCAAGGGGCCCACCACCTCGCGTCCGTCCGTCACGAACCATTCGACCGACGAGCCACGATGACCAGGCAACGATTCGTCCTGCACGGTGGATCCCTCCTCCCCGACGCCGAGAAACACTTCTCGAGTGGTGTGCGGATCATCCCGTGGGGACGAAGCGCCGGCCAACAAATGGTGGGAGAAGGTGCGAAAAGCCCTTAGCGCGCGGCGGCTCGGGGCGTCGAGCTCAGACCGAGAGCCACGCCTCGCTCCGCTCCCAGAGCTCGCGCGCGAGCTTCGGATCCTGCGCGAGGCGGCTCGGCTCCTTGGGTCGGCAATCGTCGTAGTAGAGCCCGCTCTCGTTCGCGAGCTCCGGCGCGGTCGCGCAATGGAGGCTCGTCTTCGCGCCCTCCTCGTTGGTGATCATGCCGCGCGTGACGAACCATCGAATCGGCCACGGGATGCGGCGCCACGCGTCCGACGCCACGACGCCGGGGTGCAGCGCGTACGACGTGACGCCCGTGCCCTCGAGCCTGCGCGCGAGCTCGGCCGAGAAGAGCACGTTCGCGAGCTTCGACACCGAGTACTCGCGGAGCCCGGTGATGGTCGGCGTCGAGGTGCGCAGCACGGAGAAGTCGAGCGCCTCCGCGTCGTAATGGGCTTTGCTCGAGACGTGGACGATGCGCGCCGGTCGAGACGCCTTGATCCGATCGAGCAGGAGCGTCGTGAGCAGGAAGTGGCCCATGTGGTTCGTGCCGAAGTGCAGCTCGAAGCCGTCCTTCGTCAGCCCGCGCTGACCGGCGACACCCGCGTTGTTCACGAGGAGCGGGAGCGCGAGGTCGCGCGCGAGGAACGCCTCCGCGGCGCGGCGCACCGAGGCGAACGATCCGAGGTCGAGCTCCACCGCCTCGACCTTCGGGTTCTCGGTCTCTCGCCGAATGGCGCTCGCGGCCTCTTCGCCTTTGTCGAGGCTCCTGCAGGCGAGCAGCACGTGCGCGCCGCGCGCGGCGAGCGCCTTCGCCGTGGCCCGCCCGATACCGGTGTTCGCGCCGGTGATGAAGCACGTCTTGCCTTCGACTGGATCGCTCACGAGGTCCCTCGGCTCACAGCGACTGGAAGAGCTTCTCGTCGACCTTCGCCGGATCGCCGAGCACGACCGTCTGGAGGTTCTTGATGCGCTTCTGCGCGAACGTCTCCACGTCCGAGACGGTCACCGCCTTGATGCGCTCGGGCAGCGTCCGCGAGAGGCGGTAGTCGCCGCCGACGAGGTCGGTGAGCCCGAGCCACGACGCCTGCCCGTCGGAGGCTTCGTTCTGCATGACGTGGTTCGTCAGGAACTGCGCCTTGGCCGACGCGAGGTCCTTGTCCGATACGGGCTTGTCCGCGAGCTTCTTCGCCTCGTCGAGCATGACGCCGAAGGTCTTGTCCGGGTCGACCGCCGTCACGTAGAGCACGCCCCGCGTGACCTCGCTGCTCCACCCGAAGCCGGCCTTCGGGGCGTACGAGAGGTTGCGCTTCGTGCGGACCTCGTCCCAGACCCGGTTGGACAAGATCGTCATTCCGACGATCCCCGCCGGCAAGTCGGCGTCGCGCCACGACGGCCCGAGGAACGTGCCTTGGATGTAGTTGGTCGGGAGGTCGGCCTTCGTCACCTCCACGTGCGGCCGATCGAACTTCGGCGTGGGGAGGGGCGCTTCGACGTATTGCCCGCGCGGGAGCAGGCCGAACGCGCGTCGAACGAGCTCTCGCACGTGGCCCGCGTCGACGTCGCCGACGACGACGATCTCGAGGCGGCTCGTCTCGCGCAGCTTCGCGAGGTGAGCGCGGAGCGCCTCGGCGTTCAGCGCCGAGACGGACTCGACGGTGCCGATCGCGCGGTTCTCGTACGGATGGCCGGCCCAGACCGCCTTGGTGACGAGCAGGCCGAGCCTCCCGTCCGGCGTCTCCTCGTCGCGGCGGATGCCGGCGAGCTGTCGCTGGCGCCCGACCTCGATCTCCGTCGCTGGCATCGCCGGATTCAGGAACGCGTCGGCGAGCATCGCGAAGGTCGTGTCGATCTCGCCCGTCAGGGACTTCGCTTCCAGCACGGCGAAGTCGGCCGTGCTGGAGGCGCCGAGCGTGCTGCCGAGGGCCGAGAGCTTCTTCGTGAACGTGTCGCGGTCCATCGTCTTCGTCCCGCCGCTCACCGCCGTGCGCAGGGCGAGCAGCTCCACGCCGGCGTCCGCCTTCGTCCAGTTGCGCGCGCCGCCCCGGACGTAGAGATCGATCGCCGCGAGCTCGGCGCCCGGGTTCCGCTTCACGAGGATGCGAATGCCGTTCTCGTAGGCGACGGTGATGTCGCCATCGACCACGGGCGGCGGATCGACCGGCGCCGCCGGCACGAAGACGGGGGGATTCGTCGCCGTCGGCGCGAGCTTCGGCGGCAGGTTGTTCGGCGGCGGAGGCTCGGCGCACGCCGGCGCGAGGCTCCCCAGCGCGACGATCGAGGCCCACTTCGCGATGGTCGGGATCGTTCGAGCGCTCATTTCTTGGCTCCCTTGGCGGGCTTCGACGCGTTCGCCGCGGGTTTGGGCGGAGGTGGCTTCGCGACCAGCAGCTTGCCCACGCTCGCGCCCGAGAGCTCGGCGAGGTGCTCGGCGGTGGCGCCGGCCTTCTGCATCTCGGGGCTCTCGAGCGCGCCGAAGACGAAGGGCTTGCCGGTCATGTACGTCGAGACGAACTTCGACGTGTCGGCGGGAGTGACCTTCTTCAAGTGGTCGACGTATCCCAGGTAGTAGTCGATGCTCGCGGAGGCCCACCAAAAGGTGATTTGGTGCGCGAGCGAGCTCGGCCGCTCGCGCTCTTCGATCCGCTCGACCTCGAGGGTGTGCGCCGCTGCCGCGAGCTCTTCTTGGGTCACGTACCCGGGCTCGGAGAGCTTCTTCACCTCCGCGAACACCGCCTTCACGCAGCGGTCGACGTTGCCCGGCGCCGCCGTGAACTGCAGGTTGATCGGTCCGACGTTCTTCTGCGTGTACCAGCCGAGGCTCGCGGACACGCACGCGCCGGACTCGACGAGCGCCTTCTGGAAGCGCGAGGACGGCTCCGACTCGGCCGTGCCGAGCGCGTCCGCGGCATACGTCATGTCGAGCTCCTTCTCGACCGTCGAAGGGCCGTGCCACACCAGGATGCCCGTGAACGACTTGACGGGCTGCTCGACGACCACCACCTCGCTCTTCTTCAGCGGCGGGTGGGTCACGAGCGGGTGCTTCTTGAACGGGTCCTCCGCCCGCTTCCAGCCGGCGTAGAGCTTGTCGGCCTCCGCGAAGATGTCGGCGGCCTTCACGTCACCCGTCACGACGAGCGCCGAGTTGTTCGGCACGTAATAGAGCTTCTGGATCGTGCGCATCTTCTCCGGCGTCGCCGTGAGCACGGTCTTTCGGCTCCCGAGAGGATCCTTGCGCGTCGGGTATTGGTACCAGACGTGGGCGTCGACCTCTTTGTTGAAGTGGTAGAAGGGGCTCGCCTCGTTGCGGTCCATCTCGCCCGTGACGACGACGCGCTCGCGCTCGAGCTCCTTCTGATCGAAGAGCGGCGAGGTGATGGCGTCCCGCATGAACACCATCGAGTCGGCGAGGTGATCGCTCGTCGTCGTGAAGAAGTAGTTCACGCGCTCGGTGTTCGTCGTGCCGTTGAAGCTCATGCCGAGCTCGTGCATGCGCTCCATGTAGGCCTCCTGGCTCGGGATGACCGAGTTGGCCTTGAAGAACATGTGCTCGTAGAGGTGCGAGAGGCCGTTGAACTCCGGCGGCTCGGTCATCGAGCCGTTCTTCGCGGCGATCTCGAGGGTCACGAGCGGCACCGCGTGGTTCTCGACCACGAAGACCTCGAGGCCGTTCGCGCAGGTGTGCGACTGGATCTTCGGCGGGTCGGCCAGGGCGGCGCTGGGCAGGAGCAGGAGCGGCAGGGCGGCTAGGTAGGACTTCGTACGCATCACGCCGCGCAGCGTAGGAGCGCCCGTCGCGGTTGTCGACCGGCTCGGGCACGTCGGGCGCGCGACGCCTTTTCTTCGAAACGGTGCCTTCGTCGGCTCGTATCGATCGGGGTCCGCGACCACGCGGACCGGGAGCCCGTCATCATGCCCGTGCTCGATGCGTCGACACGCACCGCTCCGCCCACGCAGGCTCGCGTGGGTACGAAGAGCTCCATCGCGGCCCTCGCCTTCTTGGAGGGGGTCGCGCAGCTCGGCACCCTCGAGTCGCTCATCGCGTGGCTCACGGGGGAGGTCGCGCCGAACGGCTGGGCGGTCGGATGGACGACGGTGTGGGAGCCCGACCACGAGCCGCTCGAGCTCCGCCCCGAGGTCGATCGCGAGGCGCTGCGCGCGCTGCTCCGCGACGCGCGCGCGAACGCCGTGCGGTCGCTGCGAGGGCTCGTGTGGACACCGCGCGACGACGAGTGGCTCACGGAGGTCGTGGGCCGCGGGCACGTCGCTTCACGCGGCCAAGGCGAGCTCACGGTGGCCGTGCCGCCGGGGCGCGCCCTCAGCGAGCTCGTGCTCGCGTTGCTCGCCGCGGACGTCCTCGCGCGCCGCCCGCTCTACGAGGCGCGCCTCTGCGTCTGCTCGGTGTGTAGCCGCGTCAGCTTCGATCCGGTCGCGTCGGGGCGCCTCGGATGCGTCGCTCACCCCGTCCGGCCGGAGAGGCCGCCGAGCGATCCGGGCGCGACGAGGCCCGCCGTCGAGAGCGCGCGCCGCTCGCAGCGCTGAGCGCGCACGGCACGCGCTGGCGTCGCGCGGGGGTTCGCGTAAGCTCTCGCTAGGTGTCTTTTCGTCGTCCTCCTTCTTCGCCCGGCTCGGCCTCCATGGAACGCGCCCTTCTCGCTGGTCTCTTCCTGTCGGGCTCGCTCGGGCTGATCGGTTGTAGTCTCGACCCCGTCGCTCCGGCCCCGCCACCCACGCCTCCCCCCGATGCCTCGTGCGGAGCGGGTTGCCCGCCCGAAAATGGCTGGTTCGACTCGGACACCGACTGGCTGATGGAGGCTCGCTATGGCCTTTTCGTTCATTTCATCGTGGGCATGAACGACATCACCGCGTCGAGCTCGGCGGACTGGAACGCGAGCGTCGACGCCTTCGACGTCGCGGCGTTCGCCGACCAAGTTGCGACGACCGGCGCGAAGTACGTCATCCTGACGCTCGGCCAGGACAGCGGTTACTACTGCGCGCCGAACGCCACGTACGATGGATTCGTCGGACCGGGCAAGACGTCGAAGCGCGATCTCCCTCTCGAGGTCTCGCAGGCGCTCCGCGCACGCGGCATCTCGCTGATGCTCTATCTCCCCGCCGCGCCGCCCTCTGCGGACGCGGCCGCCGCCCACGGGCTCGGCGTGAGCGAGATCTCGAGCGACCAATTCGACTACGTCCTCACGCCGACCGCCCGCGAGCGGTGGAGCCGCGTCATCGGGGAGTGGTCCGATCGCTACGGCACGGGGGTCGTCGGCTTCTGGTTCGACGGCGCCTACCCGTGGGTCGGCTTCGACGCCTCCTACGCGCAAGCCTTCGCGGCCGCTGCGCGCCGCGGAAATCCACGCAGCATCGTCGCGTTCGATCCGACGCCGGACGCGCTCGTGGAGACGCACGCGCAGTGGGATCCCGAAAGCTACACCGCAGGGGAAGTGAACCTGTTCCCGCCAGCCTCCTCCTTCCAATATCCGAAGAGCCGCTGGACGGACCACAAGACCCAATTCCACGTTCTCTCGTTCTTGGGTGCCTATTGGGGGAGCCCCGACGTCGCGCCGCTCGACCCGATGAACGAGCTGCGCGATCCGATCGATCCCATCGTCGCCAAGGGGTACATCAACGATGTGAACGCCCGCGGCGGCGCGGTGACGTTCGACATGGCCATTTTCAAGAGTGGTTCGTTCGCTCCCGCACAGCTCGCCCGGATGGCGGCGATCCGCGGAAGCCTCCGCGAGGCGCGGACGGTCCCGCACATCGATCACGTGGTGACCGCAACGAGCGCTGCGGACGGTGCCCCGCCCGCGAGCGCCATCGACGCAGACCTCGACACGGCGTGGCGACCCGCGCCGGGCGACGGGTTGCCGCAGTCGATCTCGTACGCTCTTGGTCGGACTCGGAAGGTGACGCTCCTCCGGTATCTGCCCCCGCGCGCCGCGAGCGCGAGCGCGGACGGCGACATCACGAGCTACAACGTCTCGACCAGCCTCGACGGCGCGACCTTCGTGGTCCGCGCGACTGGGCAGCTCCCCGACTCGGGCGACGAGAAGCTCATCCCGCTCGGAGGCGTCGAGGCGGCTTGGGTGAAGCTCGAGGCGACTTCGGCGCACGGGGGGGTCGCGGCGGTCGCGAACCTCGACGTCGAGTACGAGGCTCCACCCGATCCCGTCGGTCATTGGAAGCTGGACGAGACGAGCGGCGCGGTCGCGATGGGGCAGTGGCCGCACGCGAACGCGGCCGAGGTGAACGGCCCGACTTGGACCGGCGGCAAGCACGGCGGCGGCCTCCACTTCGACGGGATCGACGACTGGGTCGCGCCCTCGTCCTCGTCCCTCCTCGAGGGGGTCTCCGGCCAGGTGACCCTCGCGCTGTGGGTCGCGCCCGCGAGCGACACCGCCGCTTCGGACACGTTCGATCTCCTCGGGCGAGGCGACGCGTCCACGTCGGGTGTCTCGCTCAGGATCTCCCAGGGCAGCTACGAGGTCGTCGCCACCGACGGCGGGGGCACGGCGTCGGTGCGAGCGAGGATGGCCGACACCGATCCCGGCTCGTGGGTCCACCTCGCGGCCGTCTATGACGGCGCGCGTTGGATCCTCTACCGCGACGGCGTCGAGGAGGCGGAGAGCGCGTCGACCGTCGGCGCGCCGTCGATCGCCTCTGGCTGGGCGATCGGCGGAGGGCCCGGGGCGCGCCCGTTCCGCGGCGATCTGGACGACGTCCGCATCTACGCCTCGGCCCTCACGCCGGAAGAGATCTCCGATCTCTACATGGACGAGCTCTGAGATCGGAGCGGCAGGCTGGCGTGCTCAGCCCGGCGACACGCTCTGCGCGGGGAACCATTGCTGCTGGCCGTTCTGCATCGCGCAGAGGATCTGGTCGCCCTGCGCCTGCACCACCGTGCCGGGGTAGCGGTTGCCGTCGCTCCACTGCACCATGACCCGAGCGCCCGGCGCGAAGCCCTGACCGAGCTGCGGCGCCTGCTGATAGCCGCCCATCTGCTGCGGCGCTTGCCCTTGGCCCATTTGACCTCCCTGCAGCTGGCCGCTCTGTACGAGCTGCGGCACCTGCTCGAAGAACGCCTTCGTGCCGCTGACGAGCGTCTTGAACATGGGCGAGATGCGGAGCTTCTGCTTGGAGCCGTCGCGGAAGTGGAACGTCATCGAGCGGTTGTTGAGGATGCCGCTCACGTCGACGCGGGTCATCTGCGTCGCGTCGAACTGCTCGACGCCGAGGTTCTTCTTGCCCGGGCTGAAGAAGCCTTGGCTCGTGCGGATGAGGATGAGGCGCCGATCCGTGAGCACCGCGAAGTAGACCTTCGTCATGAGGATCAGCAAGAGGCCGCCGACGAGCAGCATCTGCATCAGGAGGCCCGGCTGACGCCTCATGAAGGCCGTGTGCAGCACGCGCTCGCCAGGCATCAGCATGGGGGCGATCTGGCTCTGGATGTACTGGTCGTACTCGTTCATGGCTCTCCGGAGGTCTCGGTGGGCGCCGTTCGCTCGGCGAGACCACCCGCCTGACTATCACGAATCCTCGCCGCGGAGACCGGGCTCCTCGGCGCGGGCGAGCCTTCCGTGGACGCCCGGCGCGTGCGAACCTCGCCGCTCTGAGCGACGCCTGAGGAGCGACATGAACCCACGACCTCGCATCGAAGATCGCCCCGCGACGTCGCCGCGCGCGCAGAGCCTCGCGCTCCGGGCCGAGAGGCTCCTCGCTCGCAACGCGCTCGCCTCGCCCGCCTGGGCGCTCTCGCTCCTCGCCGGGCCCGAGGTCGAGCGCGACGGTCACCTGCTCGATCGGCAGCTCGCCGCGATGCTTCGGATCGTGCGCGTCGCCGGTCCGAAGCCGCTCCACGAGCTGTCGGTGAAACGCGCGCGCGCGGCGCTCGAGAGGAGCGCGTCGCACCTCGCGCCGACCCCGCCCGCGCTCGCGTCGGTGCGGGACGTGTCCATCGACGTGGGGCACGCGGTGCTCGGCGCGCGCGTCTATCGGCCGATGCGCGCCTCGTCGCCGCCGGGCGCGCTCGTGTTCTTCCACGGCGGCGGCTGGGTGGTGGGCTCGCTCGACTCACACGACGTGCCCTGTCGGATGCTCGCCGGGGGCACGCCGTGCGTGGTCGTCTCCGTCGACTACAGGCTCGCGCCGGAGCACCCGTTCCCGGCCGCGGTCGACGACGCGATCGCCGCCTTCCGCGCGGTCGCCGCGCTCGCAGCGGAGATCGGCGTCGATCCCTCGCGCATCGCCGTCGGCGGCGACAGCGCCGGCGGGAACCTCGCCGCGGTCGTCGCGCGCGAGACGCGGAGCGACGTCGTCGCTCCTGCATTCCAGATGCTCGTGTATCCTGTGACCGATGCCACCATGTCGACGCCGTCGTACCGATCGTGCAGTGAGGGCTTCTTCCTCGAGCGCGCGACGATGGCCTGGTTCTTTTCGCACTACCTCTCGAAGGGCGTCGACCTCGGCGATCCACGCCTGTCCCCCCTCGCCGCGCACGATCTCGCGGGGCTCGCTCCCGCCTTCGTCGCGACGGCCGGGTTCGATCCGCTCCGAGACGAGGGCGTGGCCTACGCGAAGAAGCTCGCCGCTGCCGGCGTCGCCGTGGAGGCGCGGTCCTACGACACCTTGATCCACGGGTTCTTCAACCTGGCCGGTGCCGTCCACGCCGCGCGC
The DNA here is from genome assembly GCA_964467935.1 of uncultured Polyangiaceae bacterium. Classification (GTDB taxonomy): domain Bacteria; phylum Myxococcota_A; class Polyangia; order Polyangiales; family Polyangiaceae; genus CAYYKK01. The sequence goes on from CAYYKK010000256.1 coordinate 10,847, forward strand.
GCCCCCCTCGACGATCTCGTCGCGGCGCTCCAGGCCGGGATCGGCGAGAGGCGGTCGGCGTGACGCCGGTCGAGCGCCGCGATCGACCGCGCGTCGCGATCATCGGCGCGGGCGCCGCCGGTCTCTGCATGGCGATCCGCCTCCGCATGGCGGGCTACGACGACTTCGTCCTCTTCGAGAAGTCGAGCGGCGTCGGGGGCACCTGGCACGACAACCGCTATCCGGGCGCCGGCTGCGACGTCCACTCTCACCTCTATTGCTTCTCGTTCGAGAAGAACCCCGATTGGAGCCGCAAGTTCTCGCTGCAGCCGGAGATCGAGCGCTATTTTCAGCATTGCGCCGACCAATGGCAAATCACTCCGCGCGTGATGTTCGGCACCGAAATAGCGAGCGCGGCCTTCGACGAGGCGAAGGGGCAGTGGCACCTCGTGACGACCGCCGGCGAGCGCTACACGGCCGAGATCCTCGTCTCTGGGACCGGGCAGCTCAATCGCCCCATGATCCCACAGCTCCCTGG
>CAYYKK010000257.1:0-11295 GCA_964467935.1 uncultured Polyangiaceae bacterium
TCGACGAAGAACTTCGATCCGGACGGGACGTCGGCGTCGATCGCGCGGATGCAGGCCGCTGCGGCGTCCGCGCCGAAGATCATGCTCACCGACTTCAGCGAGTCGCCGAGCCGGACGGCGACGCGCGAGCGCCGCACCATCTTGAAGAACGCGAGGATCTCGCCGTCACGCGGGCCATAGATCGCGGGGGGGCGGAGGATCGTGATCGGGAGCCTGTCCGTCAGCTCCGAGAGCGCCGCTTCTCCGGCGAGCTTGCTCTTCGCGTACGCGGTCTGCGGGTTCTCGCGGTCGCCGACGCGGTGCTTCTCGCCCGCGCGACCCGGCCCCATCACGGCCGCCGTCGACACGTGCACGAAGCGGCGGAGCCGAGGCGCGTGCGCGATCGCGGCCTCGGCGAGCGCTCGCGTTCCGCCGACGTGGACACGCTCGAAGTCCTCCTTCGACTTCGCCTTCACGAGACCCGCCGAGTGGACGATCGCGTCGACGCCGCTCACCGCGCGTGGCAGCGACTCCGGCGCGTCGATCGCGCCCTCGCGGAGCTCGACGCCGAGCTCGCGCAGGAACTTCGTGTCGCTGCTCTTGCGGACGAGGCATACGACGTCGTGTCCTTGCGCCTTGAGCTGCTCGGCCACGTGCGACCCCAGAAAGCCCGACCCACCGGTGACGAGAACGCGCATGTCCCCGCTATGGTCGAACGACGCCGGAGACGCAAAGGCCTGGTGCGGATAGCCTCCGTCGGGTCATGCGCTGCCTCGTCACCGGCGTCGCCGGCTTCCTCGGCTCGACCCTCGCGGAGCGCCTCCTCCGCGACGGGAACGAGGTGCGCGGCGTCGACTGCTTCACCGACTATTACGCGCGCGTCGACAAGGAGCGGAACCTCGAGACCCTCCGACGAAGCGCCGCGTTCGAGCTCCGCGAAGAGGACCTCTCGACGACGGACGTGCGCGCGCTCGTGCGCGACGTCGAGGTGGTCTTCCACCAAGCCGCCCAAGCAGGCGTCCGCGCGAGCTGGGGCGAGAGCTTCGAGAGCTACACGCGCCACAACATCCTCGCGACGCAGCGGCTGCTCGAGGCGGTGAAGGGCTCGGGCGTGCGGCGGCTCGTCTACGCGTCGTCGTCGAGCGTCTACGGCGACACCACGGATCTGCCGATGCGCGAGTCGAGCCGGCCGCGCCCCTTCTCGCCCTACGGGGTCACGAAGCTCGCCGCCGAGCACCTCGCGGAGCTCTACCGCCACAACTTCGGCGTCTCGACCGTGTCTCTTCGCTACTTCACCGTCTACGGACCGAGGCAACGACCCGACATGGCCTTCCGTCGCTTCATCGAGGCGATGCTCTCCGGCCGCCCGCTCCCCGTGTTCGGCGACGGCGCGCAGACGCGCGACTTCACGTTCGTCGACGACATCGTCGAGGCGAACTTGCTCGCGACGCGCGAGGGCGTCGAAGGCGTCTACAACATCGGAGGCGGCTCGCGCGTCACGCTGCAGGAGGTGCTCGAGGAGCTCGCCCGCATCGTCGGGGTGCCGCTCGCCATCGAGCGCGCCCCGACCCAAGCGGGCGACGTGCGCCACACCGAAGCCGACACGACGCTGGCGCGGGAGCGGCTCGGTTACGCCCCGAAGGTCGCGCTCCGCCAGGGTCTCGAGCGCCAAGTCGCCTGGATGCGCGGCCGCTGACGCCTTATTCGGCGTCGCGCCAGGTCCCCGTTCGAGGGGCAGCGATCGTCGCTTGACCAAAAACGGAATGACGTGTCATTCTTCTTTCAGCGGAGGTGCACATGGTACAGGTCGACGTGTTTTGGGCGTACGGGCTCGGTGGCTCTCTGGCCGCCGCCGCAGGCAGGCAGCTCTCGAAGGAGCGCGCGCCCCTCGTCACGAGCTACTTCGTGAAGACCGTCCTCTTCCTCGCGCTCGTGTGGGCGCCGACCGGGCTCCTGCTCCTGCTCCGACACCCGAGCTGGGAGACGATGCAGGCAGCGCCGTCGCTCGCCGCGATGCCCCCGTTCCTCGTGCTCGCGTTCGGCATCACCAACGTCACGCAGGGCGTGCTCGGCTTCGTGATCGGGCAACGTCTCTTCGCGAGCGGGAGGCGCTACGCGGCGCACCTCAATTGGCTCGCCGGCTACGTCGGCATGTTCTTCATCCTGCTCTACGGCTGGGACGGGCTCGGCTACGACCGCTTCCTCTACGACCGCGACATGTTCGGCGGGACGCCCTGGTCGCCCGGTGCGGGGCTCCAGCACGGCGCGGGCCTCGCCTTCCTCGGGAGCAGCGTCGCCAAGACGCTCTACCTCGACGGCGTGTTCCTTCTGCCGCCGCTGCTCACGTGGTTCGGCAAGTGGATCGTCGAAGGCGCGCGCGAGGATGCGGCGATCGACGCGACGGAGCGGCCCACGAGCGCCGTCAAGCTCGGCGGTCTCTACCTCGTTGCGGTCTTCTTCGTGGCGATCCCGACGGCCGGGCTCGCGGCGCTCACGGCGCACTTCGTCCGCCGCGCGTCGTCGCTGGCCGGCCTCGGCGCGAGCGCGTCGCACCTCGCCGGCTACGTCGTCGGCCTCCCGCTCGCGGCGCTCGTCGCGTACGCCTTGCTCTACCGGCGCGGCATGCCGGCGCACCGGCTCCTCTCCGCCTTCTACGTCGGCGAAGCGGCGCGCACTCCGGTCGACGCGACGCGCTCGGAGCCGAGAGCGCCCGTGACCGCGGAGGCGCGGTGAAGCCCGAACGCGCGGAGGCGAAGCGCGCGCAGATCCTCGACGCGGCCGTCGAGGTGTTCGGTGAAAAGGGCTACCACGCGACCAACATCGCCGACATCGCGCAGAAGCTCGGCATGGGGCACGGCACCTTCTATCGCTACTTCGACAACAAGCTCGACATCTTCAAGCACGTCGTCGATCGCGCCGTCGCGCGCGTCGGCGAGACGGTGGGCAAGGAGGCGCCGGACGCCGCCGACGACCTCGCGAGCTACCGCGAGCAGGTCGAGAAGATCGGCGAGCGCCTGACCGACCTGTTCCTCGAGGAGGAGCACGTGGCGCGGCTGCTCTTCGTCGAAGCAGTCGGGATCGATCCCGAGGTGACCGCGCGCCTCGACGCGGCGTTCGAGCTCTTCGCCGATCTGACCGAGGTGTATTTGAAGAACGGTTGCAAGAAGGGGTTCCTCCGGAAGGATCTCGACACCGCCACGACGGCGCGCGCGATCGACGCGATGATCTTCGAGTGCGTCCGTCGCGCCGCCAAGGCGAAGAGCCCCAGGAAGACGGCGAAGGCGTGGCTCGAGACCGTCGTCACGCTGATGTTCGAGGGGGTGGGCGCGTGAGCGGCGTGACGCTCGTGACGGGCGGCGCGGGCTTCATCGGCGGGCACGTCGCGCGCGCGCTGGTCCGCCGTGGGCGGCGCGTCCGCGTGCTGCACCGCCCGGGTGAGGATCTCCGGAACCTCGACGATGTCGGCGTCGAGCGCGTGGCGGGCGACGTGCGCCGGGTCGAGAGCGTGCGCGCCGCGCTCTCGGGGGTCGACGCGGTGTTCCACCTCGCCGCGGTCTACGCGCTGTGGACGCCCACGCGCGGGCTCATGCACGACGTGAACGTCGAAGGGACCCGCACGGTGCTCCGCGAGGCCTTCGCCGCGGGCGTCCAGCGCGTCGTCTACACGAGCTCCATCGCGGTCTTCGGCGGGCAAGGCCCGGGGCGCGACGCGACCGAGGAGAGCCCCTTCGCGCTCGGCGTCACGGGCAACGAGTACGCGCAGTCGAAGAAGGACGCGCACGACGTCGCGCTCGACTTCGTTCGCCGAGGTCACGACGTCGTCCTCGTCGCGCCGACGGGGCCGATCGGCCCGGGCGACGTCGGCCCCACGCCCACCGGTCGGCTCTTGCTCTCCGCCCTCACCGATCGCGTCGTCTTCGCGCTCGACTCCGAGACGAACATGCTCGACGTCCGCGACATGGCGACCGGTCACCTCCTCGCCGAGGAGCGCGGCAAGACCGGCGAGACCTACCTCCTCGGCGGGCACAACGCGAGCATGGTCGCGCTCGCGCGCGCCGCCCTCACGCACGCGCGGCTCGACAAGCCCATCGTGCGTGTCCCCTTCGCCCTCGCGCGCATCGCGGCCGGCCCGATGGCCTGGTGGTCGACGCGCGTGCGTCGGCGCGCTCCGCTCTTCACCCCGAGCGCGATCCGCATCGCCGAGCTCGGGCTGCGCGCGCGCGCCGACAAGGCCGTCCGCGAGCTGGGCCTGCCTGCGCGATCCCTCGACGAGAGCGTGCGCGACGCGGTCGCGTGGTTCGCGCGCGAGGGCTACCTCGCGCGCGCCCCCATCACGCCGCGCCTTCTTTCGAGGGCTCCCGAGGCGTGAGCTTCACCTCGCTCGACACGTCGGCGAGCCGCCGGCTCACGATGCGTCCGCAGACGACCCCCATCAGCACGCACATGATCGTGTTGGAGATCGTCCAGCTCGCTGTCGACGCGGCGACGTTCGCGACCCGCTCGGCCTCTGTGGCGCCTGGCGCAAACGACGCGAAGAACACGCCGGCGACCGCGTCGCGCGTCCCCGCGCCCTGCGGCGTGATCGGCAGGGTCACGACGACGAGGAGGATCGGCAGGTAGACCGCCGCCGTGCCGAGCGGAATGTCGACGTGGAAGAACAGGAACGACACCCACGCCCCGAGGACGAGGACCAAGAGGTGCGGCACGCGCGCCGCGAGCGCATAGGCGTGACCGCGGAGGCCGGCCTCGAAGAGCGGGGCGAGGAACGACACCTTCCTCAGGCGCGCCGGTGCAATCCCGATCACCAGCAAGTAGACGAAGCCGGCGCCGAGAATCAGGGGGATGTAGATCTTCGGAAGCGGCGTGAACGGCAGCGCGACGACCATGCAACCGAGCAGACAGCCCATCCAGGACGCGTACGAGAGCAGCGTCGCGCCGGCCATGCGCCCGATGGGAATGCCGAAGAAGCGCGACATCAGGTAGGTGAGAAACGCCTGGCCGAGGTGGTGATTCAGGATCGCGGGCAGGTACGAGGCGCCGCGCATCACGTAGAACTCGCCGAAGCGCACGTTGGGCGTCGTGGGCTTGTACGCCGCGACCGTGCCGAGCGAGTCACCCGCGCACACGATGAGCGTCCAGGCGATCGCGAAGATCGAGTAGCCGACGTAGTTGAGGTGCGAGAGCGCCGCGAGGAAGGCGTGCAAGTCCATCTTCCGGGCGACGTACACGACGAGCAGCGTCGCCACGACGAACGGGATCACGCGCTTGTAGAGCGGGGACTTGCCCTTCTCTTTCCACGCGCCGGGGGGCGCCGACGGCAGAGTCGCCGGGGCATCGGCGGGGGCGCTCTCGTCGGGCGTGCTCATGACCTCACATGGGCTCGAAGTCGGACTTGGTCGCACCGCACTCGGGGCAAGACCAGTCGTCGGGGAGATCCTCGAACGCGGTCCCGGGGGCGACGCCGCTGTCGGGGTCGCCGTCGGCCGGGTCGTAGACGTGGCTGCAGACGAGGCAGCGATATTTCTTCATGACGACGTCGCTATAGCAGCGAAGCGGCCCGGCGCGGAGGGCGGAATACACGCCCTCTCCGTGAGTCGTTCTTCATCTTCGGCGCGCGAGCGCGCCGCCCGCCTCACGATCGGCGCAGTGCGCGCGCTCAGGCCGGGATCGTCGAGCAGCCGAGGACGATGTCGACCTTGCCCATCGTGTCGACCTTCACCTTGTCGCAGCTCGGGCCGCACAAGATGATCTGCGTCGGCGCGCCCGGATTGTCGTAGTACCAAGCGTCGCCGTTCGCGGGACAGTGCGCGGCGTCCGGCACGTTCGGGATGACGACGGGGCTCCCGCCTCCGCCGGGCGTGTACTGGACGTTGACCTGGCCGTAGTCCGGCGTGCCCATCGACGGCACCGGGATCTTGTACGAGCACGTCAGCGCGGTCCCTTGGATGGCGTTGAGCGCCGCCAAGAACTGCTGGTTCGTGTTCTGGTTCGTGTCCACGATGAAGGCCTGCCCGGTCCCGCCGGCGGCGGCGAGGCCGTTCAGCGCGGAGAGCGAGCTTCCGACGCCGATGACGAACGTCTTGATCGGCGGCGAGCCGTTCGCGGCGGCGGCAGCGATCGCGTCGATGTTGTTGAGATCGGTGTCGCACTCGCTCGGATCGCCGTCCGTCGCCATCACCGCCACGACGACGTGATCGGTGTGCGCCATCTGCCATGCCTTCGCATGGTCGACCGCGCCCTGGAGGGCGGCCGAGGTCGGCGTGCTCGTGTTGGGGCTGTGGCCCTGGATCGACGCAACGAGCCCGGAGGCGGCGCCGGGCAGGGTCGCGATCTCCACGCCCTTCTTGCCGTTCGCGTCGAGGGTGTTGGGGTTCGCGTAGTCGGCGGCGTTGCACGAGTCGCTCGCCGCGCCCGAGCAGAGGTTGAAGAACGGAATGCAGGGCCCGCACGCGCCGCAGTCGGCGTCGGACAGGCACGTGGTGGGGCACATCTGGCCGGCCGGGAGACCGAAGTACTGGATCCCGACGCCGAGACCGGCGGCGGTGGGCTGCTGGACGAACGAGACGAGCGCGGAGGTGACCGCGCTCCACTTGTCGCCGCCGCCGGAGACCGGATCGGTCATCGAGCCGGACTGATCGAGCATGATGTACATGTCGAGCGGGATCTTCTCGGCCTTGATGCTCGTGCCCGCGCAGCCGCCGCCGACGCCCCCGCTGTTGCTGCCGCCCGATCCGGAGAAGGTCCCGGCGCTCGGCCCGTTCGGGCTCGAGCCCGAGCTCAGCCCGCCGCCGCTGCCGCTCCCACCGCTGCCGCCGAGCCCGTTGTCGACGCCCACGCCGCAGCCCGACGCGAAGCCGCTCGCGACGAGGCCGCTCGCGAGGAGCCCCAGCGCGAAGAGCTGGAGCGTGGACCGGGGAGCAGGAACATCCGTGTTGCAGCGGTGAGGCGAATGCATGAAGGCATTGGAGTCTTCCCGTCGTGGGGCGTCAACCTGCACCGATGGCGGGCGCCGGACCGACGTAGCGAGACGCGGGGCGCAGGAGCCGTCCGAGGGCGCGTTGCTCGGCCGCGTGCGCGAGCCACCCGCCGACGCGGCCGACCGCGAACGTCGGGGTGAACGCCTCGCGTTTTAGACCCACCGCCTCGAGGAGGACCGCCGTGTAGAACTCGACGTTGGCCTTCAGCGCCCTGTCGGGGTGCGCCTCGGCGAGGACCGCCTCGGCGGCGTGCTCGACGGCGCGCGCGAGCGTGAGGCGCGGGCTGGCCGCCCCGTCGGCGAGCCGGCGGAGGGCGCCCTCGAGCACGGCGGCGCGCGGATCGCGGGTGCGGTAGACGCGGTGCCCCATCCCCATGATGCGGTCGCCGGCGCGCAGCCGGCCCTCGAGCCAGGCCCGCGCGCGCGTGGGCTCTCCGATCGCATCGAGCATGTCGAGCACGGGGCCCGGGGCGCCGCCGTGCAGGGGCCCCTTGAGGGCGCCGAGCGCCGCCACGACCGCCGAGACGGGATCGGATCCGGTGCTCGTGACGACCCGCGCGGCGAACGTCGACGCGTTCATCCCGTGGTCGATCACCGTGACGAGGTAGGCGTCGAGGGCGGCGACGGCCGCGGGGTGCGCGGCGCTCCCGCTCCCCATCCGGAGGTAGTCGGCCGCGTGCGAGGTCCGGGGATCGGGCAGCACCGGCTCGAGCCCGTCGCGCCGCCTCCTCCACGCAGCGGCGAAGACCGCCACGGCCCCGACGATCGCCTCGCGCGTAGCGTTCGAGGGGAGGTGCGCGACGCCGGCGCGCAAGGCGTCCATGCCGTCCGGTGCGAGGAGGGCGTCGCCGAGCCTCGGCAAGAGCCCGAAGGCGGCGACCCGCGCCTCGCCGAGCGCGACGCCGAGTCGCCGCGCGCTTTCGGCGTCGAGCCGCGCGCCGGGCTCCTCTACCGCGCGGAAGAGCAGATCGAGCGCGCCTTCGAACCCCGTCGTGCTCGCGAGCGCCTCGGCGTCGTAGCCTCCGATGACGAGGCGTCCGCGCTCACCGTCGACGTCGCTGAGCCGCGTCTCCGCCACCACGACCCCGTCGAGGCCACCCACGTTCGCTTTGGTTCCCATGTCCCGCTCCTTCGACCGCTCGGGTCGTGTGGGGGCTCTCCATGCCCCTTGCACAGCCGTATGTGGTGACATGGATCAACTCGATCAACATGGATTGAACCATCCATGTATGATGGGTTAAGCCATGGATGAGAATTGGCTTTCAGCCATCGAGGCGGTCGAGCTCCTCGGCGTGAAGCGCGAGACCCTGTACGCCTATGCGAGCCGTGGACTGGTCGCGAGTCGGCCCGGGGAGCGGGGCCGGCCGAGGAGATATCTGAGGGGGGACCTCGAGCGGCTCAAGGCGCGACGAGACGCACGCGCGGGTCATGGCGCGGTCGCGGCCGGAGCCCTGCGGTGGGGAGAGCCGGTCCTCGACTCGGCGCTGACGCAGGTGACCGAGCGGGGCCCGCACTACCGGGGGCACGCGGCGGTGGACCTTTCGGCCGTGGGGATCGGCTTCGAGTCCGTGGCGGAGCTCCTTTGGACCGGGGCGCTCCCTCAAGCCCCTCCTCGCTGGTCGGGCCCGACGAGCGGCGTCGATGCCGAGGCGGCCGCACGGCTGCTCGCCCATGGCCCGTCGCCTCTCGATGCGATGGCCCTGCTGCTCGCGCTTCGGAGGGCGTCGAGCACCGTGCGGGCGCCTCTCGCCGACGAGGACGAGCTCGCGGAGGCCCGCCGGCTCTTGCCGCTGCTCGCCGCGTCGGCCGGCCTCGTCGAGAGCGCCGCGCGCGTGGAGCACGCCCTCGCCTTCGAGCGGATCTCGGCGACCATCGCCGTCGCCCTGGGCGTCGAGCCGCGACGCGAGGTCGTGCAGGGCATCGATCGGGCGCTCGTCCTCGTCGCCGATCACGAGCTCAACGTCTCGACCTTCGCTGCGCGCGTCGCCGCCTCGGCGGCCACGGATCTGCTCGGCTGCATGAGCGCGGCGCTGGCCGTGCTGTCCGGTCCACGCCACGGCGCGATGACGAACCGGCTCGAGGAGATCCTCGACACCATCGACGGACCGCGCGACGTGACGCGCTTCCTCGCGAGCCGGCTGTCGGTCGGCGAAGCCATCGCCGGGTTCGGTCACCCGCTCTACCCGAAGGGCGATCCGAGGGCCGCGCCGCTGCTCGAAGCGGCGCGCAAGGGACGAGCCCCCGACGATCTCGAGCCGCGCCGCCGGACGCTGCTCGCGCTGGTCGACGAGCTCGAACGCCGCCGCCACGTCCCGCCGACGGTCGACGTGGGCCTCGTCGCCATGCGCATCCGCCTCGGCCTGCCGCGCGGCGCGGCCGCCCACGTCTTCGCCGTGGGCCGGTCCGCCGGCTGGATCGCCCACATCCTCGAGCAGCGCACGCAGGGTGGCCTGCTCCGGCCACGGGCGCGGTACGTCGGCGCGGGGGCCGACATGAGCGGAGCTTCACCGGCTCGAGCGAGCGACGTGACGTAGACTCGGGGCATGCGTCGCGCTCGGTGGCCGGGTCTCCTCGTGGCGGGCACGCTGGCAGCCTGCGCCGGCAAAGGGGCCTCCACGACGGGCACCGGGGGCGGAGGCGCCGCGACGACCGCGACCGGCACGACGGGCGGGTTCGGGACGGGCGCCGGCGGCGGCTGCGGGCTCGGGGGCGCGAGCGACGCCGGCGCGGGCTGCGCCGGCCTCTCGGGCGGCGTGAAGTTCTCGACCGACGTCGCGCCGATCTTCGCCGGGTGCACCGGTGAGGCCTGCCACGGCGCGCTCACGTACGGCACGACGGTCGGCAAGGTCTCCACCGAGTGCTGCTCCGATCGGCTCATCGTCTCGCCGGGCGACGCGAACCACAGCTACTTGGTCGACAAGATCCGCGGCCACCACCTCTGCGGAGGCCGAGCGATGCCCCTCGATCTCCCGCCGCTCCCCGCGACGGACCAAGACACGCTCGTCCGGTGGATCTGCGAGGGTGCCCCCAACGACTGAGGCGTCAGGGCAGGACGACGGGGCTCGGCGTGTACGCCGGCTGCATCGCCGTATCGCCGTTGCCGAGCTGGCCGAAGTCGTTGGCGCCCCAGCAATAGATCTCCGTCGGCGATCGGAAGGCGCACGTGTGGAGCGTCCCGGCGCCGATCGCGACGATCCCGGAGAGGCCTGGCACCTCGGCCGGGATCGAGGAGGCGAGCTGCTTCGTCCCTCCCCCGAGCTTGCCGCTCGCGTTCGAGCCCCAGCAGTAGACCTTGCCGGCGACGAGCGCGCAGGTGTGATCGTAGCCGGGCGCGACGGCGTCGACGCCGCCGGGCAAGCCCACGACAGGCCCGGGGAGCTCGCGCTCCGAGGTCGTGCCCCACCCGAGCTGTCCGCTCGTGTTGTTGCCCCAGCAGAACGCGGCGGCGGTGTCCGAGTCCGTCGGTGATACGAGGCCGCACGCGTGCTGGCCCTTGCCGCTCGCGATGCCGTGGACCGTGAGCTTCGCGGGGGTCGGGCTCGCGGCACCGGTCCCGACGAAGCCGAGCTCCCAGCTCGCGTCGTCGCCCCAGCCGTGGAGCAGCCCGGGCGACAGCGACGTGGGCGCCACGCCCAAGGTCCAGAAGTCGCCGAGCGCGATCTCGCGGAAAGCCATGGGGAGGAGCAGAGGCGTCGCCGACCCTGGGTCTACCGCGCCGATCCCGAGCTGCCCGCTCGTGTTCCTCCCCCAGCAATAGGTCGCGCCAGGATGTCCCGGCTCTTCGCGCACGACGCACGAGTGCGCCTCGCCGAGCGAGAGCGCGGTGACCGTCGAGGGCGCGAGCGCGATCGGGATGGGCGTGAACGAGTCGGCGCCGCCCGTGTCACCGATCTGTCCGTCTCGACCGCGGCCCCAGCACCAGAGAGATCCGTCGAGCAAGACGGCGCAGGCGTGGTAGGTCCCGGCGGCGATCCGCAGCGCGGGAGCGGCGAGCGCGACCTGCCTCGGCGTGACGCTGCCCGACACCGAGGCGGGCTGCGCGATCTGCCCGTGCTCGTTCGCCCCCCAGCAGTAGACGCGACCCTCGAGCGTGCGGAGACAGCTGTGCTCCGCCCCGAGCGCGAGCTCGACCACGCCGCCGACGCCGCCCGCGCCCCCCGCGCCGCCACCGCCGCTCCCACCACCGCCCGCGCCACCGGAGCCGCCCGGGCCCGCCGCCGAGCCGTCGACGCGGAGGCCCGAGCGCGCGCCGCACGCGGCGAGCGCCGCGAACAGGAAAAGGCTGCTCCCCCTCCTGTTGCTGGAGGTCACTCTTGTCCCGGCGCTATCCTCTTCGGCCC
>CAYYKK010000258.1:0-11263 GCA_964467935.1 uncultured Polyangiaceae bacterium
GCCGGAGGCGAGCGCCTTCGGAGACGGGGCGAACGCCTCGTCGCTCGACGAGACTACGAGCGCCACGTCGACGGGATCGACGACGTCGATCGTGAGGAACACCTCCTCGGCCTCCTCCTGCGGGCGGAACGAGACGACGTGCGGAAGGTAGCCGTCCTCGTCGAGCGGGCTCGCGCGGCGGGCGATCCGCGCGAGCGGCGAGCCCGTGAGGTCGAAGCCGAGGAGCGCCTCGGGCGCGCCGAGCACCGCGATCGACACGAACGCGCCTGCCGGGATCTCGACCGCGACGCCGCTTCGACCCGCCGGGAGCGAGGTCCTCGGCCCCGCGACCGAGAGGCGAGGCACCTCGTCGCCGCGCGCCACGATCGGGATCGCGAGCGCGACCGCCGACGCGAAGAGGCCGCGTCGTCCGAGCGTCGAGCCCTCACGGGCCCCCCTGTCGCCGCGCCGCGCCACGCTAGTCGTGGACGATGACGGTCGTCCCCTCGCCGAACTCTTCGCCGGTGTTGATGCCGTGCCAGTTCGGCGGCACCGCCGGCTCCGTCCACATGAAGACGCGGTGCGCGTCGATCGGCGAGAGGTTCACGCAGCCGTGGCTCTTCTGCTTGCCGAACACGTCGTGCCAATAGGCCGCGTGGAGCGCGTAGCCCGACGCGAAGTACTCGATGTACGGCACGTCCTTCAGGGCGTAGAGCCCCTCGCCGCGGCGGCGCGTGACCCCGTACTCCCCGTCGCCCTTGTGGGGGATCTTGGCCGGCTCACCGCCCTCGCTCTTCTTCTCCGCGGGCTTCTTGTCGGCCTTCTTGTCGGCCGACTTCGACTTCTGAGCGGGCTTCGCGGAGGACTTCCCGTCCGTCGCCTTCGGCCGACTCGAGGCGGCGTCGGAGCTGCGGCTCGCGGTCTGCTTCGGAGCGCTGCCGCCCATCTCGCTCTTCTCGTCCGAGTCCATCGTCGCGGTGATGTGCTTGTTGCGGATGCGAAACTCGCCCGTGATCGTCTCGAAGCCCTTCCGCCCCGTCGACACGAGCGTCGCATAGACCGCGCGCTTGCCCTCCCAGAGCACGAGCGTCTGCTGCGAGAGCGACACCTCGACCCATTTCTCACCGTCCTCGCCGGCCTTCGGGAACGTGCGCGGCGCGACGACGATCCCCATGTCGCTCGCGCGGACCCAGTCGCCGTCGCGGGTCGCGAGGTAGCGCTCGCCGTCGACCTTCTTCTGCTTGCCGGTGAGCTTCACCACGCTGCGATAGGCGAGCTCGTCCCCCCGGTGCGCCGCGTCGCCGGAGACCGAGTACCGGACGGCACCTTGCTCGCGCACGAAGGCGAGCGGTAGATCGCCCTGATCACCGATCTCGAAGCCGTGCCACGGCGAGCCGCTGTCGGGCTTGAGCTTGGTGGTCGGCGCCAACCGCAGATCGGTCGTGATGGCGAAGCGCCGGCTGAACGCGTCTTCGGGCGCCTTGAAGCTCCCGAGGAGGCCGAGCCCCGTGAAGCGACGGGCGCGATCCGCGAAGACCGCGTAGTCGGGCACGGCGAAGTCGCTGATGTTCGGGATGGCGCGCTTGCCGCCCTGGAGCCAACCGGGGATCGGATCGTCGTCGCTCTCGCCGCCGAAGAGGATCCCGAGGCCGACCTCCTGCGAGTTCTTCTGTTGCCCGAGCTCGCCGAGCTCCTTGCCCGGCAAGGGGACGCCGCGGCCGTCGAGCGGAACGTCCCACGCGCCGAGCGAGACCTTGTCGACGTCCTTCTTGTTCTCCTCGTACCACTCGAGGTGATCCTTCAGCTTGAACTCGCTCTTCTCCTGCTCCGCCGCCGACGGCACCTTCAGGTAGAGCGGGAGCACGGCTCGCACGAAGCCGTAGCGGTAGGGCATCGCCGCCGACATGTTCGGCCGCTTGCTCGCGGCGGCGAGGATCGGATCGTCGAGGTTCGTCGTGGCGTCCTTGCCGGCGCACACGTAGCCCTTCGGGTAGATCTGGTACCAGCCGCCCTCGCATCCCTTGGTGCTGACCGGCTCGTCGGCGCGAGGCACCTTCGCGCCGACACGCAGGTAGCCGATGCGCTTCGACGTGTCGCGCGGCTCCTTGTAGACGATGGCCGCGAAGCTCGTGATCCCGAGCAGCGGCTTGTCCGTCGGCTCGGCCTCGGGCACCGAGTTCTTGCCTTGATCGGCGGGCGGGTCGGCGGCGAGCGGGTGGGGCGAGACCGACCCGGAGGGCGCCGCGCTCGCGCTCGCGGAGGCCTGCGTCGCGTTGCCTTTGCACGCGCTTCCGACGAGGCCCGCGCCGATCAGCGCGGCCGCGAGGAGCGCGTTCGGCGCCGAGGCGAGCGCGGGTCGCGCCCTGGGGCGCTGCGACGCGGGAGGTACTGCCATCCCCCTCCCATGCCAAAGATCGGGCGTCGCGCAAAGCGGAGAGCGCGCAAACTCACGCTGCGGCGGCTGCGCGGAGTTTCAGCACGCGCCGCTCTTCGAGTGACAAACCGATCCCTCTTGGCGATGATGGCGCGCCTCGGGCGAAGCGCAGCAGGCCGGCCGAGGCGCCCCGGACGAGCCGCTCGCGTCGCGTCGAGCGAACCCACCAGCCTGGAGCCGAGCTTGCTTTTCGAACCCCCGAAGCGCCCCGCCCTCCCAGCCCGTGGCCCCGCTCGCGCCCGCGCGCGCGCCGTCGCGCTTTCGCTCGCGCTCGGGCGGCTCGCAGGCCGCGCGGTCGCGGCCGGCCTGGTCGCGTCGCTCGTGAGCACGACCGCGCGCGCCGACGACGCGAAGAAGCACGAGATCGCCGTCTACGTCGAGGGCACCAAGGCGACCGAGGTGCGCGAGAAGATCCTCTCGATCCTCCCCGCCGGCGCGCACGTCGTCGACGCCGCCGAGTTCCGGCAGCTGCTCCAGAAGGCGGGACAGAAGGTGCCCGTCGGCGTGCCGCTGACGATGTCGCAGAAGCGCAAGCCGATCCTCGCCAAGTTCGGGAAGGCGACGAGCGGCGCGTCGGCGGAGGCGGCGATCATCGGCGTGGTGAAGGCCCGAAGGGCCGGGGGTCAAGAGGTGCTGCTCCTCTGGTTGAACGCCGACGAGAGCGAGCCGACCGTCGACTCCACCGTGCCGCTCGACGGCTCGGAGAAGGACGCGCTCGCGAAGGCGCTCGAGACCGAGCTCGCGCCCATGAAGTCGGCGACCGAGCCGAGCGCGACGCCGGACAAGACCCCCACCACCGAGCCCGGTCCGGCGAAAGACAAGAAGAGCGAGCCGGACGAGCCGAGCGACGACTCCCCGCGCCCGAAGAACACGCACGGCAAACAGATCGTCGATCTCTTCGCCGCGTTCGACATGGGCGGGCGCTTCTTCTCCTATCACCAACCGATCACGTCGAACCTCCGCGACTACAGCGTCTTCGGCGCGCCGGGCTTCGCGATCGCCGCGGAGGTGTTTCCGATGGCGATGCTGAAGACGCCTGTCATCCAGGGGCTCGGGATCGTCGCCGACTTCCGCATGGCGCTCGGCCTGGGATCGAAGACGAAGGACGGCACGAAGGTCGACACGGGCTGGAACCGCTTCGACGTCGGGCTCCACTACCGGCAGCCGCTCGCGAAGCTCGCGAAGAAGGGCGACAAGGCCGTCGTGCTCGGCTTGAAGGGCACCTTCGGTCGCGACTCGTTCTCGCTCACGACGAAGGACGCGACGCTGGCGCAGGAGACGCCGGCCGCGACGTACCTCTTCCTCCGCGCGGGGCTCGACGGCGAGTTCCCCGCGGGCCCCATCTTCCTGACGCTGCGAGGAGGCTACCTCGGCGCGTTCAGCGCAGGAGAGGTCCAGAAGCGATTCAAGGACCAGGCGACGCAAGACGGCCCCGGGCGCGCGCCTTCGCTCGGCGGCGTCGACCTCGGCGGCGGCGTCACGGTCCCCATCGCCTCGGGCTTCGAGATTCGCTTCACGGGCGAGTACGTGCGGTGGTTCTACGCGTTCAAGCCGAAGCCGGGCGACGCGTACATCGCGGGCGGCGCGCTCGATCAGAACGTTCACCTGGAGCTGGGTCCCGCCTATGTCTTCTGACGCCTCTTCGACGGAGCCTCGCGCGCGAGCGCGGGCCGCGATCGCGTGCGCCGCGCTCCTCTTGGCCTCGCTCGGCCTCGCCGCGTGCCCCGGCTCACTCGACACGAAGGAGTTCCCCGCCGCCGGTGCGACGGGCGCGACGGGTGGTTGTGGTGACGTGCCGACGAGCCTCCTCAAGAACCGGTGCGCCGTCTCCGGCTGCCACACGGCGACGAGCCCCCAGGGCAAGCTCGATCTGACGGCGGACGCCGCGCTCACCATGCGCCTCGTCGACGTCGACTCGACGAGCGGCACCTGCACGGGCAAGCTGATCGACAAGGCCGCCCCCGATCAGAGCCTCCTCTACACCAAGTGTGGCGGGACGCCGCCTTGCGGCTCGCAGATGCCGCTGCCGAGCACGACCGACAAGAAGGGCACTCCCCTCTCCGACGCCGAGAAGAAGTGCCTCCTCGACTGGATCACGAGCGTCGCGATGTGAGCGGCGCGCGCCACGCGCGCACCGACGAGGTACGGACACGATGTTCCTGCGCGAGCGCTCCTACTGGGCGACCGTCGCCCTGGCGAGCTACGCGGGGGCGACCGCCTCCGCCGCCGCGACCGCGGGCGAGCGCGGCGTCGCCCTCGCCGCGCTCGGCCTCGCCCCGGCGGTGATCGCGGTCGGCTGGACGGCGACCGCGCCGCCCGCGGGAGCGACGGATCGGGTGGAGCCCGGGGCGCGCGCGGCGGCGCGGACGGCGCTCCTCGGCGCGGTGCTGATCGTGACGAGCGAGACCTCGCGACGAGGGACGACGGTCTTCACGCACCTCGGCGCGGCCCTCGCTTCGGTCGCCGGGGTCGTCGCGATCGCGCGCGCTTCGTCGCTCGGCGGAATGCTCGAGCCGCCCGGGTTCGCGCGCAAGCTCGACGCGGCCGCGATCACCGCATTCGCGTGGACGCTCGCCGTCGTGGTGGCCGGCGCCGATTGGGTCTCGAAGGAGCCGTCGAGCGCGCTCGCCCTGTGGTCGGCGTACGCCGGATCGGCGGCATCGATCGCGTCGCTCGGCATCTTGCTCGCTTCCGCCGCGCGAGCAGCCCGGGCGCGGCGGCTCGAGCTCGGCGTGTTCGAGCGGCTCGACACGGCGCTCTGGCTGGGCGGCGTCACCCTCTCCGTCGGTGTCGCCGCGAGCGCGCTCCGCCTCGCGCAGCCCGAGCACGTCCTGCCGATCGCCGCGGGGGTGACGGGCCTGTCGGCCAGCATCGCCGCCGCGACCCAGCGCGCGGACCGCGTCAGGCGCGCGACGCGGCACGTCCTCGCCTTGGTCGTCCTGTCGACGCCGCCCGCGCTCGCCGCCGCCTACTTCGCGAAGACGTCTCCGGACCGCGCCGCGCTCGCGGTCGTCGCCGCGTGCGCAGCGTGCGCCCTCGTGGGGATGCTGGCCCCGGCGATCGCGCGACGCGCGACCCCGACGCGGCACCTCTGGCTCGACGCGATCGACGCAGCGACGCGCGCCGCGATGAGCCCCGACCCAGCCCCCGCGCTCGAGGAGGCGCTGCTCGCCCTCCGGGAGCTCTCCGCCGGCGACGCGCTCGAGAAGGCGACGGGCGTCCGCGCGTCGACCGCCACGCTCTACACGTTCTCTCCGCCCGAGGCCGTCACCATCGATCGCGCGGGCTTCGTGCATCGCGCGCGCGTCGAGACGCCAGCGAGCCTCGTCGAGCTCGCGCGCGAGGAGCCCGACCAAGTCTTGCGCGCGGACGTGCTCGACGCGGTCGGGGTCAGGCGACCCGAGGTCCGACCGGTGCTCGCGTGGATGCGCGACCGCGGCATCGATGCGTGCGCGCTCCTCACGGAGCGCGACGAGCCCGTGGGCCTCCTCGCGCTCCCACGAGGCGCGCGGACCGACGCGCTCGGCCTCGAGGAGGTGGTCGCGCTCCGCGCTCTCGGCGACCGGCTCGCGGCGGTGGTCGCCGTAGCCGCGAAGCTCGGACGCTCGTGGGAGCGCGAGTCCGCAGCGCGGGAGGCTTCGGAGAAGGATCTCGAGCGCGCCGCGGCGCTGGAGCGCGAGCTCGCGCTCGCGGCGGAGCGCATCGAGGACCTGCTCGCCGTCACCGCGCGCCCCGCGCGAGTCGCCAACTACAGCCCCGCCGCGCGGACGGCGATCGAGCGCGTCGACTCACTCGCGGCGAGCGGCGCGACGGCGACGCTCCTCACGGCGCCCGGCATCGACGCGCTCGCGTACGCGGCGCACTTCCACCTCGCGGGCCCAGCGCCCTCAGGGCCGTTCGTGATGGCCGACGGCGCGAACGCGAAGCTGACCGATCTGATGCTGTGGCGTTCGGACGCGTCGCCGATCGCACGCGCGCGAGGCGGGACGCTGGTGCTCCTGCATCCGGAGCTGCTCCCGAAGCTCGTGCAGAGCTACATCGGCGCGGCGGCCGACGAGCGCCTGCGGCTGTGCGTCGTCGTAGCCAAGACCGTGGACGTCCTCGTCGCGCGTGATCTGCTGGATGAGCGCTTCGCGGACCGAGTGGGCGACGGGCTCGTGGCGCTCCCGACGTTGGCCACGCGAGCCGAGGATCTCCGCGCGCTGGCGCTCGCGTGCTTGGGCGCCCTCGGCGCGCGCTTCCACGGCCGCCCGCTGGGCATCGAGGCGGCGGCCCTCGGCATCCTCGGCGAGCACACCTGGCCCGGCAACGACGCGGAGCTCGAGGGCGTGCTCACGCGGGCGGCCGCGGTGTGCGACGGTCACCTCGTGCGGCGTCGGGATCTCGCCCTCGGCCCGTCCCCGTCGCAGGCCCGGAGCGAGACGACGCTCCGCTGAGCCGACGGGCGATCTTTTTTGGCCAGGTCGAGGGAAGAACCTCGACTCCACTCTCGTGGCCCGCCCCCGCGCTCGTGCGACGTCGTTTTTTGGGAGGTCGGCCGAAAGGAAGCCCCTATGCTCCAAACCACAGGCCCACCGATGAACCCCGACCGCACCCAGGACGAGCTGGTCGAGGACCTGCTCGAGGAAGCCCTCGACGGCTACGAAGGATTGGTCCCCGACGAGGTCCTCGCCGAGATCCGCGCGACCCTCGGCGACCTGCTCTACGCTCACCCCGACGGGCAGCGCATCCTCCGCCAACTGGAGTCCGATCCGATGCTTGGCGGGAGCGGAGACGTCGTTCGCCCGGACGCCGACGGCAAGAAGCCGGCGGAGGTCGAGAGCCCCGCGCCACGAAAGGTGCGAGGCTGATGCCCGGCCCGAACGAGCGAGGTCGCTCCACGGAGCAGCGAAGATTCGAGCGTGTGGCGAAGACGGTGACCCTCCTGGCTCACCGAGCTCACCGCAAGTTCCCCGAGCTCTCCGTGGACGACCTCGTCTCCATCGGCAACGAGGCGGCCGTCGACGCCTCGCGCGCGTTCGACGAGGGGCGCGGGATCCCGTTCGAGATCTTCGCGTTCAAGCGGATCCGAGGCGCCATGATCCGCGCCGCGACGAACGAGGTCTTCGACCCCGTGAGCGTCGCCGTGAAGCGAGCGATCCAGCGCGAGCTCGGCTCCGATATGACTCCTCCCGCGCAGGTCGACCTCGAGACGGCGCTCGAGGACACTCCCGAGAAGGTGCGCGCCCGCACGGTGAAATGGCTCCGTGAGCAGGCCGCGGCGATGCTCGCCGGCGCGCTCGTCGCACACCAGACCGCGTCGGAGTCGCCGCAGGGCGAAGACGCCGTCGCCGCGCGCGACGCGTACGCGAAGGGGCACGCGAAGCTCGGCCATCTCTTGTCGAAGCTGCCCGACGACGAGCACCGCCTCTTCGAGGCGCTCTATCGTCGGAGCGCGACGCTCGACGAAGCGGCTGCGACCCTGCAAGTCTCGAAGCGGACGGTGCAGCGCCTCCACGACAAGATGAAGGAGCGGCTCGCGGCGCAGCTGAGGCGCGCCGGGGTGACCGAGGAGCCTCCGCTCGAGGGGCGGCCGGCCTGACGCTCGCTACGAGGCCTTCTTCGAGGGCGACTCGTCGGCGGCGCCGCGGATGCGGGCGATCGCCTCCTCCGAGAAGCCTTGGACCAGCGGCCGCACCGGCGCGTCCGCGGGGATCTTCGCGAAGGCCTTCTCCAGCGCCGCCTCGACCACCTGCCTCGGGTGTCGAGAGAGCGCGCGCGCAGCGAGCACCCTGCCCTGCGCGCTCTTGAGCAGCGCGAGCGTCGGGAGCGACCAGGCGAAGACGGGTGCATGACGCGGGAGCTCGGCGAGATCGGTCAGCGGCGAGCGCGTGAGCCACAGCGCGAGCGCAGCGTTCCACGCGTCCGCCGAGAGCGCCGCGACGCCCTCGGTCATCTCGCCGACGCGCACCGAGTGCGGCTCGACGTGAACCCGACGCACCTCTCGCCACGAGAGCAGTCGCTTCGCCGGAGGCTCGCCACGAAAGCTCGCGCTCCCGGCCCACCACGAAACGCGCGTGTCCGTGCGCACGATCTCGAGCGCCTTCGCGAACATCGTGTGGCGCGCGACCGCTGCCAGCACCGTGCGCGGCGGGCCGACCACGTCGAGCAGCTGGTTCACGCTCGCGACGAGCGCCTCGTGGCGCGAGCGCGTGAAGGGCCCCGAGATGTGGTGGTTCGTCGCCTGCAACAGATCGTTCAGCCCCGCGACGAGCGCCCAATCCTCCACGCTGGGATCGGGCAGGACGTCGATCGGAACGAGGAGCCGGGCCTGTCGGACGCGCGCGACGTCGATCTTGGTGCGCAGGTCGTCGTCCACGACGCGCCGGCCATCGCCCGCGAGCCGCAGCGCGAGCCGAGGCCCGATCGGCGGCACGAGGTGCATCGGCCCGCCGAGCACGAGCGGCCCGAGGACGCCGTGCGCGAGCGCTTCGAGCCGCGCGGTCAGGTTCTCGCTCACCCCTTCAGCCTCCCTCGGTGGGCGGCGCTGCGGGCGGCGGGAGCGCCTTGTCGGCGGTCACGCCTTCGGGGGGCGCTACGTCGCGGAGCGGACGGAACCCGGGGGACTCCAGCAACAGCTCGGGCGGCGACGTCGCGAGCGCCGGCTCGAGCGGCTCGGACGGGAGCGGAGCCCACGACTGCGCCTCGAGCAGCGCCGTCTCGAGCGGCACGAAGGCGGCGCCCGGTACGCCGACGATGCGAGCGTCGCGACCGACGAAGAGGACTTGTCCCGAAGGCGCCCCGAGCGAGCGATAGAGGACCTCGGGTGACACCGCAGGCAGCGGATCGAACCCCGCGGGGATGAACAGCCCGGGGTGCACCTCGCGGAAGAACTCTCCGACCGGGATGGCCTCGATGCCGCTCGGGTGGCGGAGGAACGCGCCGAGCTCGGTGAACGCGACCGTCGCGCGTCGAAGCGTCTCCGGGCCCAGCACGTACGCGATGCGTCGCAGCAGCAAGAGCTCCTCCGGGCGCACCCACGACGCCGTCACGCCGCGCCAAGGATCGGTGCTCGGCAGCAGCCGTAGCGCGAGCGAAACGGCGCTCGGAACACACGTCCGCACCGCCGTGACGCGCGAAAGCGAGCTCTCGTCTCGGAGCTCCACGCGCGCGAAGCCCTGCACGGCGCCGAGCGCCGGTAGCTTCGGCAGCTCGAGCGGATCGAGGCCGCGCCCGCGGAAGAGGACGAGCCCTGCTGCGCCGAACACGGGGCACGCCCGCAGGTTCACTGGGTGACGAAACCCCATCTCGACCCCGACGCCGTCGCCCGCCGGGTTGTACACCGAGATGCCCGGCGTACGCGTGAGGAGCGGCATCATGCGCGCGGGGATCTCCGCGACCCGGAACACGTAGCGGCGCATCGGTCCGTCGTCGAAGCTCGACTCGGGCGGCCACTCCGCGAGCCCCACCTCGGCGTCGACGCCCGACCGAAGGAAGTAGCCGATGAGCGCAGGGCCGAGCCCGTGCTCCGCGCTGATCCATTTCGCGCCGGGCTCCTCGTACGTCGACGGATCGACCTGCGGCTCGAGCCGCAAGAGGAGCGAGCGCACCTCGACCTTTCGGTCGGTCGCGTACGTCTGCGAGAAGCTCTGGTGGTAGAGCGCGAGCTGCCCGTCTCCCGGCAGGATCTCGCCGATGTCGTAGCCGAACGGCGCGGCCGCGTCGCGATACTGCACGAAGTGCCGGCTCGTCCCCGTGAACGTCGAGCCACCGGCGAGGCGCGAGACCTCGGCGATCCGATCCATGCGATCGCTGCTCTCGGCGTTGAACGTGAGCGTCACCTCGCGGGCCCCGAGCTTCGACTTCACGACCTCGACCGTGAGCGTCCGCAGGATGTCTTCGAGCGAGCCCGAGCGCGTGTAGAGCGAGAGAAAGCCGACCAAACGGTCGAGGCTCGGCAAGAGCACGAGCCCCTTCGCTCCGAGCGCGACGCCCTTCGGATCGAGCCCGAGGCCGGGCGTTCGCAGGCGAGTCTGATGGACCGCGACGCGTTCGAGCATCGCCCCAGACGCTACGGGATCGGCCGGGCAGCCGGAAGGGGGTTCGATCGGGCGCGCCCGTGGTCGAGCGGCTTCCCGCGAGGGCGCTACCTCGATAACCTCCGCCAAGGGTGATGAAGCCGGCGGAGAAGGAGCTCCTCGCGGGGCGGTTCGCGATCGAGCGCGAGGTCGGTCGCGGGGCGGCCGGCGTGGTCTACCTCGCGAGCGACGAGGCGCAGGGGATCCCCGTCGCGCTGAAGGTGCTCGCCGATGCCGGCGCCGACGGCGGGGAGCACGAGCGCTTCCTACGCGAAGGCGAGGTGCTCGCTGGCATCGTTCATCCCGGTATCGTCAAGGTCGTCGCGTACGGATCGCTCGAGGGGCCGTACGTCGACGACGAGGGCAGGCGCTTCACGCAAGGCTCGCCGTTCGTCGCGATGGAGTGGCTGCAGGGCGAGGATCTCGCGGCGCGGCAACGGCGCGCCCCGCTCGCCCTGCGCCAAGCGATCGACGTCGTCCGCCAAGTCGCCGACGCACTCGCCGCGGCGCACGCGGCGGGCGTCGTCCACCGCGACGTCAAGCCGTCGAACATCTTCCTCACGTACGACCGCGGCGGCCCAGGCGCGTCCGGCCCGACGTCGAGCTTCGGGACGCTGCGGCCGGGCGCGCGTCTCGACGATGGGGTCGACGCCCCCACGCCCGCGGACGATTCCATCTCGGCGAAGCTCCTCGACTTCGGCGTGGCCGCGGCGAACGATCTCCAGCTCACGGGCGCAGGCGCGATCGTCGGGACCCCCGCGTACATGGCGCCGGAGCAGGCGCGAGGCGACGC
>CAYYKK010000259.1:0-11225 GCA_964467935.1 uncultured Polyangiaceae bacterium
TCTCCTTCACGATCAGCGAGCGCGCCGTGTCGAGCATGCGGCGCTCGCCGAACGAGAGCTGCTTGTCCGTCTTCAGGCGGTAGAGATCGCGCAGCACCTCGGCCACGTCGTAGATCGAGCCCGTCTTGATCTTGTCCATGAAGCCGCGGTACCGGCGGTTCCACGTCTGGTTGTCGAACGCGATCGTGCGCTCACGCAGGATGTCGAAGATCTCGCGGATCTCCTGCTCCGAGATCACCTGACGGAGGCCGACGGCGCTCGCGTTGCTGACCGGCACCATGATCTTCCGGTCCGTGTCGAGGATGCGAAGGACGTAGAACCGCTGGCGGTTGCCCGCGATGTCCTTCTCCTCGATGTTCACGACCTCCGCGACGCCTTGCGCGGGATAGACGGCCTTGTCGCCGACCTTGAACTGCATCTCCGGACGAGCCGGCATCGGGGGGACCTCCTTGGGCGTCGACTTCTCACGCGGAGCCTCGGCGGGCGGAGGGCTCGCCACCGACTTCTGCGTGGGAGGGACCGAGCCGCTCTTCGGAGGCGGCGTGGTTCCGGTCGACTTGGGCGGCGGGGCACTTCCCGCCGATCGCGGGGTCTTCCCGGCTGCGGACGCCGCGGGGGGCACCGACTTGGAGCCGCCCGTCGCGCGAGCCGAGGGAACCGACGACGGAGCAGGCAACATCTTGCCGTTTCGATTCATTCCGCCCTTCACCCGCGCCTGCTCGCCCGAGACCGAGCCGGAGACGGAGGTGCTCGCCTTGGAAGCGGTGCTCGCCTTGGAAGGAGAGGAGGACGACGCGGAGGAGGGGGAGGGGGACGCGGACGAGCGAGCGGTCTTCCGGGAGGAGCCCTGCGCTGCGCGAGGTGGAGCAGCTCCCCGCGTGGCTTTCGGGGTGGGGGCGGTTCGGGACCTGGGGCTACGATCGATCACGGCATCTCCATCCAGCAGCTCGGACTCGGCCACCCACCCCCGTCGAGGGGGCAGGCACGTCGCGCGGAAAGAAAAAAACGCGAGGAGCGAATGATTCGCCTCGCATCCGCAGAGAACCGACTTCGTCCGAGAATCGGTGGGTTGGGAGCCCACCGGAACAGCCTGGCGCCCCGCGCGGTGACCTCTCCGAAGGCGAGAGCACCGATGCGATCGAGGCTCGCATTGCTCGAAGGCCGAGCTCTTGGGCTCGGTCTCCGGTGGGGCGGAGGCAGCTCCGTCCCACCCCAAATCTTTTGCGCCAGGCGGGCGCACTCTACTAAGCGCCGGGGGGGCTGTCAAACCCGTTTTGCCCCCTCCGAGGCCCACCGGACGCCGATTCCATCATGGATGTCGGCAAGATGCGCGCGGGAGCGGGATGCGCGTTCAGGGGCTGAGCCGAGCCGCAAGCTGCTCCGCCAGGCCCCAGCGAACGCCCCGATCCGAGGCGAGGAGGCGACGCGCGCCAGCTCGCTCCACGATGGCTTGGCAGAGGAGCGAGCCCGCGACGATGACGTCCGCCCGTTTGGGCGACAGTCCTGGGAGCTTCACGCGCTCGGCGAGCGGAAGATCGGCGAGCTTCTGGGTCACGTCGCGGACTTGATCGAGCGTCAGCTCGACGCCGTGGATCTTCGAAGCGTCGTAGGGATCGACCTCGTGCGCGATCGCGGCGATCGTCGTCACGGTCCCCGCGACGCCGACGAGCGGCCCGGCGAGCGCCGCGGCAGGGGCGAGGTCGAGGGCTCGCTCGATGTCGGCACGACATCGCGCCAGCTCCTCCGCCGTCGGTGGATCGTGGCGCACGTGTCGCTCGGTCAGCCGCACGCTGCCGACGTCGACGCTCACTGCGGCCTCGACCACCTTCGACGGGAGGGACCCGCGGATGAGCTCCGTCGAGCCGCCTCCGATGTCGAAGACGGACACGGGACCGGCGAGCGCGATCCCCGAGAGGCCTCCGGCGAACGTGAGCCGCGCCTCTTCGTCGCCCGCGATGACGCGCGGCTCCACGCCGAGCAGGGCGCGTGCTTGCGCGCGGAAGCCCTCCGCACCGCGCGCGTCGCGCATCGCGCTCGTGCCCACCACGTCGAGCGCGGTCACGCCCAGCGCCCGCAGCTCCTCGCCGTAGGAGGCGAGGCAGGCGAGGGTGCGGTCGATCGCCTCGGGCGCGAGCGCACGACTCTCGTCGACCCCTTGTCCGAGGCGCGTGATCGTCGCCCGCTCGACCGCGGGGCGGAGCGAGACGCGTCGGCCGTCTCGCTCCCCGGGCTCGCTCGGCTGGACCTCGCGCTCGGTGACCTGCGCGTCCGCGAACACGTCGGCCACGAGGAGCAACACCGAGTTCGTCCCGATGTCGATGGCCCCGACCCGCCCGACCCGCTGCTCGGACGCGGCGATCACTTCGTCAGCGTCTTCAGGTCCATCATCTCGTCCATGTTCGGCATGACCACCAGCTCGACGCGACGGTTGGCCTGACGGCCCTCTGCCGTGTCGTTCGACTGGAGCGGGTCGGTCTCGCCGTAGCCGACGGCCGACCACTGGTTCGGCTGCAGCCCGCCGCCGCCCTTGTCGACCGGCGCGATGAGGTAGGTGAGCACCTCGCGCGCGCGCATGGCGCTGAGCCCCCAGTTGTCCTTGAACTGGCCGCCGTTCAGCGCCTGCGAGTCGGTGTGACCCGCGACCTGGAACGTGCGGGCGGCGAGGCCCGGGTCGTTGCGGATGACCTCCGCGACCTTCCCGAGGATGTCCTTGCCGTCCTTCTTGAGCGTCTCGCGGCCCGAGTCGAAGAGCACGTCGCCCGGCAGCTGGATCACCATGCGGTTCTTGCGGATGACGACCTTGAGGCCGAGCTTCGTCAGCGCGTCGAGCTTCTGCTTGAGGAGCTCGAACTTCTTCCGGATCGCCTCGAGCTGCTCCGCGCGCTTCTTGTAGTCCTCGAGCGCCCGCGCCTGCTGCTCCAGGTTCGCGTTGAGGTTCGAGATGTCGACGCCGGCGTTCTTGAGCTGCTCCTTCAGCTGCTCGATGCGCGCCTGCGCGTCCGACAGCTCGAGCTGCGCCTTCTTGTTCTGCTCCTGCTCGGCCGAGAGCGCCGTCTTCAGCTTCTCGATCTCGCGGACCTTCTGGTCGAACTCGTCTTGGCTCGGGCCGCAGCCCGCGAGCTGCGATGCGGTGAGCGTTACGGCGAACATGAGGCCGCCGACTCTACTCAGAAGCATGCTGATCCTCCTTGCGAGGGCGGGCGCCCCCGGACGTCTCGTCTGAGCCGGCTCGCGTGAGCCCCGCTCGGCCGCCCGCGTCTTCGCGACCCGGTCACGGCGAGCGCGAAGCTACAGGACGCACCCGCTGCGGTTCAAGGGGGCGCGAACGGAACCGACCCAAAGACATCTCCGAGCGGCGCGCCGGAGGAGCGCTGCGTGAGGTGACGCGACGTCGTCGTGGGCGCCCTCGATGGGGGGCGTAGGGGATGCCTCGAGCCTCCACGACGCACCTCGGATCGATTTTTTTTCGGCGCCGCCGAACCCCCCCGACGACCCGTCGCGCGACCCCTCGCGCGACCCCTTCGCGGGGGGGCTCGAACGACGCGCGCGGCGTGCTCGAAGGCGCGCGATCCCCGACGCGACCGTCATTGTCAATCGCTTTTTCGGTGGGGTTCGAGTGCCCCACGCGCGAACGAGATTTCCCGCAGAATCGTAGGGGTTTCGCGTTCCGTTGACCGTGGAATCCAGGGGTCCGGATGCATGGAAGCAAGGAGGAAGCAAGCAAAATTTTTGAGAGCTTCTGTCAAGGCGAATTTTCCCCATCTGCTCCCGCGTTCAACCTGTGCAATGCTTGCGGACCTGGATGGGCAGTTCTTGGGGGCATCTGAGGGGGGGGCGAAAATTTTTCCTTGACCATGCCCATGCGTGGCAATATACGTCGTGCAACATCTGTTGCCCCGGCGTCGATCCAGGCGTCGCGGGCGCCACTCAGGAGGACACAGATGGCTGCTAAGAAGACCGCTGCTAAGAAGGCCCCGAAGAAGGTTACCAAGTCGGCGAAGAAGCCGGCTGCTGGCAAGGCTGCCAAGGTCGCGAAGGCGAAGAAGGCCGCCCCGAAGAAGGCTGCTCCGAAGAAGGCCGCCAAGAAGGCCGCTCCGAAGAAGGCCGCCAAGAAGGCTGCTCCGAAGAAGGCCGCCAAGAAGGCCGCTCCGAAGAAGGCTGCCAAGAAGGCCGCCCCGAAGAAGGCCGCCAAGAAGGCCGCCCCGAAGCGCAAGGCTGCGCCGCGAAAGGCCAAGGCTGCGCCGGCTCCAGCGGCGCCTGCCCCTGCGGTAGGCTCGCACGACGAGTCCGAATAGCTCCTTCCAGTCGCGGTGAGCTCCGCGGTTCGTTTCTCGCCGATGCGCAGTCGCTGAAGAGCGCTGCGGCCGAGGCGGGGCGGTGGGCGAACGTGCCGACCGAATGGGCGCGCAACTCGGGTCGAAGGCCCCGGGGAGCCGCTCGGTGGCACGCCCACCAACGAGGCCATGCGGAGCTTGCCGACGCGGCATTCGTTCACCGCGACTGGTCGGTTGCTTCCCTCTGAAGACGTTTCTTTTTCGAACGTTGGGGGCATCGAGAGTGGCTCACCCGGACATCCGAGGTGACGCCACTTTTCGTGCTTTGTGGGGCGCGACTCGCCTCCCGCGGCGCGGACCGCCGGCCTCGGCCCGGGCGCTTCGGCTGCGCCGTCAGTCGCCGAGGTAGAGCCGAAGGGCGCGGGCGGCCGCTTGCTTGTCGAAGGGGACCCCCGAGAGCTCATCGCGCTGGGAGATGCGGTCGAAGAGCTCCGTGAGGAACGCGTAGAACGCCTCGGCCTCCTCGACGGCCGCGAGGAGGCGCGTCGGGTCCAGCAGATCGGTGTCCTCGAGCGCCCCCATCGCCTGCATGAACGCGTCGAAGCGCGGGTAGTCGCCGACGCGCAAGAGCGGGTAGCCCATCGAGCGGAAGTAGGAGAGGAACTCGCGCACGAACGCGAACGTCGAGCGCTTCCCCCACTGGTCGAGGGACGGGTCGACGTGGCGCGCCTTCTGCGAGAACGCTCGCGCGATCTGCGCGAACATCCAGATGTCGCGCCGGAGCCGCTCGCTCGAGGCGCGCTTGGCGGCCTGATCGTCGAAGACGCCCTCCTCGACCCGCGCGCCGAGGGACTTGCCGAAGAAGAGGATCGCGTTGAAGAGCGCGGGCCGCAGGTTCTTGGTCACCTCCCGCACGCGCGCGCGCAGCTCGTTCTCCGGCGTCGCGACCTCGACGGGCGGCAGATCGTGCTCGAACGTCCGGCGCATCTCGATGCGGAGGTTGGCCGCCACGCCCGTGAGGGCCGCTTTGATCGCGATGAGCCTGTGACCCTCGGCGAAGAGCTCGTCGTGGCGCGCGGCGATCTCCGACGCCGGGACGCGCAGGAGATCGTCGTGGTAGCTCTCGGCGAGGAGCCCGCCGGCGCGACGTCGCAGGAAGTTCGAGAGAGCGCGCGCGTCGCTGCGGAGCACCGCGAGGACGAGGAACGCGCGGCCGCCGACGCGTTTGTCCGAGTGGTCGAGCGCGATCGCGTCGAGCAACCTCAAGTAGCGCAGCATCCGGAAGAGCGAGAGGAACGTGAGCGCGACGAGGCGATGGGCTTGTTCGCCGGGCACGTTCTGGATGAGCTCGAGCACCTGCGAGGACGAGATGCGGTCGAACTCCGGCCGGAACTCGAGCGCCGCGAGCGGGTTGAAGAACGCCGAGAGCGCCGTCTCGCGCATCGCCGCCGCGAGCTGCGCGTAGAAGAGCCGAAAGTTGATGCGGTTGAGGCGCAAGAGGCCGCTCGTCACCTCCACCAAGTTGGTGAGGCCGTGGCGGAGGACGAAGAGGCTCGACTCGGGTGTCTCCTGCGAGAGGGCGTTGTTGAGGAGTCGGTTGCGCGCGCTGTCCTCGGGGAGCACGGTCTCCAGGTAGCGGTGGAACACGAAGGCTCGGTCGCGCTCGCCGAGCAGGACGCGCGAGAGCTGGACGATGCGGAGGATCCCGTCCTTCGCGTGGTAGAGGTGCTCCTTGAAGTCGAGCGACACGATCGTGCGCCGCCGGCCCGAGCCGGGGTGGTTGCGCGGGTTCGCGAAGCAGGCGAGCCCCTTCAGCAGGATCTCCAGCTCGAAGAGGATCTCGTCCTTCTTGTCGGCCGCGAGGCGCGCGAACCAGGCGTCGCGTGCCTGCTGCTGCTCGCGCCGCAAGCCGCGCGTGTCCCGCAAGAGGTCCGCGTAGGCGTTCCGTCCGGACACCGAGGCTCGGAGGGGAGAGGGGGCGTCGCTCAAGGAAGCTCGGGTAGCGCGGACCGGAGGAGCTGCCGCGCGAGGGGGCGGTTCATTGGTGGGACTTGAACACGAACCGGTGGATGTAGGTGGTGTCCTTGCCGCTCGGCGACTCCGGGAACGAGAGCGATCCGGCGACCGCGCCCATGCACTTCTCGACCGTCGGATCCTTGAGCTGCGTCTCGTCGGGCTTGAACGCCGCGCTGCGCAGCTCGCCCGAGGGCTTGAGCTCGAGGCTCAAGCCGATCTTGATCTCCTTGCCGGGGTTCTGTTTGCCCCAGAGATCGAAGCAGCACCGGAATTTGTCGCGGTTCTGCATCACCACGTCGATGATCTTCGACGTGCGATCGCTGCCGCCGGCGTCGCCCGCCGTCTGCGCGTTGTTCATCACCACGCCGCCGTCGGGCGGGGGGTTGGTGATGTCGACGGAGGCGCCTTTGCCCGTCGCGCTCTTGCAAGCAGCGAACTCGTCCGTCGGCGCCGCGGGGCGGGTGCTCGCCTCCGCGGAGGGCGTCGGCGCGCTCGCGCCTGGGGTCACTGCGCCGCTCGCGGCCGAGGTCGCCGAGTCGGGGGACTGGGTGGACGGCGCGCCTTGGGAGCAGGCGGCGACGCCGACGGCGCTCGTGACGGCGCTCGTGACGAAGGCAAAGACGAGGGGGCGCATGCGCATGGGCCGCCGATACTATCGCTTTCGCGTCCGTCGAGGCGGCCGATCGCGTGGGGCATTTCGATTGGCAGCCCGCGGGCCGAGGACTAGCGTCAGCGGCGCAGCGATGGTGCGGTCACACAGGCGATGGCTCGCGCTCGTGCCGGCAGCGGCGACCTGGGTCGTCCTCGCGGGGGGTGCGGCCTGTTCGGGTCAGGACGCGCTCCTGCTCTGCGGGCAGATCCCCGAGGGGGGCTGTCCGATCGGTCGCGGCGGATCCTGCACCGACACGACGTGCGCGGCGCTCTACGACTGCGTGTCCGGCGCGTGGAAGCGCGTCGAGGACTGCCCCGAGAGCGCCACGACGACCAGCGCCAGCACCGGGACGGGAGGCAGCGGCCCGGTCTGCACGCCCGTGATGATCGATCGGTCGATGGAGAAGACGGGGTGCAAGCCCGACCTCCAGACGCCGGACTGCCCGGCGCTCGCCGCTGAATCGTGCACCGCTTGCGAGGGGTGTGAAGACTTCTTTCTCTGCGAGACCGACCCGATGACGAACACGCCCGCGTGGGCGCACGTCGCCTACTGCGACGCGACGGGGAACGTGGTGCTGTCGAGCCAGTGAGGCGAAGCACGACCGCGCGCGCGAACGAGGCTCGACCCCCCGCCGGATTTTGACTATCTGCTCTTCGGGTCGTAGGAGCCTCTGCTCCCGACCGACCGCGGCGGCATCGTCGCGCCTTCGACTCGTATCCACCGCTCGGCTCACACGGGGCCGGGCCCCGAGCCCGTTGCTCGCAGCGAGGACCTTCGTGAAGCAGCTCAGCGCGTCGCCCTTCTCCGCTCCCTTTCTCTCTTGCCGCGCGCGCAGCGTCGTCGGTCGAATCGCTCTCGGCCTCGCCCTCGCGACGACGCCGCTCCTCGGCTGCACCGAGGCGAAGTCGCCGACGGCCGAGCGGCCGCAAGCGGCTGAGAAGTGGTTCAAGCGCGCCGAGAAGGACTTCGGACAGGCCCGCATCGACGACGCGCACGAGGCCATCCAGAAGGCGCTGAGCCTCGCGCCGGGCGATCCCGAGGTGCGGCTCCTGGGCGCGCGCGTCGCGCTCGCGCGCCTCGAGTACGACGAGACCATCCGCCTGTTGAAGGGCGTCGCGGGCTCGGAGGCGCAGGGCCTCCGCGGTCGCGCGTTCTGGTACCGGGGCGATCTCTCGCTCGCCGCGGACGAGCTCGAGAGCATGCTCAACGATCCCGAGGTGCGTGACGACTGGGCGAAGGCGATCGCCGGCCTCGCGCGGCGCGGCGAGGGGCGCACGCCCTTCGCGACCAGCGGCGGGATGCTCGCCGCCGTCGAGATGGCGCAGGTGAGCCCGATCGCTCCCTACCTCGTCATCCCCGTCGAGATCGACGGCGAGCAGGCGCTGGCCATGCTCTCGACCGGGATGGCGGAGGTGGTGATCGACTCGAGCTCGCGCGCCGAGCCGAGCTGGATCTCGTTGCGGCTCGTCGGTCGGCTCGAGGTCGCGGACGTGCCCGCGCTCACGCAGGATCTCTCGGGCGTCTCGAAGGAGCTCGGCGCGCCGATCAAGGCGCTGCTCGGCGTGAACCTGCTCCGTCACCTCAACGTGACGATCGACTACGCGGGTCACCAGTTCGTCGCGCGGACCTACGCGGCGACCCCTCCGCCGAACGCGACGCGGCTGAACCTCTTCTACGCGCTCGGTGGCGGCATGGTCGTCTCGGCGCCGCTCGGCGCGGCCGAGGACTCGCGCGCCGCCCTCTTCGTCGACAGCGGGATGCGCTTCCCGCTCGCGCTCGACGAGCACGGCTGGGCCAAGGCGGGGATCACCGCCTCGGACTTGAAGGCGATCCCGGGTGATCCGGAGCAGAAGCTCAAGGAAGGCGTCGTCCCGCTGATGAAGCTCGGCGCGTTCGATCTTCGCCACGTCCCCGGCGTGCTCGGCGCGCCCGTGGGCGACATCGAGAAGGGCCTCAAGTTCGACGTCGATGGCATCATCGGAAGCCCCATCCTCGCGAACTACCGGCTCACGTTCGCGGACGGCGGGCGCGTCATGTGGATCGAGGACGACACGTTCCTCCAGCAGATCGAGGACGAAATGGACGCCGAGCAGGTGCCGGGCGAGCCGGGCGCTCCGGGCGCCCCGCTGAACGAGGGCGAGCTGCCCGGTCTCGGCGATCCCGCCGGCATGGGGCCTGGTCTCCAGCTCGGGTTGCCGGGGGGTCAGGGCCCTGGGCCCGCGGGTCCGGGGGCCAAGCCCGGCAAGGATCAGCCGAAGAAGGAGCCCGCGCCGAAGGCGCCTCCCGCGCCGAAGGCGCCCCCCGCCCCCAAGCCCAAGAAGTGAGATGAGCCCCACCGAGTCCGACGCGAAAAGCCCGATCGTCGCGATCTACGCCGGCAGCTTCGATCCGGTGACGCGCGGCCATCTCGATCTCATCGAGCGCGCGGCGAACCTCTTCGACGAGGTCATCGTCGCCATCGGCGTGCACCCGACGCGACGCCCGCTCTTCACGTTCGAGGAGCGACTCGCGCTGCTGGAAGAGGTGACGAAGCCGATCGCGAACGCCCGCATCGAGCGGTTCGACGGCCTCCTCATCCACTACTGCAAGGCGGTCGGCGCGCGCGTCATCGTCCGCGGTCTCCGTGCAGCGACGGACTTCGAGTACGAGCTGCAGATCGCGCACGCGAACGCCGACATGGATCCGACGGTCGACACGATCTTCCTCCCGACGCGCGCCAACTATGGCTTCATCTCCGCGTCGCTCGTGCGCGAGATCGCGAGCCACGGCGGGGACGTGAGCCACTACGCACCCCCCGAGGTGTGCGCCGCGCTGCGCGCGAAATTCCCGCCGAAGGCCTGAGCGGTCGAACGGACGCTCTGCCCCTCGAAGTGCCCCTCGAAGTGCCCCTCGAAGTGCCCCTCGAGCCCGAAGAGCCCGCTCGAAGACCGGCTCGGAACCTGGCTCAGCCGCCCATTTCGGCGAGCGGCGTCGGCATGAACAAGAGCACGAAGATCGCGAGGCACACGAGCGCCACGACGCGACGCTTCGGCGAGAGCGTCGACGGATCGGTCGGCGGGTGGTTCACGCCGCTCATGCGTCGCATGAGCCAGAGCAGCCCGAACCAGAGGAGCCAGAAGGTGCTGTTGCCGATGGCCTGGCCCAGCTCGTCGGTGCGATGGTGGATGAGCACCGGCCCGACGAAGCGCGCGAGGTTGTAGCCGCATGCGCCGAGGAGCGACAGGTGCACCCAGCGCGCGTAGCGGTCCTGCTTCGGGCCGAGCAGCGCGTAGGCGATGTGGCCTCCGTCGAGCTGACCGACCGGGATCAGGTTGAGCATCGTGATGAGCATGCCGACCCAGCCGGCGTAGGCGACGGGGCTCATCGTCATGTCGCTCCCGTCGGGGATGGGGCCGAGGATCACCCGCTTGAGCGCGACGTAGAGCAGGCTCTGCCCTTCTTGGAGATAGGTGCCGTGCATCACCTCGACCTTCGACGTGGCGATGCCGACGCAGAGCACCGGCAGCGCGACGACGAGACCCGCGAGCGGTCCGGCCGCGCCGATGTCGAGCAGGGCGTCGCGCGATCGGATGCGGCCGCGCATCGAGATGACCGCGCCCATCGTGCCGAACATGCTGAGCTGCGGCGGCATCGGGATGAAGTAGGGCAACGACGCGGGGACCTCGTGTCGGCGCGCGGCGAAGTAGTGGCCGAACTCGTGGGTGAGCAGGATGGTGAGGAGCGGCACCGCGAAGCGCCAGCCGTGCGGCAGGACCGCCAGGATCGCGCGGGGGCTCACGCGCTCGGGCACGTGCTGAGCGTAGAGCGCGCCGGCGAAGAACACCGTCACGACGGTCAGCGCGAAGAGGACGAGGTTGAGGCCCCAGCGAAACCGGGTCGGCTCGTCGCCTGGCCCGCTCGGCGGAACGTCTTCGTCGTCCTCGTCGCGCGCGGCCGGCGGAACCTGGGCTTCGACGGCGGGCTCGCTCGCGAGGGACATTCGACCGCGTCTTAGCGCCGTCCGAGGACTTTGCCCAGCCGCGTGTGCGCTTGCGCGCAAGCCGTTCGACGCGCTATCCGAGGCCGTGACCTCTCGCGGCCGCTTCGCGCCGTCTCCGACCGGACGGCTCCACCTCGGGAGCGCTGCCGCCGCGATCTTCTGCGCGGCCGCCGCTCGCCGAGCCGGCGGGCGCCTCGTCCTGCGCATCGAGGACATCGACGCACCGCGCGTGGTGCCGGGCGCCGAGGCGGCGATCGTGGACGATCTCGCGTGGCTCGGCGTCCGCTTCGACGAAGGTCCCGCC
>CAYYKK010000260.1:0-9763 GCA_964467935.1 uncultured Polyangiaceae bacterium
GTCGTGTGCGCCGGCTACCCGGGTAGCGTCGCCGGCACGTGGCAACGCTTCGGGCGGGCGGGGCGACGCGGCAAGACGAGCGCCGCGCTCCTCGTCACCTCGTCGAACGCGCTCGATCAGTACCTGGCCGTTCACCCCGAGCACCTGCTCGACGGGTCGATCGAAGAGGCCCGGATCGATCCGACGAACACCGAGATCCTCGTCCAGCACCTCAAGTGCGCCGCGTTCGAGCTGCCGTTCACGGCGAGCGAAGCCTACGGCGGCCTCGACGCGCCAGAGACGAAGGAGGCGCTCTCGTTCCTCGCGGGGCATGGAGTCGTTCACGAGGCCGATGGGCGGTTTCACTGGGCCACCGACGCCTACCCAGCGAACCACGTCAGCCTCCGCAGCGTCGGCTGGGACAACACCGTCATCATCGACAAGGGCACGGGCCGCACGCTCGCCGAGCTCGACTGGCGCGCGACGCCCACGATGCTGCACGAGCAGGCGATCTACCAGCACGACGGCGAGCAGTACCAAGTCGAGCGGCTCGATCACGAAAACCACAAGGCGTTCGTGACGAAGGTCGAGCCGGACTACTTCACCACCGCGATGACCAACCGCAAGGTGACGATCATCGACGTCGCCAAGGAGGTGCCGCTCTTCAAGGGGCTCGGCGGGCTCGGCGAAGTGAGCGTCGTGGAGAAGGTGACGGGCTTCAAGAAGATCAAGTTCCACACGCACGAGAACGCGGGGTTCGGCGAGATCCGCCTCCCGGACATCCAGATGCACACGACGAGCTTCTGGTGGACGGTGCCCGCACGCGCGTGCCTCGACGTCGAAGCCGGGGGCGTGCCGCTCGGGCGAGCGGCGGCGATCGAGGGGCTGCGCGGCATCCTCCGGGCGCTCGAGACCGTGGCGACGATCGCGCTCATGTGCGATCCGCGCGACATCGGCCAAACGCTGGAGGACGCGGCGCTCGGCGACACCACGGAGGAGGTGATCGGCGCGCGCAGCGCGCGGCACGGCGCAGAGACGGGCTTCGATCCGACGCTCTACCTGTTCGACAACGTGCCGGGCGGCATCGGCCTCGCCGGGCGCATCCACGAGCAGGCCCCCGAGCTCCTCGCGCGCGCACGGCTCCTCCTGCGGCGCTGCGCGTGCCCTTCGGGCTGCCCCTTGTGCGTCGGCGTTCCCGGAGGGTTCGAGGCGCCCGCGAGCGCCGTCACGCCGTCACCGCTCCCTTCGCACGTCTCGCGCAAGTGGGCGGCGGAGCTCCTGCTCGAGCGGTTGCTCATCGACGGTTGATCGTTCGCCCGCACGCCCCATCGCCCGCACGCCCCATCGCCGGCAACCGGATCGCCAGTCAACAGCATCGCGGCGAGGACGAGATCAGCGCGAGGACAGGACCCGGCCGAGCGCGAAGCCGGCGACACGGGCGATCTCTCCGAGCGCCTTCGTGCCCCGCATCGAGTCGTCGAGGCCCTCCGCGATGAGCACCATCGCAGGCTTGCCGGCGACGCGCACGACGCTCACCGCCACCTCGGGGCCGACCTGCCTCATCAGCGCGAGGAGCGCGGCGTGGCCCGGGGTGCTCGGGACGGGACCCAGATAAAACCCAGCTGCAGCTGCAGTCGCTAGGATACTCGGCGTCTTGTGCGGGATGACCACGGCGCGCAACGCCGCCTCCTCCCCGAACTCCCGCGAGCAAGCCCAGCCCTGGTAGCCGTCACGGCGGGCGACGAACAGCGCGACACGCGGCGCGAGCAGCCTCATCGCGTCGAGCGCGGTCTCCACGACGGCGTCCCTGCCCTGCGCGTCGCCGAGCCTGTCGAGCGCCTCTTCGAGCGACATCGTCGGCATGCGGGGGGCGGCCAGCGGCGGGGGCCGCACGTGGGTCGGCTCCTCGCTCGCGTCTCCCTCCGAGGGAGGGGGCTCGCTCTCGCGGGGCTCGGCGATCGGCGTGACCGAGGAACGAGCGTCCCCGAGGTCGAGCGCGAACTCGCCCGACGCCCTCCGGAACCCCGCCTCCATCGCCTCGGACGGCGTCGCCCAAGGCGGGACCTCGATGGGCAAGAGCTCGGAAGCCGCCGGCGTCGGCGTGGAGGCCGCGATCGGGGTCGTCGAGCGGGGAGGCATCGCGAAGCTCGGCGAGGCGGGGGACGGAGGCGGCTCGGGCAGGCCCGGCGGCTCGACCCTCGGCGAGCCGAGGCCGGCGTCACGCGCGGGCTCCGCTCTCTCCGCCGTGGGAGCGACCACCGCGGCGATCGTGCCGAGCGGGGGCGTCGGCGCCCCGCGCGCGGCGGCGCGGGGGGTGACGACCATCGAGCCGAGCGCGGGCGTGTGCGTCCTCCGTGGTGCGAGCGGTCTCGTGCCGAAGGACGGCAAGCTCGCCCGTCCGTCGACGGGAGGGACGGCCGGCACCGGCGCCGCGATCGGCGCTCCGGGCGGCGGCGGCGTCGACGGGAACGAGACCGCTCGCTGGTTCGCCTCGGTCGCGATCGTCCTCGACGGCCGCGGCGTCACGAGCGAGACCTCGTCGTCCTCCTCCGGGAGCGCGGGCAGGCTCACCCGCTTCACGAGTGGGATCGGGACCTCCTCGGCGGGCGGCGGCGGCACGCTCGAGCGCGGCGCGCCGTGCGGAAACGCGGGCGTCCGTCGCCGCGTGCGCGTCGTGGTGGCCCCCTCGGTCTCGCCGAGCTCGAGGCGCCGGATCGCCTCCTCGATCGCGCCGAGCGTCGCGCGCTGCACACGCACGGGCACGCCGAGGTGGAAGCCGAACTCGATCCCCACGTGCGGATCGAGCGGATCGATCGCGGCGACCTCGACGCTCCCCGGCGCGCCGTCCGTTCGGAGCGGCACCGCGCCGAGGCGCCTGCACATCGACATGGGCAGGCGCGCCCAGAGCTCCGACGACGCGTTCACCTGACGCAGTGGCATCCCTCCCCATCGAGAGAGCTCGTCCTCGAGGGCGCGCTCGCTCACGACGCCGCGATCGATCAGCGCGCGCGCCATCGGGATCCCGCGCGCGACCGAGAGGAACAGCGCCGCCTCGATGTCCGCGGACGGAACGCCGGCTGCGAGGAGTCGCCGCGAGAGCTCGACGGTCACACCGGCACGTTACCACACGCGTCGGTGCCCGCGCGGAGCGGTCACTTCTTCTTCTTCGCGAACTGGAAGACGACCTCGCTCTGGCGCACCATCCCGAGGTCGTCCCGCGCGATCTGCTCCACGGCGCGCGGATCGTCTCGCAGCCGGTCGACCCGACCTCGGAGCTCGTCGATCTCGCGCTCGAGGCTGCGGTTCTCTTCTTCGACGCTGCCGAGCTCTCGCTCGAGGCCACGGAGTCGGGGGAGCCCCTCGGGGGAGAAGATGAGGACGGGCGCGCCCACGAGCGCGAGGAGGAGGATCCCGATGGGCAGGACTCGCTCGGCGAACAGCGACAGGCGCGAGGGGCTTTTCGACATCACGACCCGCGAGCTACGCCACGGCGCGCGTCGGATGGGCAAGTTTCCAGCCTGGCAGGTCCTCCGCCCCGACCTCCTCGACCGACCCGCCCTCGACGAAATCCCCTTTCCGTCTGGTCCGACCCAAGCGATAGCATGTCGCGCCCGCGGGGGGCTCGAGCCACCGCGCGGGGATGAGTGCGACGCAGCAGTATCTGCAACTCGGTAACGAGACGCAGGGCTGCCGCGGAGCCGTCGAGGGCCGCGTCCGCCGCGGCCGAGGGAATCGAAGGAGAACCATGTCGATCGAGATCGTCCGCGGTGAGCTTGAGCGCCTCTTTTCCCTCGACGAGCTGATGGCGCTTTCGGGCGATCTCTTGCGCTTCGATCCGAAGGAAGTGGGCGGCACCGCGTCGAAGGCCTCCTTCGCGAAGGCCTTGGTCGATCGATGCGTCGAGGGCCACGCCGTGAGCGCGCTCGTCGACGCCCTCGTCGTGAGCCGCGCGGAGGTCGACGCGCGCGTGAAGGAGATGGTCGTCGCAGGCGTCCCGGTGGGCTCGGAGCTCAAGGCCGGCGCGGAGCTCGCCGAGCACACCATCGTCAAGAAGATCGCCGAGGGGCCGCGGGCCACGATCTACGCCGCGAAGCGCGCCGACAAGGATCGGACGCTGAAGGTCCTCAAGCTGTCCGCGAGCGCAGACCCGAACCTCGTGAACCGGTTCGTGACCCACGCTCGACTGCTCGGTCGCGTGGCGCACGAGAACCTGCCGAGCCAAGTCGAAGCGGGCGTCTCCGGCGGCCTCGCCTTCGTCTCGTATGCGGCGATCACCGACGGCCAGTCCCTCGCGGCGCGCATCGCGCGCACGGGGCCGCTCCACGTGAACGAGGCCAAGCCCTTGCTCCGCGGCATCCTGGGTGCCCTCGGGGCGCTCCACGCGGCGCGGCTCGCTCACGGCGCGGTGAAGGCCGAGAACGTCATCGTCGGGCGCAACGCGCAGGGCGCATCCCAGGCCTTCTTGGTCGACGGCGGCAGCGACAAGCTCTTCGCGCTCTCCTCGTTCGCGCACCCCTCGAGCGTCCGCGGCCTCGCCCCCGAGGTGCTGCGCGGCAAGGCGGCGGAGCCCGCGAGCGACCTCTACGCCTTCGGCGCGCTGCTCTTCGAGGTGCTCACCGGCAAGGCACCCTTCAACGCCGACACCGGCGCGGATCTCGCGGCGCTGCACCTGTCCGCGACGCCGCCCACGGCGGGCTCCGCGGCGCCGAAGGGTTGGGTCAGCCTCGCGCTCGACGACCTCGTCCAGAAGCTCCTTCACAAGACGCCCGGCACGCGGCCGAAGAACGTGGCGCAGGTCATCGATCTGCTCGAGCCGATCGGCAAGACGGTCCAGAAGACGCTGACGCAGAAGGACTTCGAGGATCGCGTCGACGCGCTCGTCGCCGATCCGACGGACCACGACGCGGCGCTCAACCTCGAAGGCGCCGTCGAGCAGGGCATCGAGCACGCCAAGGTCGCCGAGGCGTTCGTCGTCGCGGCCGATCAGATCGACGTCCCCGAGGGCGCCGAGCGCGCCGAGGTCCTCGAGACGAAGAAGAACCTCATGTTCCGCGCGGCCCGCATCTACGAGGCCGGGAAGATCAGCGAGCGCGCCGAGGAAGTGTACGGGCAGATCTGCGAGCTCGACCCGACCGACGACATCGCGGAGGTCGCGCTCGAGGAGCTGCGTCGGCAACACGGCAAGCACGAGGAGCTCATCGAGATGCTGCTCGCGCGGAGCGAGAAGAGCGAGTCGCACTCGGAGCGCGCGCGCGCGCTGAACCAGATCGGCCACCTCTACGTGCGTGAGCTCGACGATCACGAGCAGGGGGTGTTCGCCTTCGCGCAGGCGCTCGCGCAAGACGTCCAGAACGACGAGTACGCCGCCGATCTCGAGCGCGCGGCGGGCAGCGACATGAAGCTCTGGAGCGAGAGCCTCCAGATCCTCGCGGAGGTCTCGACGCATCCGCGCATGCCGCCGGAGGCCAAGGTCACGCTCTTCCTGCGGCTCGGCCAGTGGTACTCGGACAAGGTCGCGCGCCCCGATCTCGGCCTGCCGTGCTTCCAGGCGGTCCTCGGCGTCGAGCCGTCGCACGACGGCGCCCTCGCCGGCATGGCCTCCGTCTATCGACGCGCGCAGCAGTGGCAGGAGCTCGGTCAGGTCATCCTGCGCCGCGCCGATCGAGCGCCGACGCCCGAGAAGGCGCGCGACTACCGCGCCGAAGCCGCGGATCTCCTCGAGACGAAGCTCTCCGATCCCGGCCGCGCGCGAGACCTCTTCGAGCAGATCATCGCCGAGGACCCCGGCCACGACGCGGCCTGCGAAGCGCTCGCGCGCATCTACCAGCAGGTCGGAGACCACGAGGGCTACGCGAAGATCCTCGAGCGACGCGCCGAGGCGCTCCGCGGAGAGGCGCGCGTCGAGGCGATCTGCAAGATCGCCGAGCTCTACGAGGATCAGCTCAACAACCTGATCCAGGCTCAGCGGCGCTACGAGGCCGCGCTCGAGATCGACCCGCGGTTCCTCACCGCGCTCCGAGGGCTCGACCGCATCCTGAACCGCCAGGGTCGCTACAAGGAGCTGCTCGACAACCTCGAGCGACAGCTCGCGATCGCGGCGACGCCGCGCCAGAAGGTGAACCTGCTCGAGCGCATCGCCGGCATCCACGACGAGGAGTTCCTCGACCACGAGAAGGCCGCCGAGGCGCTCGAGCGCGCGCTCGCCATCGACGCGGTCCACGAGGGCGCGATGACCGCGCTGCTCCGGCACTACCGCGCGCTCGATCGCTGGGAGGACGTCGCGTCGCTCTACGAGCGGCACCTCAAGATCGTCTCCGAGGACAAGCGGCGGGTCGACCTCCTGTTGCAGCTCGGCCGCGTGCTCGTCGACCAGGTCGGCTCGCCCCACAGGGCGCAGAAGGTCTACGAGCGCGTGCTCGAGATCGACCCGAACCACGGCGGCGCCCTCGAGTCCCTCGCGAACGTCCGCGTCGCGACCGGCGACGCCATGGCCGCCCTCTCGGCCGTCGAGTCGCTCGCCGCGAAGGCCGAGAAGCCCGAGCAGAAGGCCGAGCTCTGGATGCGCGCCGCGAAGATCCTCGAGGAGAACGGCGACCGCGACGGCGCCATCGAGCGGTACAAGGCCGCGCTCGACGCCGACCAGTCGAACGCGAACGCCGCCATCGCGCTCCGCGGCGCCTACCTCGCGCGCGGCGACGCGGCGAGCGCCGTGGAGCTCCTGACGCGCGAGATCGACGGCGCCGAAGGCAACCTCGCGAAGGCCCGCCTCTACGGCGAGATGGCGGTCCTCCTCCGCGACAAGCTGAAGGACAGCGCGCGCGCCGTCGAGGCGGCGACGAAGGCGATCGATCTCGACCCCACTTCGCTCGTCGGCCTCACAGTCCAGGGCGACGTCGCGTTCGAGGCGGGCCGCTTCATCGAGGCGTCCCGCGCCTTCGAGAGCGTCGTGAACCGCATCGACGCGCTCCCCAAGCAGGACGGCGTTCGCATCGTCACGCGCTACATCGACGCGCTCGCGAAGAGCGGCAGCACGGAGAAGGCGATCGGCACCGTCGAGACGCTCTTGAAGATGGCGCCCGACAACCCCGACGCGCTCGCCCGCGCGGCGCGGGTGCTGCTCGACGCCGGCGACGCCAAGCGCGCGAACAAGGTGTTCGCCGACGTGCTCGAGCGCTTCGACGAAAAGCTCGGGATGAAGACGCGCGCCGAGGTGCTGCTCGGCCTCGGCGAGGCGCGCTTCAAGTCCGGCAATCTCGAGGGCGCCATCTCGCCGCTCTCGGAGGCGAGCGATCTCAACCCGGAGACCGACGCGCCCATCGACGTGCTCTGCAAGGTGCACGAAGCCCGCAAGGACTGGGAGGAGGTGGTCCGCATCAAGACGCGCCGCCTCGACGCGCTCACCGGCGAGGCCCGGAGCCAGCTGCTCCTGGAGATCGGCGACATCCTCTCCGCGCAGCTCGGAGATCGCACGCGCGCGAGCAAGAGCTACATCGCCGCGCTCGACGAGCGCCCCGACGACCGCAAGGTCCTCGCCAAGCTGATGCAGCTCTACAGCGAGGAGAAGGACTGGTCGCGCTTGGTGGACGTCGTCGTCAAGCTCGCTCAGATGGTCGGCGAGCCGAAGCAGAAGGCGAAGTACCTCCACACCGCCGCCATCGTCTCCGCCCGCCAAATGGAGGATCTCGATCGCGCCGCCCAGTTCTACGAGGAGGTGCTCGAGCTCGATCCGCAGAACGAGAAGGCGATCGCCGAGGCGCTCGACGTGCGCGCGCAGAAGAACGACCACGAGGGCGTCGAGCGGTTCCTCAAGCTCCAGCTCGATCTGGCCACCGACGCGAACGATCGAGATCGCATGCTCGCCACGTTCGACAAGCTCGGCGAGCTCTACAAAGACAAGCTCGGCTGGACGAGCGAAGCGATCGACGCTTTCGAGGCTGCGCAGACGCTCGACCCCGACAACCTCGAGCGCAACGAGCTCTTGGCGACGATCTACGCGAGCGATCCGGCGCAGTACCTCGAGAAGGCCGTCGCCGCCCAGCGCCCGATCCTTCGCAAGAACCCGCTCAAGCCCGAGAGCTATCGACTGCTGCGCAAGCTCTACACCGAGTCGAAGCGCGCCGACGCGGCGTGGTGCCTCTGCCAGGCGCTCTCGTGCATGAACCTCGCCGAGGCGGACGAGGAGCGCTTCTACCGCCGCATGAAGCCCGACACGGCGGCGGCGGCGCAGGCGCGGCTCGGTGGCGACGACTGGGAGGCCACGCTGCTGCACGGCGACGCGGACCCGCTCGTCACGAGCATCTTCGCGTTGATCCAGCCGGCGGTGCTGAAGCGCAACGGTCAACCGCTCGAAGCGCTCGGCTTCCAGATCGCCTACCAGCTCGACCTCGTGCGGCACCCCTACCCGATGTCGCAGACGCTCTACTATGCGTGCGGCGTCCTCGGCATGGATCCGCCCCTCACGTTCCAGAACCCCGAGGATCCGGGCGGCCTCTCGTTCCTCCACGCCTACACGCCGGCGATCGTGCTCGGCGCGGCGGCGCTGGCGCACGAGCTCCCGGGGCAACCGAGCGCCTTCATCGCGGGCCGGCACCTCACCTACTACCGGCCTGGTCTCTACCTCCGTCACCTGGTCCCGACGGGCACCGGGCTCCGCGCCTGGCTCTTCGCGGCGATCCGGATGATCGTCCCGGCCTTCCCGATCAAGCCCGAGCTCGAGGGTCCGGTCACGGAGAACCTGGCGCTCCTCGAGTCGACGGTCGTCGGCGCCCAGCGCGACCTCCTGACCAGCCTCGTGACGAAGCTCCTGCAGGCCGGCGCGATCGACCTCAAGAAATGGGTCGCCGGCGTGGACCTCACCGCCGACAGAGCGGGGCTCTTGCTCGCGAACGACCTCGAAATCGCGCTCGAGATGATCAAGGCCTCGGACGAGTCCTCCGCCGCCGTGCCCCACAAGGAACGGCAGAAGGAGCTGCTCCTCTACACCGTGAGCGAGGAGTACTTCAGCGTGCGGCGTCGCCTCGGCATCAACATCGACGCCTGAGTCCCCGCGGGTCGCGGCGCGGAATGGCCGTCCACGGCCCCGCGCCAGACCCGGACGGCCCCCTCCGGCACCCCGGCGCCGCCTGGCCGACTCGTGCCCGGACGCGAGATGGGTTGACGAAGCAAATGGCGCCGGAGTAGGGTGCGCCTAAGCTCGCTGTCGTCTTTGCGCGAGTTTCGGCTCCCTCTCGACCCGTCTTGAGGGGCCGCCAATCGAGCCTTCCCTCTGGTTTTGTTGCTTTGTTGGGGGGCCGCGTCGTCGGGCAGGGAAGCGGGAAACGCCCCGGCTCGGTGTGCGCATTGGTGAGACTGCGTTCTTTCTGCGTCTG
This sequence comes from uncultured Polyangiaceae bacterium, assembly GCA_964467935.1. Lineage (GTDB taxonomy): Bacteria > Myxococcota_A > Polyangia > Polyangiales > Polyangiaceae > CAYYKK01. The sequence continues at coordinate 9,348 of CAYYKK010000260.1, forward strand.
CGTACCATCTGAGGCTGAGCTTGCTCGGTATCCGAGCTAGCAGCGTATCTGAGTGACCGGGTAGGGCAGGCTGGCCGGGGGATCGATCGGAAGCATGGCGGCGAACAAGCGAGCTGGGAGCAAGGGCGCAAAGGGATCGGTGAAGGCCGCGAAGCCGGCCCCGAAGAAACCTTCTTCCCCGAAGAAAGCTGCGCCGGCGAAGGCGGTTGCCGCGAAGAAGAAGGCGGCGCCTCCGAAGAAAGCAGCTGCTCCGAAGAAGGCTGCTGCTCCGAAGAAGGCTGCTGCTCCGAAGGCTGCTGCTCCGAAGAAGGCTGCTGCCCCGAAGGCTCCGAGCAAGGGCGTCGTTTCGAGCAAGGCCGCTGTTTCGAGCAAGGCCGCTGTTTCGAGCAAGGCCGCTGTTTCGAGCAAGGCCGCTG
>CAYYKK010000260.1:9863-11178 GCA_964467935.1 uncultured Polyangiaceae bacterium
TTTCGAGCAAGGCCGCCAACAAAGCGGCGCCCGAGAAGTCCTCGGCGACGGGAGCTCCGTCGAAGGTGGCTCCGTCGAAGGTGGCTCCGTCGAAGGTGGCTCCCCCCAAGGCGGTCGCCCCGAAGCAGGTCGCCAAGCCGTCGCCGTCCGCGGCCAAGGTCGCGCCGCCCCAAGCCTCCTCGAAGGGGGCCACGGCGGCGAAGGTCGCGGCAAGCAAAGCGACGAAGCCGTCCGACCCTCGGCAGGCGATCCCGCCCCCGCCGCGGAGCGGCAAGCCCGCGCTCGAGAAGGGCATGACGAAGCCAGGCGCCCTCGGATCGGGACCCGTGCGGCTCGTGCCGGCGTCCAGTCCATCGTCGAAGGGCCTCGCTCCCGCCCCGGCGAAGCGCGCCGCGACGGGTAGCACCCCGCCGAAGGGACAGGGGCTGACGCTCGTGCGAAGGGCCTCGGATCGCCCGACGACCGCCTTACCCGCGCCCGTCCTACCGATCCCGGTGCGCAGCCTCGCGGCGCCGCTGACGATCGAAGAGCGCGCGGCGAGCATCGAGAAGCGTCTCGCCGCGCAGACGGAGGACTTCCGAAAGCGCTACACCGACAGCTTCGACATGTCGTGGATCTACCACGACAGCGCCCTCGAGGGCGTCGTCTACACGCTCGAGGAGCTCAAGACCGGGCTCACGCCGCTCGAGGCCGGCCAAGTGCCCGACTCGAGCCTCCAGCCCGCCGCCGACGAGATCCGCCGACACAAGGAGGCGATCGAGTTCGTGCGCGACTTCGGCACCAAGAAGCGTCTGCCCGTCACCATCGACGTCATCAAGAAGATCTACCTCATCCTCCATCCGAGCGAGGGCGATCTCAAGACGGTGAAGTACCGCAAGGACATCCCGCAGCATCGCCTCTACTTCCACGAGTACGCCGCCCCCGACAAGATCGCCTACAAAGTCAGGCAAATCGTCGACTGGTTGAACGAGCCCGAGACGAAGAAGACCCGCAACGCGCTCCGCATCGCCGCGCGCGCCCACTACGATCTGCTGCGCGTCTTCCCCTTCCAGACCGACAGCGGCAAGGTCGCCCGCCTCTTCATGAACCTGCTCCTCATGCGCGCCGGCTATCCGCCGTCGCTCATCCACTCGACCGAGCGTCAGCGCTACTACGACGCGCTCAAAGGCTCGGCGAACATCGTCCTCGCGATGGTGCAGGAGTCGGTCGAGAACGCCCTCTCGAGCGTCGAGAAGCTCCTCGACGAACACGAGACGAAGATGCGCGCGTTCGTGAACTGACGGCGTCGAACGCCGAGGAGCAGGTGCCGATGAGC
>CAYYKK010000261.1:0-11131 GCA_964467935.1 uncultured Polyangiaceae bacterium
GCGGCGCTCGCCGACGCGCCGCCGCGGCACGTCCGCGCGTACTCGCCGCTCCGGCCCGGCAAGGAGATCGAGCCCTCGCGGCCCGCGTGGGAGAACGCGAGCCCCGTGGGCAGCGAGGGCTCGATCTCCTTGCCGGGCTGGAGCGGCGAGTACGCGAGGACGTCGCGCGGCGGCACGTCGACGAGCCCCGCCTCGGCCGAGATCGGCGGCTTGGGCGTCGGCGTCGGCGCGTCGCGCGAGGCACAGCCCCCGAGCGCCAACGCGACCCCGACGACCGCGCGCCCCGGGGTCACCATCATCGCGCCGGCGCCACGCGCGACGTCGACCCGCCGCGGGCGCGCGCCGTGCGTCACGCCTCGTCACCCTCGGTCGCGAGCACCTCGGCCAAGGCGCGGAGCAACGCCGAGGCGGTGAAGGGCTTCGCGAGGAACCGCTTCACGCCTGGCTGCCCTCGCGCCACGTTGCCGCCGCGCTCGACCCCGCTCACGGCGATGATGCGGACCTTCGGATCGATGCGGAGCAGCGCCTGGATCGTGGTCGCGCCGTCCATGATCGGCATGCTGATGTCCGTGAGGACGGCCGCGATCTCCGCCTCGTTGCGCGCGTAGGTCGCGATCGCATCGGCGCCGTCGCTCGCGAGCAGCGCGCGATATCCGAACGCCTCGAGCGTCTGCTTCGTGATGCTGCGGATCGACGGCTCGTCGTCGACGACGAGGATCGTCTGACCGCCGCGCGGCAGCGTCGGACCTCGCTCGCCCGGCGCCGGCGGATCGGCGCTCGCGCCCACGGGCAAGAAGACCCTGAACCGAGCCCCGCGCCCGGGCTCGTTCTCGAGGCGGATGAAGCCGCCGTGGCTCTTCGCGATCGCGTGCGCCGTCGCGAGTCCGAGGCCGGCGCCCCGCCCGACGTCCTTGGTCGTGAAGAACGGCTCGAAGAGGTGCTCGCGTGCACCCGCGGGCACGCCGCGGCCCGTGTCCGCGACCGAGAGGACGACGTGTCGGCCGGCGCGCGCGTCCGGGCTCTCCCGCGTCGGCGCGTCGTCGAGGACGATCTCCTCGGCGCTCAACGTCAGGGTGCCGCCCTCGGGCATCGCGTCACGCGCGTTGAGCGCCAGGTTCAGCAAGACCCGATGGATCTGCGCGCGGTCCCCGACGAGCGGAGAGAGCTCCGCGCGAACGTCGAGCGCGAGCTTCACGCTCTTCGGGAACGTGTCGCGCACGAGCCGCGCGACGTCCCGCAGCACCTCGTCCCCGCGCACGAGCGCGCGTTCGCCCTCGACCCCCCTCGCGAAGGAGAGGACCTGCTTGACCATCTGCGCGCCCCGCGTCGCGGCCCCCTCGATGGTCTCCATCGTCTCCGCGAGCTCGCGCGACATCGGACCCAGTCGAACGAGATCGATGGACATCATGATGGGAGCGAGGACGTTGTTGAGATCGTGGGCGATGCCGCTCGCCAGCGTGCCGATGCTCTCCATCCGAAGCGCGCGCGCGTACTGCTGCTCGAGCCTCCGCTGCTCCGTCACGTCCGAGAGGATCACGAGCAGGGAGCGAGGTGTGTCCGTGGCGTCGCGGACGAGGGTGATACGGGTGGCGAAAACGCCCGCGCCCGCGCCGCTCGGCCGCAGCACGAGCTCCCCCTTCCACGTCCCCCGCGACAGCGCGATCGCGAAGGGCGACTCGGCCGCCGCGTCGGCCCCGTCGCCCTCGGGTTCGAGGGCGAGGAGCGCGCCGATGCGCGCGCCGACGGCGCCTTCGCCGATGCCGCCGAAGAGGCGCTCCGCGGCCGGGTTCAAGTAACGGATCACCTCGTTCACGTCCGTCACGACGATCGCGTCGTGCGCGGCGGCGAGCCATGCCGCGCGTTCGTCCGCCCGTTCGTCGACGGCGGGGCGGGGCGTGGCGATCGCGACTCGGACGGCGCGCCCGTCGAGCGTCAGCTCGCTGAAGCGCAGCGTCACCTCCACCTCGACGCCGTCCTTCCGACGGAGCCAGGTGGCCGCTTCGGCGGCGCCGTCGTCGGCCTCCGCGCCTGCGAGCCGCGGCCAGAGGCTCCGGGCGTTCTTCGCCAAGAGCTCGTCGCGCGCGAACCCCGAGGCGCGCGCCGCTTCGGCGTTGGCGTCGAGGATCGCGCCGCTGTCGCGATCGACGAGCCACGCTGGCAACGGCGCTCCTTCGAAGACGGACCGATAGCGTCCCTCGGCGAGTTGGGGCGCGGAGGCGCGTTCCTCGGAGGACGACGCGCTGTCGATGTCGATCGATCTCATGACGTTCACGCGAGCTGGGAACGGAACGAGCATAGGAGGAGGTCGCATGTGGTGGGAAGGGCGCGCCGCGAGGCTGCGCTCTCCTCTCGACGCGAGGCGCCGTTGGCGGCTATCGCTTGAAGCATGGGGGCGCTCGTAGCGCCTCGTGCACCGCACTCGATCCACGGAGGAACCCATGCCGAAAGTCCTCAAGCTGGCTTGGCTCGTCGCAGCGCTCCCGCTCCTTCCCCTCGTCGTCGTCGCCTGCTCCGGCGATTCGGCCCCGGGCGGATGCCGCGTCAACGGTCAAGCGTGCACGGTCACCTGCGATCCTCAGGTCGGGTGCGTCGAGTGCGCAGGCAACTCCGACTGCGGGGCCGCGAAGCCGTTCTGTGTCACGGGCCACTGCTACGAGTGCGGCGCGAGCGGCGACTGTGGCACGGGCAAGGCCTGCTACCCGGCCACGCACACGTGCCAAGTGGCCTGCGCCGGGCCGGGCAGCTGCACGAACGGCGACACCCCGATCTGTGATCCGGACACGGGCGCGTGCGTCGGTTGCATCAACGCACAGGACTGCGGGGCGGCGAGGCCGATCTGTGATCCGGCGCACGGCCAGTGCGGGCAGTGCCTCGCGAACTCCGACTGCGGCGCCGCAGCGCCGATCTGCAACATCGCCGTCTCGCGCTGCGTGCAGTGCATCGTCGACGACCAAGGCGACGCGGGCAAGTGCACTGACGGCCACTGCGTGAAGCTCTGTCAGGGCAACGGCGACTGCGGTGGGGCGACGCCGCTCTGCAGGTCGAGCGACGGTCAGTGCGTCGCTTGCCTCACCGCGAAGGACTGTCCCGCCGCCGCCCCCGCGTGCCTCTCGAGCGGTCGCTGCGCGGAGTGCCAGGCCGACGTCGACTGCAACACGAACCCGACGAACCATTTCTGCGTCGACACGGCCTGCGTGCAGTGCCGCGGGCCGCAGGATTGTACGAACGGCCTCAAGTGCAAGGGCAACCAGTGCCGGTGAGGCGGCTCGAGCCGCGGCGTCTTCTCTGCGCGCCGCGGCTCGACTAACCGGCGCGCATGCCCTGGGCACCGACCGCGAGCGACACGCCCTTCGACCGATTGGGTGGCGAGGAGCCCACGAGGCGCCTCGCCGCACGCTTCTACGATCACATGGATGCGGAGGAGCCCGAGCTGGCCCGCCTGCACGAGCTCGATCCGGACGGGCGCGTGAGCGCGCGGTCGCGCGAGCGGTTCGCGACGTTCCTCGTCGAGTGGCTCGGCGGCCCCGCCGTCTACTCGACGGTGCACGGTCACCCTCGGCTGAGGATGCGACACGGCCGCGTGGCGATCGGCGCGGCGATGCGTGATGCGTGGCTGCGTTGCATGGGTCGAGCCCTCGACGACCTCGAGGTGCGTGGCGACCTGCGAGCCTTCCTCGACGGGCGCTTCGCCGAGGTCGCCGACTTCCTTCGCAATCAGCGTGAGTAGCGCCGTCCGCTTCGCTCCGCGCGCGGAGGATCGCGCTCCCGCGCGCCCGGCCTTGCGCTAGGCTCGCCGGCCATGGACACCACCGTCATCATCGACACGAGCTTCGGTCCCTTCATCATCGCGCTCGACGCGGCGCGGGCGCCCAAGACCGTGCAGAACTTCCTCGCCTACGTCGACGCCGGCCACTACGACGGGACGATCTTCCACCGCGTCATCGACGGCTTCATGACCCAAGGCGGCGGCTACGACGCCTCCTACGAGAAGAAGGCGACGCGCGCGCCGGTCGCGAACGAGGCGGACAACGGTGTCAAAAACACCCGCGGCACGGTCGCGATGGCGCGCACCAGCGATCCTCACTCCGCGACCGCGCAGTTCTTCGTCAACGTCGCGGACAACGAGTTCCTCGACCATCGCGGCAAGACCGACCGCGATTGGGGATACACGGTGTTCGGCGCGGTCGTGAGCGGGATGGACGTGGTCGATCGCATCAAGGCCGTGCGCACGGGCGCGGGCGGCCCCTTCGCCAAGGATGCGCCGCTCGAGCCCGTGCTGATCAAGAGCGCGCGCCGCGGCTGACGCTACGTCGCGGCGCACCGTCGCCCGCCGCGAGCTGCGCGAGCGGAGGACAGCGCGCTATCCTGCCGCCGTGGACGACATCGAAGGACGGCTCGCGGAGGGGCGCATCACGGTCCAACTCGGCAACCCCTCGGTCGCGCTTCCGCCGAAGCTCGCCGCGGCGGTCGTGCGCATCTCGTGCGACGTACCGCGTGAGTCGTTCGGGCCGCTGATCGCCCTCGACGAGCGCGTCTCCTTCCTCTCGGGGGAGCCGGAGCGACCTCTGGTGGCGCAGGCGCGGAGCCAGGTGTTCGAGCTCGGGCGCCGTGTGCTCGGCGATGCGCCGCCTCCGCCGTCTCCGCTCGGGCGCATCGTCGCGTCGGTGAACCGGCTCGCGAAGGGGCGCGCCGTCGTCGTGCTCGACGCGGTCGACGCCGCGGACGAGGCGACGCTCGAGGCGCTCACGGCGGTGGTCTCGCGTCCCGGTTGGCTGCGCGTCCCGCTCCTCCTCGGTGTCCGCGCGAGCGCTCCGGAGGGATCGGTCGCGTCGCTCGTCTCGGCGATCGAGAGAGCGCAGGGACCTGACTCCATCGTTCGTCGTGACGCACCCGAACCGCGGCTCGTCCCCACCAGCGAGCTCGATCCCGAGACGCGCTCCATCCTCCGCGCCGCGAGCGTCCTCGGCGCCGCGTTCGAGCTCGATCTCCTCGCCGATCTGGTCGGACGAGATCGCTCCGAGGTGCTCGGTCACTTGCAGCTCGCGCGAGACGCGGGGCTCGCGCTCGACGATCGCGGGGGCGGCACGTTCGCGATGGATGCGGCGCAAGCCGATTTGCTCCGCGCGACGACGCTCCCGACCTTGCGCGCATCGCTCCACGAGCGCGCCGCGGCGTTGCTGAGCCCGCGCGAGGTGTCGCCGGCGGCGGCGCCCCTCGACGACCGCCCCGCCTCTCCGGGGTACGATCTAGACGTGGATGCAAAAGAGACGAAGATGCACGAAGTGTCTTCTGCGCAGGCGGCTGATCCCGAGCCCGCGAGCCGCGCTCGACCGGACGGAGACCGCGCCGCGGAGCGCGCTCCCGAGGCTCCGGTCGCGTCCGCCGCCGCCCCGCGAGCGGTGGGCTCCACGGTCGGCGTCGATCTCCGCGGGGCGCGGGCCGAGGCGCACGCGCGAGCGAGCGAGCACCTCTACGAGGCGGGCGACGTCGCGCGCGGCGTCGAGCGTGCCCTGCTCGCGGCCCAGAAGGCGGCGGGGCTCGGCGCCCACGCCGAGGCCGAAGCCCTGGCGCGGCGCGCGGTCGAGGCGACGAACGGGCTGCCCGCGTCCGCGCGCGCCCGGGCGCTCCGCGTCCGCGCGCTCCTGTCGCTCGGGCGCATCCGACTCGAGGGCTTCGCGCCGACGGCGTCGTTCGACCTCGCCGCGGCGCTCGAGCCGCTCCAGATCGCCCGCCGCACGCTCGCGCAGGGCGACGACCCCGAGCTCCACGTCGAGGCGGCACGATTGCTCGCCGCCGTCGAGCTCGAGCGCGGCGACGCAGCCTCGCTCGACGACGCGCTGGCCGTGCTGGTCGACGCGAGCCAGACCCTCCTCGCCGAAGGCGCCGGCGCGCGAGCGACTCGGCTCCTGAGCGACCAGGCCGCCGTGTATCTGAGGATGGGTGATCCCGTGCGCGCGATGGCGCTGCTACAGCAGTCGAGAGGCGTCTTCGAACGGCGCGCCGACGAGGATCCCGTCGCGCGTCGGGAGCTCGCCGAGACGGACCACCTCATCGCGCGCATCCCGCTCCACGTCGCGGCGCGCCCCGGTCGCAAGGACGACGCGCTGTCGAGCGCGCTCGACCACGCCCTCGCCGCGCGCCGCGTGTTCTCCGCGCTCGGCGACGCGCTCGAGGCCGCCCGCGTCGCGGAGACGATGGGGCGGCTCGAGCTCGAGCGCGGGCGCCTCGACAAGGCGATCGAGCACCTGAAAGCCGCGCTGCTGGACCAAGAGCGACTCGCGGACCTCGTGGGGCTCGCGCGAACCTCTGCCGCTCTCAGCGCGACCCTGCTCGCGGCGGGTCGGGGCGACGACGCGCTCAGCCTGCTCGCCGACTCGATCGAGCTCAACGAGCGCAAGGGCTCCGCCATCGGGATCGCCTTCAATCGACGCGCGTTCGACGCGGCGGTCGCCGCACTGCCGCGCCTCACCCGGCCGCTCGTGGACGACGTCCGCGCACGGCTCGAGCGCGCCGAGGCGACGCTCGGCACCATCGCCCTGAGCGGCGCGCGAGATCGTTGAGCGACCGTCTCGCTCAGGCCCCTTCGGGGTAGCCGACCATCTTGTTCTGGGCCGGGTCCCAGAGCTTCAGCGAGAAGCAGCGCGCGATGTCGCGCGGGCTGAGCGTCGTCTTGCCCGGGTGCTGCAGCTCGGGCAGCGCCGCCATCGCCTCCGGCAAGCGGTAGAACGGGATGCTCGGGTTCAAGTGATGAACGTGGTGGAAGCCGATGTTGCCCGTGAACCAGCTCATCACGGGCCCGAGCTCCATGTAGCTCGAGGACTCGAGCGCCGCCCGCGTGTACGTCCACTTGTGGCGCGGCTGCACCGTCATGTCGGGGAAGTTGTGCTGCGCGTAGAACAGGTACCCGCCGGCGGCGCACGCGACCACGAGCGGCAGGACGTACGCGAAGAACGCCGTCGCGAGCCCGAATTGCCAGATCAGCACGCCGGTGAGCGCCCAGTTGACGAGCAGCGCGACCGCCGAGTCCCAGTACTTCTTCACCGACTTCTGCAGCGACCCGACGCACATGCCGTACATGAAGACGAGCACGTAGCCGAAGAGCACCGTCAGCGGGTGGCGCACGGCCTTGTAGCGGAAGCGATCCTTCGGCGACATCTTCTTCCAGATGTCGGTCGACACCATCGCGTACGAGCCGATGTGGCTGCCGATGAGCTGCGCCGTGTGCGCGTGATGGTAGTTGTGCGTCTCGCGCCAGACCTGCGGAGGCGCGAGCACGAGCACGCCGTACGGGTAGAGGATCACCTTCGCGATCGTCGAGCCGCGCAGGATCGCTCCGTGTAGGAAGTCGTGATAGAAAATGAAGACGCGGACGATGGTGAGGCCCGCGATCGTCGCCGCCACGAGCCTCAGCGGCCAGTACGGCGCGGTCGCCGCGCCGGCGAGCATGGCGCCGAGGACGAACAGCACCACGGCGAGCTCTCGCCAGCTCTTCGCCCGGTCCTCGACCGCGTAAGGGCGCGTCGCGTCGATGAGCGCCTTGCCTTCGCGGGGCGCCTGTCCCTCGTGCGGCGGGTTGCTCGGCTTCGGCTCAGCCGTCACCGGCGACAGGGTGGCCGACGAGTCGCGCTCGCTCGGAGCGCCTTCGAGGGGCATCGCTGCATCCATGGCGAGCGGAACCTGCCTTCTCCGGGCCCCCGACACAAGTTCAACGTTCAATCTTTCGACGATCCCTCGGGCGCGAACCTTGCGTAGCCTGTCCTTTCCGCCGAATTCCGATTCCCGAGGGGCCGGTGGAGGCGTCGGAGCCGGGTCGCGAGCACGAAGCCGACGGGACATCTGCACCGTGGGCGCTCGGCTCCAGTCCTGAGCAGACGGGGCCCCGGCTGGGTCGTGGAGGATCCGGGGCGACGGGTCGCCACAGACGGTGTCGCCCCACGGATCCACCGCTCACCGCGGTAGCGCAGGATGTAGGCATCGGGCATACGTCGTGCACTGCGAGCCTCGCATGAGGGCAACCGCGCTTCTCCTTTGCGCCGCCGCCGTCGTCGCCAGCGGCTGCGCCGGCGTCGACGCACCCACGACCGACGAGCAAGACGTGATCGTCCGCACCGAGACCCCCGAGGAGTGGGCGCAGTACCTCGCCGACGTCGCCTACGCGAAGGCCTACGCTCCGCGATGCAAGCCGACCAGCACGAGGCCGCGCGTGCTCGTGACCGGCTTCGGCCGGTTCATGTCGAACACGACGAACGCTTCGGGCCAGATCGTGTCGAAGCTCGTGCCCGGGCTCGCGTACCCCGCGACGGAGCCGCCCGCCGCGGGCGAGGTGGATGATCCCTCCGCGCAGACGGCCGTCGCGCTCGGGACGGTCTCGCTGCCGACCGTCGGTGACGTCGACGTCTGCGGCATGGTGCTCCCGGTGTCGTGGGACCTGTCGGCGATCCTCGCGCTGAAGGAGATCGAGTCCTTTCGCCCCGAGCTCGTGATGATGAACGGCATCGCGGGCGACGTGCAGCCGCTCTGGCTCGAGCTCGGCTCGGTCAACCGCGCGATGTCGGCGCCGGACGGATCGGGGACGCTCCTCGCGGCCGTCGATGGCGGACCGCTGCTCAAGACGGCGCCTGCGTCCGAGGCCCGCAAGGGGCTTCGCCTCTCGTGGTCGGCGGTGCGTGCCGCAGCCGACGCGACGATCGCGCGACACGCGGCGGAGGACGACGCCGGCGCGGCGTTCGGCGACGTGCTCACCGGCAGCGCCTTCGCGGGTTTCCCGCGGCAGAGCAACACGTACCTCTGCAACAACCTGTCGTACGTCGTGAACTACCTCATGGACCACCGGAACGTCGGCGTGAAGCTCCTCGCGCCGAGCGAGAAGAAGAAGGGCGCACCCACGGGCGTCATCGTTCGCCTGACGCACGACGAGACGAAGGTGCCGCGCGTGTTCGTCCATTGGCCGAGCTCGCTCTCGGGCGCGCACCTCGCGCGCGCCGCGGACGTCATGGCGAGCATGATCGACGCGCAGCTCGCCGCGACCCGCGCGGGGGACCTCGCCTCGCGGGGCGACAACGCGATGGCGGATCTGCCGGCCGACGACTGATCCGCATCGACCGCGCGCCGACGCTCTCGAGCGAGGCGCTGGGCCGCGGCGCGACTGGCGCCCGCCTCGCCATTCGTCGCATCACGGAGTCAAAAGCAACTCGATCGCGATGGCGGCGACACCGCCCTGACGGCGTGGGCCCCGAATGCAGAGGCGGGCACGACCGTGCACGCGACCTCCACACACATTGTGTCCCTTGGCAGGCGGCCCGTCTCGAGGACGAGCGGCCGATTGTGCCGTTCTTTCGAGGGGCATCGAGGGCGCGGAGTGGCGGCGGGGGGAGCGCCGGCCGCGAGGAGGGCACCGCCGAAGTGTCGTCCCGTCACAAATCTCCCAAACTCTGGCTGCACTCCGGTCCAGGGAGTGGTATCGAAGCCGTCTTGGCGTAGGCCCGGTGCCTTCGCGCGACGCAAGGTGCAAGCAAGATGAACAAAGGTACCACCATCGTTGGTTTCCTCCTCTCCTTCATCGCCGGGGCGATGATCATGTGGGGGATTGATCGCGGCTCGAGCGCAACGCCGGCCGCGACGAAAGAAGCTTCGGCGTCGTCGGTCGAGGGACCTCGCAAGGTCAACCCGGGCGCCGTCAAGGTCGAGCTCTTCGTCATGAGCCAGTGCCCCTACGGCGTGCAGGCGGAGAACGCCTTCAAGGACGTCGTGGAGAAGTTCGGCGCCGACGTCGACTTCAAGGTCGAGTTCATCGGCAACTCCTCGCCGACGGGTGAGTTCTCCTCGCTGCACGGCCCGAAGGAGGTCGCTGGCGACCTCTTCCAGGTGTGCGCGGAGAAGTACACGGCGAAGTGGTTCGACATGATCCTCTGCCAGAACAAGAACTCGCGCGAGGTCGACACGAACGGCGACGCGTGCGGCAAAGAGGTCGGCGTCGCGACCGACAAGATCGCCGCCTGCGCCGCTGGCCAGGAGGGCAAGGACTTGCTCGCCGCGTCGTTCAAGCGCGCGCAGGACAAGGGCGTGCGTGGCAGCCCGACGATCTACATCGCCGGCAACCAGTACCAGGGCGGCCGCAAGCCGACCGACTTCATGCGCGCGATCTGCGGCGGCTACACCGACAAGAAGCCGGCGATCTGCAACGACATCCCGGAGCCCCCGAAGGTCAACGTGACCCTGCTCGGCGACACGCGCTGCGAGGAGTGCGACACCAAGCGCCTCGAGGGTCAGATCCGCAACGCGGTGGGCAACCCCGTCGTGAAGACCGTCGACTTCGGGACCGACGAGGGCAAGAAGCTCTTCGAGGCGATCAAGTCCTCGGGCGCGAAGCTCCCCGCCGTCGTCTTCGACAAGACGCTCGACGCGGACAAGGACGCGACTGCGGCCTTCGCGCGCGGCATCAAGCCCGCCGGTGACTACAAGGTGCTCTCCGCGGGCGACTGGAACCCGGTCTGCGCGGACGCCGAGGGCTGCAAGCTCGACGAGTGCAAGAACACGCTCTCGTGCCGACCGGAGGAGCCCAACAAGCTCGAGGTCTTCGTCATGTCGCACTGCCCGTTCGGCGTGAAGGGCCTCGACGCGATGCAGGAGGTCCTCGACAACTTCAAGAAGAACAACGCGAAGCTCGACTTCGTCGTGCACTACATCGGCGACGGCAACGCGAAGGACGGTCTCAAGTCGATGCACGGTCCGGACGAGGTCGCGGAGGACATCCGCGAGGTCTGCGCGATCGAGCACTTCGGCAAGGACCTGAAGTTCATGGACTACATCTGGTGCCGCAACAAGTCGATCAAGGACAACAACTGGGAGACTTGCGCCGACGCGAAGTCCGGCATCGACGCCGCCGTCATCAAGAAGTGCTCGGAGGGTGACGAGGGCAAGGATCTGCTCGAGAAGTCCTTCGGCGTCTCGAGCGGTGCTGGGATCGGCGCGAGCCCGACCTGGCTCGTGAACGGCAAGTTCAAGTTCTCGGGCATCGACGCCGAGACGATCAAGACCAACGTCTGCGCGCACAACAAGCTCGCGGGCTGCGACGCGAAGCTCACGGGCCAGGCGCCCCGTCCCGCGGGCAACGCGGCGCCGGCGCCGGGCT
>CAYYKK010000262.1:0-11104 GCA_964467935.1 uncultured Polyangiaceae bacterium
GGCGCAGGCACGATGGTCTCCTTGGCGGGCGACCTCGCTCGCCCGGTCGTCGCGGATGCCCGCCGTGCGCGGCTGATCTCCGCGGCGCGGGAGGCGCGTCGCGACGGGACGCTCGCGCTCGGCTCGTTCCTCCTCGCGGCCAACGCGATCGACGCGGAGGAGGAGGGGACGCCGTTCGACGCCGCCCGGGCGGCGCGGCTCTACGAGGAACGGCTCGCCGCGTTGCGGGAGGCGCTCGCGCACGCGCGGCCCGAGCTGGCGGTCCCAAAGGTGTTCGGCGATCTGCGCTACGCCGGCATGCCGGGCGGGCGCGTGGGTGACACGCTGCTCTCGGGATCGGGGTCCTGCGAGCCGCTCGGCCAGCTCGTCGCCGCGTCGCTCCACGACGCGGGGCTCGGCGACGAAGTGCATCTCAGATACTATGGTGGTCTATCATCCGGTGTATCGCATCTCACGGCGGTGCTCCGGAGCGGCGGCGTCGAGCGCGACCTCGTCGCGGGGACTCGGAGCGCGAGAGGAGGGAAGGACTTCCCGGCGAGCGAGCTCGTCGAGGCCTACGCCCGCGCGCACGGGCTCGCAGCCACCCCGTCGCCGTCGCCGTCGCCGTCGCCGTCGGATCGGCCGGCGGACGATCGCGAGGGGCTCTTCGCGGACGCGCCGGCGACGCGCACCATGACGGCGGGGTATCCCTCGAACGACGACGTCTTCGAGGGGGCGCTGCCCCTCTACGCTGCGCGCGCGATCGCCGAGCCTGTGGCCGCGACGCGGGTCGAGGCGGGCGCGACCGCCGAGGCGCCGGACGAGAGCTTCGCAGAGAGCTGCGCGGTGCTCCTCCGCTTCGGCGAGCTCGATCCGCCGTCCGCCACCGCGGAGATCGACGGCGCGGGGAACGCGATGGCGGTGACGCTGCACCACGTGCCGACGCGCAGCGAGCTCGAGAGGACCGCCACGAACGTCGCCGAGCTCGAGCGGGCGGCCGCGTCGGTGAAGAGCGCGCCCGTGCGTCGGCTGGTCGCGCTCGGCTGCCTCGCCGGCCTCTACGACCGCGCGGCGCTGGAGTTCTCGTTCGCGCGCGAGCCCGCGGTCGCGACGCGCGCGGTGCTCGAAGCGCGTCGCGTGAAGAAGGAGGGCGCCGACCTCGTTCGATCGCTCGGCCTCGCCGACGACGCCGGTCGCGACGCGAGGAAGGAGCTCGTCCGCGACGCGTCGATCGGCGCCTGGGTGCTGCTCTACTTCGATCGCGGAGAGGATGCGGTCGAGCGCCTCGTGCGCGAGACCCCGGACGACAGCTTCGTCGCCGTCGAGCTCGCCACCGCGCTCATCGTGAACCCCGCGTCGCGCGTCCGCGGCGTGGCGCTCGCGGCCGGGCTGCCGCTCGACACCCAGATCCTCGTCATGCAAGAGCTCGCTCACGCGCACGACAACGCGAGGCCCTGGAGCGGCACGTACGATCCCGACCTCGCGACGTTCGGCGACTCCGACGCGGCGAAGAAGTTCGCGCTCACCTATCGCGTGCTCCGCCCCGTCGCGTGGCGCCTTTGGGAGGTGCCCGCGCCGCCGAAGGACACGATCGCCGCGCTCCTCGCGGACGCGAAGAAGAAGGGGCTCGATCCTGCGACGACGCACGCCATCCTGGCCTACTTCGTCCAGAACGCGCTGTGGCTCTACGCGCGACGGGACGAGGCGTCGCGCCTCTTCGGCGAGCTCGATCGCGGCCTCGTCGACAACGGCCTCGGCAGCCTGCTCGACTTCGACGACGTGAAGCCCTACCCCGCGGACGCGCGCGTGATCCGCGCGGCGCTGGACGCCTACGCGCTGCAGGCCGGGCGCGCGCGCTGAGGTGAGCGGCGCCCGTCGGAGGGCCCGAGGCGCTCTTCCGCGGGGTGGGGAGGTGATCGCGGCGCGATCAGGCGAGGTGCTTCTTGATCGTCTCGACCATCTCGAGCCGATCGAACAGGTGCTCGATGTAGTCGATGCGATCCGTCTCGATGACGATGGCCTCGCTCGCCTCGTAGCGCGCGAACCAGGCCTCGTAGAGGTTCTCGAGCGACACGAGGTAGCTCCGAGGGATCTGCTGCTCGAAGCTGCGACCGCGCTTCTTGATCCGCTTCGTGAGCGTCTTGATCGGGCAGCGCAGGTAGATCATGAGGTCGGGCGGCCGGATCTCCTTGCGCAGCGTCGTGTAGAGGTCCTGGTACATGACCCAGTCGCGGTCGTCGATGAGCCCCTTCTCGTGGAGGTGCGCGGCGAAGATCTCCGCGTCCTCGTAGATGGTTCGATCTTGGACGATGTGGCGACCCGCGCCCGCTGCGCGCTCGTCGATGCTCTTGTGGATCTCGAAGCGGCGGATGAGAAAGAAGAGCTGCGAGTGCAGCGACCAGCGCCGCATGTCGCCGTAGAAGTCGGCGAGGTAAGGGTTCTCGTCGTTGGGCTCGAAGAACGGCACCATGTCGAACTGCTGCTCTAGCCAGGTCACGAGCGTCGACTTCCCGGCGCCCATGTTGCCGGCGACGGCGATGACGCGCGGGCCCTCGGCGCGCCTCGGAGACCCCTTTTTTCCCCCCGCGCGCGTCATAGGAGGAGCGAGAGGCCGAGGGCTTGGACGATGCTCAGGTGCGACTCGGGCATCGGCGCGATGTTGCGCTCGTGGCCGTTGTCGAGCGCCTGCACCGGGACGAAGCTCGTGCCCTTCTTGTGGACGAGCGGCGCGCCGGTGATCTCGATGTCGACGGCCAGCCAGTTCTTGATGATCTCGAACGACGCCCCGAGCCCCATCGGGAACTCGACGAACGAGTTGCCGCGACCCTTGATGACGAAGGGATCGCGACCCGGCTCGCGCGCGGTCATCTGCGGAAATTCGAAGCGGCCCCAGCCCACGCCGAGCGTGCCCCACAGCCGCACGCGCTCGCCGAGCGGCAGCGTGGGCATCGCCTTCGCCCCGAACGCGACGGTGGTGAGGGCTTCGGAGTCGATGTTGCCGCGGATGCCGAGCGCGCCCTGGCCGAACGCGAAGCCGTGCTCGGCGCCGTAGAAATACGCGCCGACCTGAAGGTAGCGGATGATCTGCACGCGCGCGTGGATGCCGAACCCGATCGTCGGTCGATAGGCGATGTGCGAGGGCGCGCCGTCGATGTAGTCGGAGGCCAGGCGGTTGACGAGCAGCGCGTCGGCGCCGACGTCGAGCCGGTGCATCGGCGGCAGCGTCGCGAGGGGCAGGTCGTCCCGGAACGGCGGCGGGCGCGGCGCGTCCTTCGCGCCCTTCGGCTCCTCTTCCTCGGGGAAGCGCGACGCGCGCGGCGCCTTGTTCGGGGCGTCCTTCGGCGGCGCGGCCTCGGTCGACGCGGGGGGCGCCGGCTTCTTCGGCGGGGTGCCGCTCGGCGCAGGTGCTGCGCCGTCACCCGCCGACGCCTCGACCGGCGCGAGGACGATCGTCGCGACGGTCGCGCCGATCGAGAGAAGGGCTCGTGCTCGCTGCCGCATGCGAGGCGGAGGTTAGTACGTCTACGGCACGAATCCGATCGGGATTTCGGCCGCCGTCGTAGTAGCTTCGTCCGCGTGACGAAGCCCGCCGTACCTCACCGCGTCGTCTCGCTCGCGCGCCTCTTCGGCGTCGGCGTGCTGCTCTTCGGTTGTGTCGCGTGCGCCGCTGCGCCGCCCCCACCGCCGCCTCCCGCGCCGCAGCCCGAAGCGGAGCGACCCGTCGAGAAGCCGCCCGCGGTCGAGGGCGAGATCGGCGGGCTCCCCGAAGAGGCGATGGAGAAGGCGCTCACGTCGCTCGGCAAGGACGTCGTGGGCTGCGTGAACAAGCGCTCCGGTGAGCTCGACGTGCTCGGCGGGCACCTCTTGCTGAAGCTGCGCGTCGCGCGCGACGGCACGACGAAATGGGCCTTCCTCGGTGAGTCGACGCTCGGGGACCGAGAGACCGAGCGCTGCGTGCTCGACCTCGCGATGGCGCGCACGTGGCCCAAGCCCGTCGGTGGGGAGGGGCTCGCGGAGAAGGTGTTCGACGTCGATCCGCCGAAGGTGCCGGCGACGCTCGAGGAGAAGCGGGTGAAGCGCGCGCTCGACGACGCGCGACGCGAGGCCGTGCGCTGCAAGAAGGGCGCGCAAGGCAAATACCGCGCGACCGCGTACCTGAAGGCGAACGGCCGCGTGGTCGCCGCCGGCGTCGCGCCGCCGCGGGAGAACGCCGAGGAGGCCGTCGACTGCATCGTCGAGGCGCTGAAGAAGCTCGAGTTCGGGAAGGTCGGCGGCGGTCAGGTCGGCGGCAAGCTCTCGAAGGTCTCGTTCGAGATCTGACGAGCGGGGTCGTCGTGCGATCGTTCGTCTCGCTCGCGCGCTGGCTCGGCCCTTGGGCGGGCGACCGCGTGCCGCCGTCGATCCGGCGCGACAAGGTGCGGGTCCCGAGCGAAGGAAGGACGATCGACGCCTACGTCTACGCGCCGGAGGGGCCCGTTCGCGGGGCGTACTTCATCGCCCCGGGTCTGCATTTCCTGGGGCCGGACGACACGCGCTTCGATCGCTTCAATCGCGTGCTCGCGGCCGCTGGCTTCCTCGTCCTCGCGCCGTTCGTGCCGTCGTACGTGTCGCTCGTGCTCGACGAGAGCGCCTTCGTCGACGCGCGCGCGGCCTTCTCGCTGCTCGCCCGTCGCGCTCGGGATCGAGGCCTCGGTCGGCCTGCGGTCTTCTCGATCAGCTTCGGCTCGTCGCTGGCGTTCGATCTCGCCACGCACGAGGACACGCGCGACGACGTGGGCGCGCTCTTGGTGTTCGGCGGCTTCGCGGAGCTCGTGCCGACGGTGCGCTTCGCGGTGACGGGCATCGCGGAGCAGCGAGGGACGGCGGTGCGCCTCGAGCGCGACCCGCTCAACGCGCCGGTGGTGTTCCTGAACGTGCTGCCCTTCCTCGAGGTCGATGGCGACGAGGCGGCGCTCGCGGCCGCGTGGCGAACCATGGTTCGGCGGACGTGGAACCGCGCCGAGCTGAAGGCGCCCGGGATGCGCGATCCGTTCGCGCACGCGCTCGCGGAGACGCTCCCGCCGGCGCTTCGAGAGCCGTTCTTGCGCGGGTGTGGCTTGGCGCCCGGAGACGTCGCGTGGCTCGAGTCGGGGCTCGAGCGCGCGGGGGCGGCGCTGTCGTTCATGGACCCTGGGTCGCGGCTCGAACGCGTGAGGGCGCCGACGACGCTCGTGCACGGCCGCGCGGACGACGTGATCCCCCACGTCGAGCTCGAGAAGCTCGCGTCGCGGCTGCCCGTCGACGTGCGCAAGGGGACGTACTCGACGGGGCTCTACGGGCACACCGGCGCGGCGCCCGTATCGGCGAGGGGCCTCGTCGCCGAGCTCTCGGCGCTCGTCGGCATGTTGACGGCGATGGCGTCTCGGCCGTCGGGGTGACCGCGGTCCGCAGCTCGGTGCTACCCTCGGTGCGTGGACGAAGTGACGGTGTGTCTCGGGTGTGGTCGCGTCGTGGGCGCCTCCGACGGCGCGGGTTGTCAGTGCCCGCCGCCGAGCTTGTCGCCGCGCTCGTCGGCGCGGAGCCCCTATCGTGACGCGCCCGAGAGCGCGCCGTGTCCACGCTGCGGCGGCCGCCTGGTGGACACGTCGTTCCACGACGTGCCCGCGCTCGATTGCTCCGAGTGCCTCGGGCTGTTCCTCGACCGCGCGACCATCGATCGGCTCGGCACGGTCGAAGGCCGTGAGCTCAGGGTGGCCTTTCCGAAGCGCGCTCGCTACGTCGAGCAGGGCCCGGTCCGCTACATCAAGTGCCCCGTGTGCGACCGCCTCATGAATCGCACCATCTTCGGCAAGATGAGCGGCGTCATCGTCGACGTGTGCAAGGACCACGGCGTGTGGTTCGACGCGGGGGAGATCAACGCCGTCGTCGATTTCGTCGAGCAGGGCGGCCTCGAGCGGGCACAGCGGAAGGCGCGGGCGGATCACGACGCCGAGGCGAAGAGCCTCCGCGCCGCGTGGCAGCGCGAGCACGACGCGTCCGTGCGCGCCGGGGGCTATTACGGCGCCATGCATCCGCACGGCTTCAGCGCCGAGGACACCCTCGTCCTGCGGGCGCTCTCGGACCTCTTCTCCTGACGACGGCTCGGAGGCGTCGCGATCGTCCTGCGGCCGCGCGCGGGACCGTCGACGGTTCGTCGAGAGGTCGCTAACGTTCGGCCATGCAGAGCGAAGCCTCGCAGAGCTCCATCGCGAAAGCCCATCACGACGCGCTGGAGGAGGCCTTGCGAGGCGTCGAGCTCGCCGGCGTCGCGCTCGTCTCCGCGCCGCGCTCGAGCGTCGATCTGCGGCCCATCGCCCGGCTGCTCGAGCGGGCCGCGACGCGCGTGCTCGACGTGTACGACGCGCGGGCGGAGGTCGGCGCGGCGCTCGACGAGGCCGCTGCGGCGTGCGACGAGGCGGGGCGCGCGCTCCTCTCGGCGAGCGCGACGGACGCGGGACTCTCGCCCGCGGTGACGTGGATCGAGAAGGCGAGCGCTTGGTTGCGCAACGCCTCCGACACGGGGGCGCGCGTCCATCGCGCGGGCCTCGCGCCGCGCGACGTGACCGCGAGCCGCGACGTGCCCACGTCGCACGTCATCGCGCGCGCGACGCTCGGCCCCCGCTACGACGTCGCGGCACCCTTGCCCTCGCCGCCCGAGCTCGAGGCTCCGCCGGACCCTTCCTTGCCGGTGCCCGAGCGGCTCGCGATCGTCCGTGCGCGAGCCGAGGCGAGACGCGTCGCGGCCGCAGAGAGGCGCGAGGAGGCGGCGCGCGAGCGCGAGGCGGCGCGCGCTCCGCGCAAGGGCGAGATCGAGGCGGCGCCGCCCGGCTTCGTGCCCGGGCGCCACCGTCCGCTGACGAACGACGAGGTCGTCCTCGAGCGGGCGCGCGACTGCTTCGAGGACATCGCGGCGATCGGCGTGATGCGCGTCCCGCTCCTCGACGATCCGTGGCGATCGACGGCCGTGCTCGACGCGCGGCTCCTCTCGGCGATCGACGCGATCGCGGCGCTCGGCGAGCGCGCCCTGCGGCACGTCGAGCGCCTGGTCGTCGACGCGCCCGCGAAGGATCCGTCGCGCGCGTTCGCGCTCGCGCTGTCGCTCGGCTCGTTCGAGGGACGCGACGCGCTCTCGGCCGTCGAGCGAGGTCTGCGCGCGCTCGGGATGGACGACCGCGCGATGGCGAAGCAAGCGGCCGAGGGGCTGTCGCTCGCGCCGCACCCGGGGCTCCTCGACTGGATGCGTCGATGGCTCGTCGACGTGGAGCCGGGCCTCCGCGCGGTCGCGGTCGAGGTGCTGGGTCGCCGCGGCGCTCTCTCGCCCGACGAGATCGAGCGGGCCCTGCGCGACGACGACGTCGGCGTGATCGAGGGAGCGCTGATCCCTGCTGCCATGGCGCGATCACCCGATCTCGCGCTGCGCGCGGAGGAGCTGCTCCGCCACACCGACGAGGGGGTCTCGCGCGCGCTCGCGTGGGCGCTCGTGCTCGGCGAGGTGCCGTTCGCGATGACGCACCTCGCCGCGTGGCTCGGCTCCGCGCGCGAGGAGGCCGCGCTCCTGCCGCTCGCGCTCGCCGGCGAGCGGGACGACGTCGAGCGGCTGGTCGAGCTCGCCTCGAAGCGACCGAAGCGCGAGCGCGTCGTGGCGCTCGGCTGGGCCGGCGCTCCTTCGGCGATCGCGGTCTTGGTGCGGTGCCTCCGCGACGCCAAGGACGAGGCGCTCCAGCGCGCCGCGGCCTACGCGCTCGATCGGATCACCGGCGCGCGCCTCTACGAGGATGTCCTCGTCCCGCCCGAGGCGCTCGACGTCGTGGAGCCCGACGATCCCGACGATCCGATGGCGTCTCCCGTCGTGCCGATCGCTCGGCGCATCGGCGACGCGCGCGACCTGCCGGCCGAGGGATCGCCCGATCGCATGCGACTGCCGACCGTGGTGGTCTCGCGGTGGGAGGCGTGGCTCGCCGAGCACCCCTTCGAGCCCGAGCGTCGCTATCGCCGCGGTCGCCTCTACACGCCCGCGGTGAGCCTCGAGGAGGTCGATCGCGAGCCGCTCGTGCCGTTCGAGCGTCGCGTGCTCCACCGCGAGCTGGTGCTGAAGACCGGGCGCGGCCTCCCCCTCGAGCCGCACGGGTTCGTCGCGACGCAGGAGGCGGAGATCGCGGCCTGGGCCGAGCCTGCGAACAAGGCGTCGTCGATCCCGGGCGCGTGGGGTCGCGTGCGTCGGCGCTGAGCGCGGCGAGCGGCTAGGGCGAGCCGACGAGCACCGCGCCGCGTTCGCCGCCGTCGCTCGCGGCGAGGGCGAGCCCGAACGGGCAAGGGGCGAAGCCGCGCGCGAGCGACACCGCCATGAACGACAGCTCGAGCCCGAACGCCGCGGCGCCGAGGTGGCCGAGGCGCTGCGCCGGAGAATCGACGACGAGCGGCGGGCCGAAGCGCCGATGCGTTCGGGTGAGCGCGGAGTAGAGCTCGCGCACCCGCGCGTGCTCGAAGGTCGTGTCGGTCACCGCCCAGCCGACCTGGATCTCGTCGGGCAGATCGCCCGTCGCCTCGCGAATGACCGACGCGATCGCGGTCGACTCGAACCCGCGACCTGCAGCGTCCGCGGGCGCGCCGTTCGTCTCGGACGCGACCGCGAAGATGCGAGCGAGAGGCTTCAACCCGAGGCGCGGCGCGAGATCGTCGCGCGTCACGAGGACGAACGCGGCGCCCTCGCCAGGCACGAGCGCGTCGGGCGCAGCCGGCGAGAACAGGCGCCGCTCGGCCGCGAGCGAGGCGATGATCGCCGGGTCGTAGTCGCTGTGTACGCCGCCCGCGACGATTGCGTCGATCTCGCCGCGCGCCAGCGCGGCGAGCGCGCTGGGCAGGGCATAGGCGAGCCCCGCCGCGCCTCGGCTGACGAGCTCGACCTCGGGGCTCCCGAAGGTCTCGCGCAGCACGTCACGCATCGCGTGGGCGAGGAGCACGCCCGCGTCACGCTTGCCCACGAGAGGTTCGGGGAAGGACAAGACGACGCGCGCGCCGAGGGCCCGCGCGGCCGCCGATCCGATGCGACCGACGATCTCGCCCAGCGCGAGCGCGCCGAGCCGGGCGGCGCGCTCCTCCCCTACGAGGTAGGGGTCGAGCGTGCGATCGAAGGCCATCGTGACCGGCTCACCCTCGGGATCGGCGAGCGGCGCCGCGGCGAACACCGGAACCCCGGTCCGCAGCAGGAACGACGTCTCCACCGCGCCGAGCCCGAGCGCGCTCCTCATCCCGACGGCGACGATGCTCCCGAGGTTCTTCATCGCTCCTCGCGTACCACGATCTCGACGTCCGCGAGCTTGCGGGGCGCGAGCACGGAGGCGCGCCACACGAGCTCGACCGTGAGCGCGCCCGACGGCGCGGGAGCGAGCTTCGGGTTCTTCTTCGCGAGCGCTCGGTGCTCGATGGGGCCGAGCGTGTCGAGGACCACCGTGTCGAGCAGCGGTCGAACCACGACCGGCTCGCGGCCCGGCACGCGAAATCGAATCGAGAGCCGAACCTTCGGCAAGACGAAGGAGAGGCCACCGCCACCCTCGACGAGGTTCGTCAATGCGCCCTCCTCGCCCGTGACGAGCGGAGGGACCGCGACGAGGTCGGGCGTGGCGGCGAGGTTGGCGCGCTCGTCGAAGTCGGGCGGTGGCAGCGGGGAGCGCTTCTCGAGCCATTCGGCGCCGTAGGTGCCCCAGCGCTTGCGTCGGGGCTCGTAATGGCGACCGATCGCGCACAAGCCCGCCGGTTTGGGCCGGCTCCCCGCATTGCGGATGGGATCACGCGGGTCCTCGATCTGCGGCGCCGCGCGACCCTCGAGCGTGGCGCTGTCGCGCGCGATGCCGCGGCCGACGGGGTTCTCCCCGAGCTCGACGACCTTGCCCGGGTCCGAGTCGTCGAAGCCTCCGAAGGCGTAGTCGTAACGAAGCTCGAGCGAGTCGACGGGTCGCGGCGACGAGACCCCGTCGCCGTGGGGGAGCCACACGCGCGGGCCGGTCACGCGCAGCACCTTCTGCAGCTTGCCGAGTCGTACGCCGCAATCGAAGGTCGGCGTCGGCTCGCCGTTCGGGGCGAAGGCGCGCGCGACGACGATGACGTCCGTGCCGGGCTTCCGGACACACAGATCGCTCGGGTACCGGATGCTCGCCACCTCGGGCTTGCCCCACGGCACGTCGGCGCCGCGCACGGGGCGGCGTCGGGGCGGCGGCGCCACCTCGAACGTGCCCTCGGCGCCTCGCGGCGGGCCCGCCGCGTGCTCGAAGGTCGCCTTCACCACCGCCACCACGCGATCGCCGTCGACGTCGCAGAGCAAGTGCGGCTCGGCCACGAACGGGGTGTCGTTGTCGACGCGAGGGAGTGACATCGCCTCAGGCCTCGTCCACGTCCTGCGCGAGCTGGATCTTCGGCGCCAAGAACGCGACCACCGGTGAGGTGATGCTGACGCCGCTCCCGTCGATCACGATCTCGCTCGCACCGCACTTGAGGGTGATCGACGTCGCCGCCTCGATCTTGTGGAACGCGCCGATGAACGTGGCGGGCGCGCCGGCCTGCACGTTCTTGCCTCCCGAGACTTTGTCGTAGACGACGCCGCCGACCATCATCGTGCGGCTCGCCCCGATCGACTCGGCCTCGTCGCCCTTCGCGTAATGGACGAAGCCGAGCGCCTGATCGGTCTTCGAGCCGCCCACGTTCGTGGTGATGTCGCCGACGGCGCCCGTCGCCTTGGCCGCGCCCACGGACTCGGTCATCGAGCCGCCGACTTGCGTGTGAATGCCCATCAGCGCGGCCTGGATGTTCATGCCGCCGATGGATTCGCCGAGGGTCGACGTGACCTTGTGGATCGAGTGCCCTGGGCCCTTCGCTCGGTCGGTGCCGTCGAGCCCGCCCACGTCGCCGACGGGGCCGTCCGCGTTCGCCGTCGAGGCGCCGCCCCCGCCTGCGCCGTCGAGGCCGAGCGCTTGACCCAGCGCCGCCGCGCCCGCCGTCATGCCCCTCTGAATGGCGCTGTCGACCGCTTGATTGAGGCCCGCCATTTCGGTGTAGCTCGCCCCGCTGCCGCCGCTCGCCTCGCCGCCGCCGCGCGCCGCCTCGCCCCCTTCGG
>CAYYKK010000263.1:0-10974 GCA_964467935.1 uncultured Polyangiaceae bacterium
GGTCGCGTGCCCGCGATCCGCCACGCGCGCCTCGCGGAAGCGCTTTCGCTCGGCCTCGTCGCGGAAGACGATCGTCGTCATCCACGCCTCGAGCAGCTCCTCGTACGTTCGACCGATGATCGCGCCGGGCAACGTCTCGAGGAGGCGGCGAAAGACGCTGTTGCAGAGCACGAGCCGGTCGGACGCGTCGAAGAGGGCGAGCGCCTCCTCCGTGCCCTCGAAGGCGCTCGCGAGCCGCTCGGCGTTGAGGCGTGACGTCGCCTCGATGCGACGCCGATCCGAGATGTCGCGGATGGCCGCCGAGACCGATCGTCCGTCGTGGGTCTCGAGCGGGCTCAAGCTCACCTCGATGGGGATTTCGCCGCCGTCCTTCGTCCGGCCGAAGAGCTCGAGCCCCGAGCCCATCGTGCGCGTCCGAGGGGACGCGAAGAAGCTCGCGACGTGCTTCGAGTGCCCCGGGCGCAGACGATCGGGGATGAGCAGGTGGAGCGGATGCCCCACGAGCTCGTCGCGCGTGTAGCCGAAGAGCCGCTCGGCCTGGGCGTTGACGAGCGTGATGGTGCCTGCCTCGCTCACCACGACCATCGCGTCGGGCGCCGAGTCGAGCAGCATGCCGAACCGGAGCTCGGACCGCTCCGTCAGCGCGCGCAGCGCCTCGACGTGTCCTCGCTCCTGCGTCTCGAGCTGCGCGAGGTGCGTCACGTCCTCGACGCGGTGGAGGAGGTAGCGGACTCGTCCCTCGGCATCGAGCACGGGCGAGTTGAGCGGGCTCCAGTAGCGCTCTTCGAAGCCGCCACCCTCGGCGGCCGGCCGCCGGATGTCGTACTTCTGTCGCGCCATCGCGTGCGGGCGCGCCGTGCGCAGGACCTCGGCGAGCGACGCGCGCAGGTTCGTCTCGCCCGAGGCCGCGGGGTCGTCGGGGTTGTCCGGGAACGCATCGAAGAGATCGCGACCGACGAGGGCGCCTCGCGTCGTCTTCGTCGCACGGAGGTAGGCGTCGCTCACCGCGACGATGGTCAGATCGGGCGCGAGCACGAGGACCGCGTCCGGGCAGGCCTGGAAGACGCCTTCGAAGTCGACCGGTTGCATCGCGTCACCCCCTCCGACCGCTGCTCGTCGCCGGACCCGTCTCCGACCCCGCGGGCGGGATCGTGACGACGAACACCGCCCCCGGCGACGCGTCCTCGACCCGGATCGTCCCGCCGTGCGCCTCCGCGACCAACCTGGAGAACGTGAGGCCGAGCCCGCGACCCGACCGCGACCCGCTGCGCGTGTCTTCGAGCTGGATGAACGGATCGAAGATCTTCTCTCTCAGCTCGGCCGGCACGCCGCGCCCGGCGTCGGCCACGCGGATCTCCGCCGCCTCGCCCTCCGCCGTGACGGTCACCGTGACGTCGGTCCGCGACGGCGCGTGACGCAGGGCGTTCTCCACCAAATTCGCGAGCAGGCGGCGGAGCAGATCCTCGTCGACCTCCACGTGCGCGCATCGGACGTCGCTCCGGAGCGTGACGCCGCGCGCCTGGGCGCCCACCTCGAGCTCGGCGAAGATCTGCGCCACCAGCTGCGCCACGTCGACCTGCGACCGCTTCGGCTCGAGCTTGCCCTCGTCGGCTTTGCTGAGGTCGAGCAGGTTCAGGATCATCCGCGTCAGGTGCCGCGCCTCGGCGCGGATCTGCGCCGCCGCCTCCAGCGTCGACGGGCTCCCGCCGGCCTCGCGTAGCAGGAGCTGCGCGGAGAGGTCCATGGAGTTGACCGGGTTCTTGAGGTCGTGGACGACGAAGGCCATGAGGCGCTCCTTCTGCAGCTGGAGCCGCATGAGATCGTCGCGCTGCTTCTTCATCAAGTCGAAATGCTCCCGGGCCTCGGCGCGGAGCCGCCTGAGCTGGAGCGCGGCGTTCACCCGGATGACGAGCTCGGTCGGTCGAACGGGCTTCGTGAGGAAATCGTCCCCACCGACGCGGAGGGCGCGATCGAACGTCTCGACGTCCCGCAGCGCCGTGAAGAAGAGGATGGGCGTCTCGGCGCCCGCGGCCGTCGCCCGGATGCGCTCGCACACGGCGAAGCCGTCGAGATCGGGCATGCGGACGTCGAGCAGCACGCAGTCCGGCACGTCGCGCTCGAACGCCGCGAGCGCCTCGCCGCCGCTCCTCGCGACCCCGACCTCGTACCCCTCGTCCTCGAGCGTCTCGCGCGCGAGGGCTCGGTTCGCCTCGTTGTCGTCGACGACGAGGACCTTGGGGGGTCGTTGTTCGGCGGTCGGCGCGCTCCCCACGATGACCGCGTCGTACCAAGTCCACTCGTCGAGGGGAAGCCGAGGGAGACCCTCGAGCGTGATCGTGGCGCCGACGTTTTCCGCAGCTGACGTGAGCGTCAGCACGCACGAAAAGTGCCCACGCGGCGGCCTTTTCAGGCGCTGCGTGGGCTCGGGGGAGAGCTGCGACGGCTCACCCGGCGCGGTCGGCTCGCGTCACTGCGGCGGCGGCGCGCTGCAGACGAAGTTGATGCACTCCGCGGCCTTGTCGCAGCAGTCACTGGCGCTCATGCAGCTCGAGCCGTTGTCCGAGCAGCCGTTCGGGTTGGGATCCTTGCAGACGCCCGCGTCGCAGTTCTGGTTGCAGCACTCGGAGCCCGAGCCGCACGTCGCGCCCGCCTGCTTGCACGGGTCGAGCGACCAGAAGCCGCGCATGTTGAGCGTCGCCTCGTCCTGGCCCGTCAGGTGGAACGCGGGGTGGCTCGGATCGGTGCCGGGCGTGACGTTCTGATCGATCGCCGCGACCCACAGCTGCTTGACGACGGTCTTGTCGCCCGTGAGCTTGTTGCCGTAGGTGCGTCGGCTCGTGAACACCACCCACGCGTAGCCGCCCGAGTCGAGCGGCGCGAACGTCGGCTCGTAGTTGAACGACAGATCGCGTGCGCCGGCGGCGAACGGGTAGTTGTCGCCGTTCAACGCAGCGAGGCGCGTCTCCGAGCCGGGCTGGCCGACGCTCGCGATGTAGAGGTCGCCGGCGCCGTTGCGCGTGTCGAGCGAGCCGCGGTGATAGACGATCGACTTCGAGTCCGGCGACACGCTCGGGAACGCGATCGGCGTCGAGCCTTGATCGACGAGCTTCACGGGGTTCGTCACCATGTGGGTGGTCGCGTCGAAGTCGTAGACGCCGAGCGATTTGTCGCTGTGGTTCACGAACGCGATCTTCTTCCCATCCGGCGAGAAGGCCGGCATGTCCAGCATGACGCCGTCGAGCCCGAGCCCCGTGAGGTGCTGGCCCGTGTGCGTGTCCCAGAGCCCGTCGCTGCCGCCGGGCGGGCCGGGGAGGGGAGCGTTGTTCTCGATGAGGACGGCGCCGTCGGGGGAGACCGCCGGCATCGACCAGTTGCGCACCGGCTTGCCGACGCTCGTCGTGCTGAACACGGAGGTGTTGGTCAAGAGATCGAACGTGGAGGTCGAGACGTCGCCGCCGATGATCATCGTCGATCCGTTGGCCGACACGGCGTGGCACGTGCTGCACGGGCTCGTGATGCCGGCCGCCGCGAGGAAGTCCTCCGGCGCCGTCGCGCCGGGCTTGATGCGCAGCACGCGACCGAGGTTGTTCGACCAGTAGTAGACGGTGCCCTTCATGCTCCCGTTGGCGATCGTCCAGGCGTGATCGATGAGCTTGGTCGCGCTCGGCTGACCGGGGACGAGCCGGTCGACCTCGACGGCGACCTTGCCGCCGGGGCCGCTCTCGGTGAGCTGCGTCCAGCTCGTCGCGTCGGGGGTGAAGCGCGACGGCGGGGCCGCGGTCGTGAAGAACGTGAAGTCGATGTACTTGCCGGTGAAGTGCACGCGGTACTCGTCCGCCGCGCCGCCGCCGTTCCACATCATCTCTGGCGCGAGCAAGCCCTTCGGGAACACGGTCTTGTCGTACGGGTAGGCCCACACGATGGAGCCGTCCGGCGCCGAGGCCGTCGAGAGGATCCCTTGGTCGCCGGTGCTGATGTTCGACACGTTCACCGTGCGCTTCAGGACGACGTCGACGAGCGCGGTCGCGGTCTGGCCGTCCGCCTTCGCGGTCACGGTGACCGAGCCTCCGACGTTGCCGGTGGCGGTGACGTTGCCCGTCCCGTCGACGCCCGCGACGGCCGAGAGATCGACCTGCCACGTCGCGTTCACCATCTGGCCGCCCTCTTGAGCGGAGAGCGCGACGGGCATCGCGACGCCGTCGACGACGGTGATCGTCGCGGTCGGCGGAACGATCGCGAGCGAGCCCGCTCCGCCGCCCGTGCCGCAGAAGCCGCTGCATCCGCCGCCCTGCGACGATCCGGTGCCACTGCCCGCGCCGCCGGAGCTGGTCCCCGTCGACGAGGTGGAGTTGCCGGAGCCGCCGGAGCAGGCGATCGGCAAGAGCGCGAATAGCGCGAGAACGAAGGCGAACACCCAGGGAAGCGTCGGTCGAAAGCGCATGCGGTCTCCTCGCGCGTCGAGCGCGCCTTGGCTCGACGAAGATACACGCACTCGAGGTGAATCGGCCCTCGGAAGACGGCTCACGCGATCAGGCTCGCGCGGGCGAGGCGCGACGGCGCGGTCGGCGAGGGAGAGCGTTCGTGGCGCCGCCCTCTCACTTTCCCCTATCCGCGCCGCGGCGATCGCCCCTATTTCTGGGCGATGGAACCGCGCATGCCCGCCGAAGGCCCCACGCTCGTCGGACCCCCCGGGGGAGGAGGCTACGGTCCTCCTCCCGGCGGCTATGGTCCCCCTCCTGGCGGCGGGTACGGCCCTCCGCCCGGGGGCTTCGGACCTCCCGGTGGTCCGCCTGGCGGCTTCGGTCCGCCCGGCGGCTTCGGTCCGCCGGGAGGACCCCCTGGCGGCTTCGGTCCGCCAGGAGGCTTCGGTCCACCCGGCTACGGCCCGCCTCCGGGGGGTGGCTTCGGCCCTCCGGGCTACGGCCCTCCTGGGTATCGGCCGCCACCGCCCACGTCGGGCGGCTCGGGCGGCAAGATCGCGATCGGCTGCGTCGGCGCGATCTTCCTCCTCGCCGCCGCGGGCGGCTTCCTCTCGTACCGAGCGAGGGCGCGCACGAGCGACTACCTGAAGCAGTACGACGCCGACTCCGCGAAGATCGCGAAGGTCGAGGCGCGGATCACCGAAGCGCGCGCCTCGAAGTCGGGCACCGACAAGTGCATCGCCGCCGTCAACGATCGGCTCGCGAAGGTGCACACGGCGAAGGACGATCCTCCCGCGACCGTGCCCGCGACCGCTGTGCTCCTCTGCGACAGCACGAGCTGGCAGAGCGGGTGCCGCAACCCGCCCATCTTCACGAACAACGCCGCCTTCGACACGACCACGCCCTGCGCCGATCCGAGCGTCGCCGAGACGCAGCGCCTCGACGATCTCGCGTCGAAGCGCCCGTACCCGCGCGACGCGCACATCGACACGTGGACCAAGGACGTGGACGCGGCCATCGCCGCGCTCGAAGCGGCCCGCGCCAAGGACGTCTCCCCCGGCGTGGTCGCCGCGATGGGCAGCTCGTGCGAGGCGACCGCGCTCGAGAGCTTCGTCGACAACGCGACCGGCATCCGCCGGCAGCTCGAGTCGAACACGTGCCAGGTCACGCTCACGTGGGTCGATCCGAGCGGCAACGTCCTCGGTCGTCTCAAGGCGACCGGACGAGGGAACCCGCCCGACTCGGCGCGCAAGTCGATGACGCTCTCCGACTCGGAGATGGACAGCGCCAACGAGGAGTCGGCGCGCAACGCGCTCGACGACGGCTGGGGCCAAATCCAGAAGCGCATCGATCTCATCAACAAGAAGGGCGGCGCCCCGTCGAAGGGCGCGCCGGTCGCGCCCGCGCCCAAGGCCGCGCCGAAGCCGGTCGCGCCGAAGGCGGCCCCCGCGGCCCCGAAGGCGGCCCCCGCGGCCCCGAAGCCGGCCCCGCCCAAGAAATAGCTCCGACGCCGAGAGCGTGGCGCGCGCGCCTTCATCCCGGCGAATCGCGTTTGTCCCTTTTCACCGCGCAGAAGTTCGGTTCTGATCAATCGGTCATGCGAATGAATCGATGTCTCGCGGCCCTCTTCGTCATCACGACCGCGGGCGCCTGCGCGCAGGGCTCGACGATCGGCACCGGCGGCGGTGGCGCCGGCGGAGGCGGCTCGAGCGGGCCGACCGGCACCACGAGCGCGACGAGCGCGTCGAACGCCGCGGGGACCACGTCGGCCTCCGGACCCTCGGCGACGTCGTCCGGAGACGGCGCGACGTCGAGCGCCGCCGGCACGACGACGGGCGTGGGCTCGTCGAGCTCCAGCGGCCTCATGTGCGGCGTCATGCAACACATTTGCAGCGGCATGTGTGCTGGCAATACGCCCGCGACGGGCTGCTACGGCTCGGTCTCGTGCGGCGCGTGTCCTTCGCCCGCCGCGAACGGCATGGCCGTCTGCACCGCTGGCGGCCAGTGCGACATCAGCTGCTCGAGCGGGTACAACCACGTGGGCAACGCGTGCGTCTGCGCGACCCAGTGCTGCACCACGGCCGACTGCGGCGCCAACCAGGTCTGCAACGGCGGCACCTGTCAGAGCACCTGCGACTCGACGACCTGCACCGCGTCGTGCATCGCGACGTGCGCGCTCCAGAGCAAGCTCGGCGTCGGCGCGTGCAACGGCGGCAACTGCGTCTGCGTCTGCATCTGAGCGGCGCGCTCCACGGACCGAGCGCCCGCGCGCGCCTCTCGAACGCTCTCGCGCGGGCGGCTCGTCCTCGACGCGCCTCGCTCTCGCGGCGCTAGTTCTTCGGCGCGGGCGCGGGCGGCGCGGCTGGCGCGGGCGGGGCCGCCGACGGGGCGGGCGCGGCCGAATCGGAGGCCGCCGGCGTCGCCTTCGCGTCGTCGTCGGCGCCGAGCAGCTCGATGAGTCGCTTCTCGTCCTCCTCGTCGCCCTTGCCCATCTTCGTCACGTCGAACGTGAGGAGCGGCGTCGAGCCGCCGCCATTCAGCATCGGCAGTCGACCGTTCCAGCGCTCGAGCGCGCGGTACTGGAGCACGACCGGCGACATCGAGTGGCGCAGGATCAGGTTCGAGCGCGCCTCCGCCTTCGCTCGGATGAGCTGCGCGTCCGCGTCGCCGTGCGCCCTCGCGCGCTCCGCCGTCGCCTCGCCCTCGGCCTTGGCGATCTCTTGCTCGGCCTCGGCCTTCACCTGCCGCACGCGGTTCTCGGCCTGGATCGACTGTTGGGTCGCCTCCATCGCGCGGTTGATCGCCGTCGCGACGTTGTCCGGCAGTCGGAGCGCGCCGTTGATGGTGAGCTGATCGATGACGATGCCGTCCTTGTTGAGCTGCTCGGCCAGCCGCCTCGTGGCGTCGCCGATCAGCTTGCCCTTGCCGGCACCGTAGATGTCCTGCACCACCATCTCCGATGCAGTGACGTTGAACGACTCGCGCAGCGCGTTCCGCACGTAGCCGTCGGCGAGCTCGAGGAGGTTCGCCTTGCGGAAGCGGAGGTAGAGGTGCGGCGCCATGTTCGGCTCGATGTGGAAGGAGAGCCCGATGTCGGCGTTGACGTTGACGCCCTCCTTCGAGGAGAAGGTGATCGACTCGTCGTGCGAGGCGCCTTCGTGCGCGTCCTTCGTCCACACGACGTTCTGCACGCTCGTGGGGAAGGCGACGATCTGCTCGCTGAGCGGGTTGTAGAAGACCCAGCCGGTGACGACGGGGATGTCGTCGACGCCGCGGTTCGTGCCCGCGAGCTTCACCCGGATGCCCACGTGCGCCGCGTCGATGCGCTGCGTGCAGCACGAGAAGAGGAGGATCGGGAGGACGAGCACCACGACGAGCGCGAACGCGCGCTTCACGAGCGATGCGCCGATGTTCTCGAACGGACGAGTCGATGCCATGCGCGCAGGCATAGCACGCGCGCGGTCGCGCGGAGACGCCGCCCGGGATCCTCAGGCCGCCGAAGCTCCGCGCGCCGGGAGGCGATTCGGGCGAGAGGAGCCGAGGCGCCGCCCGAGCGCGACCGCTGCGTCGTGCGCGAGGTAGAGCAGGACCGACCACGCGACCGAGGGCGCGCGCAGGGCGGCCTTTCCGTCGCCGAGCCGCCCGAGCTGCCTCGCGAAGACCGCCGCCTCGGCCATCGCGAAGAGCGCGTCCGGCGCCGAGACGCGCGGGGTCTCGACGCGCGTGCGCTCCCCCGCGAGGAGCCTCCGCGCGATCCCCGGATCCACGGCGAACGGACGCGCCAAGCCGACCACGTCGAGCGCGTCCTCCGCGAGCGCGGACTCCATGATCGCCCGCGAGCGGAACCCGCCGGTCACCATGAGCGGGACGCGCGACACCGATCGGACCTTCCGCGCGAAGTCGAGGAAGTACGCCTCGCGATCACGCGTGCTCGCGCGCCCGCCGAGGAGCTCGGGGGCCTCGTAGTTGCCGCCGGAGATCTCGAGCAGATCGATCAGCGGCCGCTCGCCCCCGCCGTCGAGCATGCGCACGACCGAGAGCGCGTCGTCCTCGTCGAAGCCGCCTCGTTGGAAGTCGGCGGAGTTGAGCTTCACCGCGATCGTGAAGCCCCTCCGCGTGCGCCCTCGGACGGCGGCGATCACGTCGAGGAGCAAGCGGGCGCGCGCCTCGATGGAGCCGCCCCATCCGTCGGTTCGTCGGTTCGTCAGCGGCGAGAGGAACTGGCTGAGGAGATAGCCGTGCGCCGCGTGGAGCTCGACCCCGTCGAAGCCGGCGCGGTCGAGGACGCGCGCCGTCTCGGCGAAGCGATCGACGACGTCCGCGATCTCCTCGGCGGTGAGCGCGCGGGGCGCGGCGAAGAGCGGGCCCATGCGGACGGCGTCCCCCGAGGAGGGCGCGACGGGGGCGCTCGTCACGAGGCGGCTCGTCTGCCGGCCGGGGTGGCTGATCTGCACGAGCGCCGCGGACCCTCCGCTCTTCGCCGCAGCGGCCCAGCGCGAGAGCGCGTCGAGGTCCGCGTCGTCTTCGACGACGACGTTGCCGGGCCGCTCGAGGTAGCGCCCGTCGATCATCACGTTGCCGGTCACGAGGAGGCCCGCGCCGCCCTCGCCGAAGCGGCGGTACAGCGTCTCGAGGCGCGCGTTGGCCCGGCCGTCGGCGCCGGCGAGCCCCTGGCTCATCGCCGCCTTCGCGATGCGGTTCGAGAGGACGAGGCCCGAGGGGAGGGTGAGCGAGCGCGCCAGGAGCGAATCCATACGCAACCGTATGGTCCTCCGCTTCGCGTTGTCAATACGGGACCGTATGGTGAAGATACGACGCCGTATGGTAGGGTGCGACCGGTGAAGACGGAGCGGCTCGGCCGGGACGAGTGGGCGGAGGCGGCCCTCGGGGCGCTCGCCGAGCACGGCCCGTCGGGCGTCGCCGTCGAGCCCATCGCCCGGTCGCTCGGCGTGACGAAGGGGAGCTTCTACTGGCACTTCGAGACGCGCGAGGATCTCCTGCTCGCGGCGGCGCAGCGCTGGGAGCTGACGCGGACCGAGCACCTCGTCGCCGCGATCTCGCAGATCGCCGATCCCGCCGCCCGGATCCGGGCGCTCGTCGAGAGCGCGCACGCCGCGCCCCGCGAGCTGCGCATCGCGTCGGCGCTGGGCGCCCTCTCGGGGCATCCGTCCGTCGGCCCGATCGTCCTGCGCGTCACGTCGCGCCGGATCGCGCTGCTCACCGAGTGCTACCGCGCGCTCGGCCTGACCGCCGCCAAGGCCCGGCGCTCGGCGCGGCTCGCGTACGCCGCGTACCTCGGCTCGGCCGAGCTCGAGCGGCTCGGGGTCGCGCCCGAGTCCGGCGCCGAGGCGCGCGCCTGCGCGGAGGATCTCACGCGGCTGCTCGTCCCGGCGTCGGCGGAGCGGTCGGCGGCGCGACGTCCTTCCACCCAAGCCAAGCCGCGCCGCGGCGCGCGGCGCACGAGGAAATCATGAGCGACAAGCGGTTCCTGGGTCGGGTCGCAGTGGTCACGGGGGCGTCGGCGGGCATCGGCCTCGCCGCGGCGCTCGGGTTCTCGCGCGAAGGCGCGGACGTGCTGCTCGTCGCCCGCGGGGCGAAGGCGCTCGACGAAGCGAGGGCCGAGGTCGCGCGGACCGGGCGCGCCGTCGCGCTCGCCATCGACGTCGCGGCGCCCGGCGCGGCGGAGGCCATCGTCGAGACCGCCGTGCGGGAGCTCGGCGGGCTCCACATCCTCGTGAACAACGCAGGCGCGCACGCGCGCGGGCCCTTCTCCGCGCAGGACGCGGGCGCGCTCGGGACGATGGTGGACGTGAACCTGCGGGCGCCGATCGTCCTCTGCCGGCACGCGCTGCCGCACCTGCGCGAGCGCGGCGGCGCGATCGTCAACGTCGCGTCGCTCGCGGGCATGGTCCCCACGGTCGGCAGCGCGACGTACTCGGCGACCAAGTTCGGGCTTCGCGCCTTCACGATGGCGCTCGCCGAGGAGCTGCGCGGCTCTGGCGTCACGGCGTCGTGCGTCTCGCCCGGGCCGGTGGACACGCAGTTCATCATGGGGGAGCTCGACACGGTCAGCGACCTGACGCTCTCGCAGCCCCTCGTCACGCCCGACGAGGTCGCGCAGGCGGTGATCGAGTGCGCCCACGATGGCGCGATCGAGCGCGCGCTGCCGCGCATGTCCGGCGTCCTCGCGACCCTCGGCTATTTCGTTCCCCCGCTGCGCCGGGCGCTCCGGCCCGCCCTCGAAGCGCGAGGCCGCAAGCAGCGCGAGCGGCTCAAGTCGCGTGGGCCCGTCGGCTGATCGCTCGAACGGGGAGCGCGCCGATCCTCAGCTCGGGTGCGGCGCGAGCGGCGCGAGGTCGACCGTCGAGAGCACGCCGAGCTGGATCGCCATCCGCGTGAGGCCGGCCGCGTTGTTCACGCCGAGCTTCGTCATCAAGCGCTCGCGGTGCGTCTCCACCGTGCGCGGGCTGATGTGCAGCTCCTGTCCTATCTGGCGGGTGGTGCGTCCGCTCGCGACCCGCCGCAGCACCTCCACCTCGCGTCGGGTGAGGTA
>CAYYKK010000264.1:0-10948 GCA_964467935.1 uncultured Polyangiaceae bacterium
TGCGCCGCCGCGGCCTCCCGACAAGCCGCGCCTCGCGCCGGCCGCGACCGACGAGGAGCTCGAGGGGACGAACCTCTTCCGCGATCACCTCGACGCGATCCGCGAGCGCGTGCGCGACTGCACCGTGCTGGCGCTCGAGCCGGGCGTGGAGCTGCTCACGCCAGGGGCCGACGATCGCGACGTGTTCGTCGTGCTCTCCGGCAAGCTCTCGGTCCACGTCGAGACGCCGGACGAAGATCCGATCCAGACCATCGGCCAAGGAGAGACGGTCGGGGAGCTCGCCTTCTTGGCCGAGCAGCCGCGGTCGGCCTACGTCGTGGCGGTCCTCGCCACGCGTGTCCTGCGCATCCCGGCCGAGCTCTTCGGCTCGCTCCTCGCGACCTCGCCGGGCCTCGCCCTCAACATGCTCGCGTCGCTCGCTGGGCGCGTGCGCAGCACGAACACGGTGCTCACGCAGGCGCGCGGCCTCGCGCAGCTCTACCGGAGACACGCGTCCCTCGACGCGCTCACCGGGCTGCACAACCGCCGGTGGCTCGACGAGATGCTGCCTCGCCTGGTCCGTCGCTCCGAGGTGCAGGGCGAGCCGCTCGCGCTGATGATGATCGACATCGATCACTTCAAGCGCTTCAACGACACGTTCGGCCACGCGGCGGGGGACTTCGTGATCTTCGCGACGGCGCGCATCCTCGGCGAGCGGCTCCGTCCGGTCGACCTCCTCGCGCGCTACGGCGGCGAGGAGCTGACCGCGATCCTCCCGCGCACCGATCTCGCGGGCGCCCGCGCGGCGGCGCAGCGCATCGTGAGCGCGATGCGCGCGGCCGCGCTCGTGACGCCCGAGGGGCTCGAGCTGCCGCGCGTCACGGTCTCCATCGGCGTCGCCGCGCTCGAGCCCGAGCTCACGGCCCCGAAGCTCCTCGCCGCCGCCGACGCGCGGCTCTACGACGCGAAACGAAACGGTCGCGATCGCGTCGAGTAGCGTCGACGATCGCCGCGAATCTGCGATGCTCCGGCGGAATGCTCGATCAGCTCCGCCACTTCCTCCTCATCGCCGAGCACGGGACCTTCACCGCGGCGGCGGTGCGCGCGCACCTCTCGCAGCCCGCGCTCACGGCGTCGATCCGGCGGCTCGAAGAGGAGCTCGACGCGCGCCTCTTCGACCGAGGCCGCACCGGGGCTCGCCTCACCCCCGCCGGCTCCGCGCTCCTGCCGCATGCGCGCGCGGCCGTCGTCGCGGTCGACGAGGGCACGCGCACCGTCCGGTCGCTCGAGACGCTCGAGGCGGGCGAGGTGCGCGTCGGCGGCGGCGCGACGGCGTGCACGTACCTCTTGCCCCCCGTCCTCTCCGCGTTCCGGCGCAAGCACCCGAAGGTCGCCCTGCGGCTCCGCGAGCTCCCTGAGGATCTCGCGCTCGACGCCTTCGATCGCGGTGAGCTCGATCTGCTCGTGGTCGGCGGGAAGCGCGGCGATCTCTTCCGTCGCGAAGAGGTGCTGCTCGTGGCGGCGCCCGGTGTCGACGCGGCGGCGCTGCCGTTCGTGACGTTCCCGCGAGGCAGCGCGACGCGCACGCTCCTCGATCGTCACTTCCCGGGCGCCGACGTCGTGATGGAGGTGAGCGGGATCTCCACCGTCAAGGGCAGCGTCCGCGCGGGGCTCGGCGTCGCGCTCATGACGAGGAGCGCGGTGGCGACCGATCTCGAGCTCGGGCGGCTCGTCGTCGTGCCCGATCCGCGGACGCCCATCCCTCGCCCGCTGCGCCTCGTGCACCGGGGCGTCGACAGGCTCTCGGCCGCCGCGCGGCAGCTCCGGCGCATGTTGCTCGAGGGTGCGCCGCGAGCGGCGAAGCGCGTCGATCGCTGACGCTCAGCGGCGACCGAGCCAGCGATCGAGCAGCGCCCGCGCGATGGAGATCGGCGGCGGCAGCTTCGGCATGGCGTCCCTCGCGAACCAACGCGCGTCCTCGAGCTCGGTCTCGTCGACGGTGAGCTCGCCTCCTGCGTAGCGGGCCTCGAACCCGACCATGAGCTGCGACGGGAAGGGCCACGGCTGACTCGCGACGTAGCGGATCTCGTCGACGCGGACGCCGGTCTCCTCGAGCACCTCTCGGGCGACGCACTCCTCGAGCGACTCGCCCGGCTCGACGAAGCCCGCGACGAGCCCGTACATGCCCGGCGGGAAGCGCGCGCTCCGCGTGAGCAGCGCGGCGTCGCGTTCGCGGTCCTCGACCAGCACGATCGCGCAAGGCGAGACGTGCGGGTAGACGTCGCGTCCGCACGCGGGGCACACCTTGCCGCGCTCCTTGGTCTTCCACTCGAGCGCGGCCGCGCAGCGTCCGCAGAACCGCGCCGTCTCCTCGAAGTGCGAGAGCGACGCCCCGAGCCCCGCAGCGGCGAAGGTGCCGTCGTCGATGCTGCCGAAGAGGCTCCTGAGGCCGCGGAGCGAGAGCCCCGCCGCGCGGAGCGGCTCCTTCGCGTCGGCGGGCAGCGCGGCGAAGCGGCACGGATCGCCGCCGAGCGTCCCGAGCGCGAGGGTGCGGCCGAGGGCGACGCCGGCGGCCGCGAGGTCGCCTCCGCGCGGGATCTCGATCCCGCCTTCGGTCGCGCGCACGCACAGCTCCTGGCCGACGAACGCGAAGAGGCGTGGCTCGCGCGCGTCGACCTCCTCGGCGCTCGACCCCGCGCTCGGCACGAACGGAAGAACCTTCATGCGCCGCACATAGTGCCTCGCGCCGGTCCGAGCAACCTGGGTGCGCGCGCGACGCGCGCCCGCGAGCCACTAGGGCCACTCGGGGTGCAGGCGCATGGGCACGATGTCGGTCGGCATCCTGTCGTGGTAGACGCGCGCCGCCTCGGCGAGGACGTCGTCGCACGCGCCGCTCTCGGCGAGATCGTCGAGCTCGAGCGGATCGTCGGCGACGTCGAAGCACCGATAGCGCCGATCGACCCCGCGAAACGCGGTCGCCATCACCTTGCGCGCGCCGTGCATGAGCCCCCACGAGGGCCCGGTCGACTCCCAGACCCACGCCATGTTCGACATCGGCAGCGGCCCCGTCGTGCGCTCGCGGCGCGTGAGCGGGTGGCCCGGCATGTTCCTCCGGAACGCGGCGAGCTCCGGCGCGTCCCAGATCCCCATCAGGTCGAAGAGGGTCGCCGACAGATCCACGTGCCACGCGAGCGCGTCGCGCGCGCCTTCGAGGCTCTGCTTCTCCTCGCCCGAGAGCGTGCCCTCGGGCGCGTCGATCCACGCGGGCACGTGGATCTCGGTGTCGTAGAGCGAGTGCGTGTGCTGCGGAGGGACGCCGTGCTCGCACAGCGATTCACCGTGGTCCGAGGTGTAGACCACGACCGTGCGCCTCCCCTTGTCGCGCGCGCGCAAGCCCTCGACGAGGCGCGCCACCGCGACGTCGGAGAGGTACACCGCGTCCTCGTAGTGGTTGCGGTACGCGTCGGTGCCGCAGTCCTCGTTGCGATCGGAGGTCGGCTGAAAGGGCGCGCTCTTCGGGTCCACGAGGCGGGGGACGTGGATGTTCGAGTAGTGCACCATCGCGAAGAACGGCTCGCGCAGACCGTCGAGCTCCGACAGGAAGCGGTCCGTGAGCTTCGCGTCGTCGGCGCCGGTGAGGATGTTCGCGTCCGGATCGAGGTTCGTCGCGGACACGAAGTGAGCGAGCGGGGCGTCGACGAAGAAGAGCCGAGCGTTGCCGTACATGAGGTGCTGGCTCGTGAAGTACGAGGCCTCGTAGCCGGCGGCGTCCGCGTAGTCGAAGAGCGTCGGCGTCGTGTACATCGTCTCCCGCGACACGACCGGCTGCATCCCCGAGAGGAGCACCGCGGTGGAGATGAACGTCGACGAGTCCATCGAGCGCATCTGTTCGAAGCCGAATCGGTGCGGCACGGCGGCGTTCGTCGCGCGGTTCGCGCGCGCGCACTCGCGGTCGTAGTCGACGCACGTCACGTCCGCGCGCTCGCTCTCCTGCAACACGAAGAGGACGTTGCGGCGCGCCGCCGGGCGCGGCGTGACCTTCGGGAGGGACGGCGACGTCCTCCGCGCCGCCCGCACCCAGCGCCGCGGCCACCACTCGGCGCGCGGCGCCTCGACGAAGCCGCGCAGGCCGTTCACGTAGATCACGTCGGGCGAGGTCGCCTGCGGCCCGGCGTAGCTCGCGGGCACGTGCCACGCAGCGAACAGCGCGGCGGGCGCGAGCAGGAGCGCGGCCGCGTGCGCACGCGCGCTCGGCTTCACGAGCCTCCGCGCGGCGAGCACGAGCAGCGCGCCGA
Source organism: uncultured Polyangiaceae bacterium (assembly GCA_964467935.1). Classification (GTDB taxonomy): domain Bacteria; phylum Myxococcota_A; class Polyangia; order Polyangiales; family Polyangiaceae; genus CAYYKK01. The sequence goes on from CAYYKK010000264.1 coordinate 4,275, forward strand.
CGAGGAGCGAGCCGATCCCCCACGCGAGCATCGCCGGCCGCGCGGGCAACCCTGCGAGCGCCGCCTCCGCGAGCGAAGCGGTGTCCTCCATCGACTCGCGCGACGGGTAGATGCCGAACATCCGATGAAAGCCGCCGACCACGCCGGACGCGAGCGTGAAGGTCGCGAGGAAGAGGAGGGCGCCCACGTGCCGCGCGGCTCCACGTCGGCGCGCGCTCGCGAGCAAGAGAACGGCCCAGAAGACCGCCGAGCCCACGGCCGAGACCGCGTACGCGGTGAGGTGCGGCCGATCGAACGCCGCGACGCGCGAGGCGCGTCCCAGGAGATCGAGCCCGGAGAAGCGGAGCGCGGGCGCGAGCAGCACGAGCGCGCCGAGCGAGCGCCGGAGGTTTCGCACGCCTCTCCGGGACGAGAACCGCATTCGAGCTCGATTTGCCCGCCTCGGAGCGCGAAAGCAACCGAATCGTCGCCTTTACGGGATCGCCGTCGCGTTGTACGACCGCGATCTACGCGGCGGAGGCAACATGTTCGATCTCGAGATCGTGGGAGGGACCATCGTCGACGGCACCGGGGCCCCGGCCGTCACCGCGGACGTCTCGATCCAAGGAGGCCGCATCGTCGCGATCGGCCGCGCCTCCGGCTCCGCCAAGCGCACCATCGACGCGAAGGGCGCGCACGTGCTGCCCGGCTTCGTCGACGTGCACACGCACTACGACGGGCAGGTCTCGTGGGACGAGGAGCTCACGCCGACCTCCCTCCACGGCGTCACGACGTGCGTCATGGGCTCCTGCGGGGTGGGCTTCGCGCCGGTGCGGCCGGGCCGCGAGCAGGAGCTCATCGAGCTCATGGAAGGCGTCGAGGACATCCCCGGCAGCGCGCTCGCCGAAGGCATCCCCTGGGGCTGGGAGTCGTTCGGCGACTACATGGACGTGGTCGGGCGCATGCCGCACGCGATCGACTTCCTCCTCCAAGTGCCGCACGACCCGCTCCGCATGTACGTGATGGGCGAGCGCGCCGTCGCCTCGGAGACCGCCACGGACGACGACATCGCCGCGATGCGACGGCTCCTCCGCGAGGCGCTCGTCGCGGGCGCCGCAGGCTTCTCGACCGGCCGCAGCGACAACCATCGCACGGCGCGCGGCGCCGCCACACCGGCGTCGGAGGTCGACGCGCGCGAGCTCGCGGGCCTTGCGCGCGCGTTCGAGGGCCTCGGGCACGGCGTGCTCCAGGCCGTGAGCGACTTCGACATGATGACGGGCCCGGAGCGGTTCGACCCCGAGTTCGATCTGCTCGAGGCGATGGTCGCGGCGAGCGGCGGTCGGCCGATGTCGATCTCCACGATGCAGCGCGACCACGCGCCCGACCAGTGGCGCCGCATCTTCGCGCGCGTCGAGCAGGCGGTGGGGAAGGGCCTCGACGTGAGGGCGCAGGTCGGCGCGCGCGGCATCGGCGTCCTGCTCGGGCTCGAGGCGACGTTCCACCCGTTCATGGGCTTCCCCTCGTACAAGGCGATCGCGCACCTGCCGCTCGACGAGCGCGTGCGGCAGATGCGCGACCCGGCGTTCCGCGCGCGCATCCTCGGCGAGAAGAGCGAGAAGGTCGCGGGCGACGGCACGCCCATCCCGCCCCTCGCCGACTTCTTCCTCGCGAACCTCGACATGATCTCGATGCGCCTCTACCCGATGCGCGGCGCGCCGATCTACGAGCCGAAGATGGACAGCTGCATCGCCGCCGAAGCGATGCGGGCCGGCGCGCCGATCTTGGCGTGCATGTTCGACGCGCTGCTCGAGAACGACGGCAAGGCGCTCGTCTACTTCCCGATCTACAACTACACGGGGTTGAACCTCGACGTCGTGCGAGAGATGCTCCTGCACCCGCGCGCGCTCGTGGGCCTCGGCGACGGCGGCGCTCACGTGGGGACCGTGTGCGACGCGAGCATGCCGACCTTCCTCCTCACGCACTGGGCGCGCGACCGCGCGGAGGGGATCGCGCTCGAGCGCGTGGTGAAGATGCAGACGCACGACACGGCGCGCTTCATCGGCCTCTCCGACCGCGGGACGATCGCGCCGGGCATGCGGGCGGACCTCAACGTGGTCGACCTGGCAGGCCTCTCGCTCGAGATGCCGGTCATGCAGCGCGATCTGCCCGCGGGCGGCCGCAGGCTCGTGCAGCGCGCCAAGGGCTACCTGGCGACGCTCGTGGGAGGCGAGGTGATCGCGGAGGCGGGCGAGCTCACCGGCGCGCGACCGGGACGGCTCGTGCGCATGGGGCGCGCCTAGGCGCGCGAGCGAGCGGCGCCGCGATGCCTCGTTGGTCCCGCTCCCTGGTCGCGCTCCTCGTCGCGCTCTCGGCGACGGCGTGCTCGCGAGCGCGACGCACGCCGAAGCCGGCGGAGCCCTGCACGCCGGACCTCGCGTCCATCGAGCGAACGATCCTCGTTCCTTCGTGCGCCGGCGCCGGATGCCACGAGGGCCCGTCGGCGCCGGGTGGGCTCGATTTCGCGCGCGCGGGCGCCGCGCTCGAGCTCGTCGGCGTGCGCGCCGCGGCCGGCAGCCGCGTGCTCATCTCCCCCGGCCACCCGGACGGCTCCTACCTCTTCCAGAAGGTCGCGCTGACGGAGCCCGCGGTCGGCGTCCGCATGCCGGTCAGCGCACCGCCGCTCGCCGATACGCAGCTCGCGTGCCTGCGCACGTGGATCGAGCAGCTCCCCGCGACGCCCCGACGCTGATCGCGTCCCTCGCGAAGTCGGCGCCCCCGCCGGCGGCTGCGCGCCGCGAACCCTTCGCCGAAGCCGCGCGACCGGGCGCCTCAGGCGCCTCGCGAAGACGCCTCGTATTGCATTTGTTTCTCCACTGCGGTTGCAACTTCATCTCCTTCCAGCCGACGGACGAGGTGGAGCCCGAGATCGATGCCGCACGTCACGCCGCCCGCCGTGACGACCTGCCCTTCATCGACGACGCGGGCTTCGACGGGGGTGGCGCCGTGCTCCGCGAGGCGCTCGAGGTGCCGGTGGTGGGTCGTCGCGCGCAGGCCGCGAAGCCTCCCGCACGCGCCGAGGAGGAACGCGCCGGTGCACACCGAGGCGACGAGCCGGTTCGCCGGAAAGGTCTCGAGCCACGCGAGGACCGCACGATCTCGCTCGAGCGCCCGCGTCCCCATCCCGCCCGCGACGACGAGGACGTCGAACGCCTCGAGCGGCGGTCGCACCCCCTCGACGCGCAGGCTCGCGCCGTCGGTCGACCACACCTCGCGCCGATCCGCCGCGACGATCGTCGTGCTCGACGCCGGATCGAACCCCATCGACGCGAGGCGTGACAGCGGGTCGAGGACCCCCACGAGATCGAGGAGCGTCATCCCCTCGAACGCGACGAACGCGAAGCGCGTCCCGGTCACGCGGTCGGGCGCGCGCTCGAGGTCGGCGAGCGAGAGCGTCGCGTGGACCGCGTCGGTCGGGATGCGGCCCAGCACGTGCGGCATCGGGCCCCGCGGCGTCGCGGCGACCTCGACGCGCACGTCGAGCCGTCGAGGATCGATCTGGAGCACGACCGGCTCCACACCCGCGAAATAGAGGCGCGCGCTCTCCACGACGTCCGGGAGGTAGGAGCAGTGAACGAAGCCTTCGCCATCGAGCGACGTCGGGCCGTACGAGGACGCTCCCGGGGCGATGCCCTCCTTCGCGAGGTGATACAGCCAACGCATCGCGGCAGCGTACCTCCTCCACCGCGCCTCGGTCCTCCGCGCTCGACCGCGACCCACGACGTCGCCTCAGGCACGCGCGACGTCGTCACCTCGCCGCTCGACGGCGAAGTGACCCTCCCGATCGAGGAAGCGCAGCTGCACCGCCTCCGCGACGTGCGCGGAACCGACCACCGTCGAGCCCTCGAGGTCGGCGATCGTGCGGGCCACCCGTTGCACCTTCGCGAACGCCCGCGCCGACAGGCCCAACCGCTCGGCCGCGCTCGAGAGCAGCGCCCGCGCGCCGGCGTCGAGCCCGCCCGCCCGGTCGAGGTCGCGCGCGCCCAGCGCCGCGTTGGTCGACGCCGCCACCTCGCCGCTGCGCCGACGTGCCTGCTGCACCTCGCGCGCCCGCTCTACGCGCGCGCGGACGCTCGCCGAGCTCTCTCCCTCGCCGCGGCGCGACAGATCGGCCACGGCCACCTGCGGCAGAGCGAGCTGGATGTCGATGCGGTCGAGCAGCGGGCCGCTGAGGCGCGAGCGGTACTGACGAACGCGTTCACGCGGACAAGCGCAGCGTGGCGTGCCGTGGTGACCGCACGGGCAGGGGTTGACCGCCGCCACGACGATCGGCCGCGCCGGGAAGGTGGCCCGCTCACGCGCTCGCGCGATCGTCACCGCGCCGTCCTCGAAGGGCTGTCGCAACGCCTCGAGCGCATGCCTGCGGAACTCGAGCAGCTCGTCGAGGAAGAGACACCCCTCGTGGGCCAGGGAGACCTCTCCGGGTCGGATCGGCGCGCCGCCACCCACCAGCCCGACCGTGCTCACCGTGTGATGAGGCGCACGAAATGGCCGCTCCGAGAGCAGCCCCATCCCCGCGGGGAGCGTCCCGGCGACGGAGTGGATGGCCGTGACGGTCAGCGCCTCCTCTGCCGTGAGCTCGGGGAGGATCGTCGGCATGCGCCTCGCGAGCATCGTCTTGCCGGCGCCCGGGGGGCCCATGAGGATCACGTTGTGTCCGCCGGCAGCGGCGATCTCGAGCGCGCGACGCGCGGCGTGCTGCCCGCGGACCTCGGCGAGGTCGATCCCGAGCGAGACACGCTCCGCCGGATCGCGCCTCGCGACGGGAGCGGGCGGCGAGAGCGGCGTCTCGCCCGAGAGGAAGCCGAGCACGTCCGCGAGCTGGTCGGCCACGAGCACCTCGATCCCCTCGGCGGCGTACGCCTCGCGCTCGTTGGCCTTGGGCACGATCGCGCGACGGACGCCGCGCGCCGCCGCCGCGAAGAGCGCTGGCAGGACCCCGCGCACGGGCCGGATGTGGCCGGAGAGCGCGAGCTCGCCCAAGAGCAACGTGCCCTGCGCTGCGTCCGCCGGGACCTTGCCGAGCGCGCCGAGGATCCCGACGGCGATCGCGACGTCGAGGCCGCCTCCGCTCTTCTTCACGTCGGCCGGGGACAGGTTGACGGTGAGGACGTACTCGTCGATGTCGAGCCCCGTCTGCTCGAGGGCCGCGCGCACGCGCACGCGCGCCTCGCGCACGCTCGCCTCGGGCAGCCCGACGAGGTGGAACGACGTCGGCCCGCGGCCCGAGTCCACCTCGACGTGGATGAGCTGAGCGTCGAGCCCCACGAGAGAGAGCGAGAGCGCGGTCGCCTGCATACGCCCCGCTTCTGCAGCGGCGATGCCAGGGGCCGAGGCCCGGCTCGCCGGGCATTTCCGTGGGCGCGGGGTGGCGGCGCGCGACGAACGCCTGGCGGCCGCCGGCGAGCCCGTTGCGCAGTCGACAACAATTTGTTCAGAAAGTCCTAATTGTACATCAGGGCCCCTCGCCCTAGCTTGGCCTCGTCCCCGAAACGAAGGAGAGAACGATGGCGAACGAGAGCTGGGAAATCGATCTGGGTCACTCGAGCGTGGGCTTCAGCGTGCGCCACATGGTGGTCGCGAAGGTGCGCGGTCAGTTCGGGAAATGGAGCGGCAAGCTCTCGCTCGACACGGCGAACCTCGCCGCGTCGCACGTCGAGGTCGCCATCGACGCCGCCAGCATCGACACGCGCGACGCGCAGCGCGACGGCCACCTGCGGAGCCCCGACTTCCTCGACGCGGAGAAGTTTCCGACGATCGGCTTCAAGAGCACGAAGGTCGAGCGCGTCGGCGACGACGGGCTGAAGATCACCGGTGAGCTGACGATCCGCGCGACGACCAAGGAGGTGGTCCTCACGGCGGAGTACGGCGGTCGCGCGAAGGATCCTTGGGGCAGCGAGCGCGCCGGGTTCCACGCGACGACGAAGATCGATCGCCGCGACTTCGGTCTCGGCTGGAATCAGGTCCTCGAGGCGGGCGGCGTGCTCGTGGGCGAGACCGTGGAGATCGCCATCGACCTCGAGGCGAAGAAGGTCGGCTGACGAGCCCCCGCCTCACGGCGGCACGATGCGTCCGGGAGCGCCGTTCGCGCCCGTCTCGGTGTGGCAGCTCCCGCACGCGCCGTCGGTCTGAGGCGTCTTCATGGCGACCTCCTTGCCGTTGAGAGAGACCTTCGCGGTGTACGGGGGCGTCAGGTAGGTCTGATCGAAGAAGTTGCCGACGCTGTTCGAGGTCATCTCGATCGAGCGGCCCGTCGCGTCGGTGATCGTGACGGTCGCGCCCGACACGCCATCGCACTGCGTCGAGTCCTTGTAGGCGCCCATGATCGTCCCCGCGACCTGGAAGCTGCGCCCCCGTCCGCCGCCGTGACACGACATGCAGTCCGAGCCCGGCGCCATCTCGGGACCGCGCTCGGCGCCGGTCTCCGAGTTCGTCGAGCAGTTCGCGACGGTCGACACGTTGCAGGCCGCGGCCCCCACGCCCACGGCAGCGAAGACGGCGAGGCCTCCTACGAGGGCGGCGCGGCGGGCACGATGGGACGAGCGCATTTTCATTCTCCTTCTGTCAGCGGGCACACGCGTGCCCTGAGGCCCGAGGGGGCCGGTGGTCGGTGGGGCGCGCGCGAGGAGCGTCGGGGG
>CAYYKK010000265.1:0-10897 GCA_964467935.1 uncultured Polyangiaceae bacterium
GCTTCTCCCCGAGGAGATCGAGTTGATCCACGGCCCTGGCTGCCCCGTGTGCGTCACGCCCGAGGAGACGCTCGACCGGGCCGTCGCGCTCGCGGCGCGCCCCGAGATCGTCCTCGCGACCTACGGAGACATGCTGCGCGTGCCGGGCTCGCGCCACGATCTCCGCACGGCAAAGGCGCGCGGGGGCGACGTGCGCGTCGTCTACTCGGCGCTCGACGCGCTCGCCCTCGCGCGAGCGCTGCCCGATCGACAGGTCGTCTTCCTCGCCGTCGGGTTCGAGACGACGGCCCCGGGGCACGCGCTCGCGGTCCACCAGGCGCGCGCCGAGGGGCTCACGAACTTCTCGATGCTCGTCTCGCACGTGCTCGTGCCCCCCGCCCTCCGCGCCATCGCGTCCGATCCGGAGCGGCCCGTCGACGCGTTCCTCGCCGCGGGGCACGTGTGCGCGATCATGGGCACATCCGAGTACGAGCCGATCGCGGCGGAGCATCGCGTGCCGATCGTGGTGACGGGGTTCGAGCCGCTCGATCTGCTCCGCGGCGTGCTCGCCGCCGTCACGCAGCTCGAAGAGGGTCGCGTCGAGGTCGAGAACGCCTACGCGCGCGCAGTCCGCGCCGAGGGCAACGAGGCCGCGCGCGCGATGATCCACGAGGTGTTCAAGGTCGTCGAGCGACGCTGGCGGGGCATCGCCGTCCTGCCGGAGAGCGGGCTCGCGCTCGCGCCTGCGTTCGCCGCGTTCGACGCCGAGCTGCGCTTCGATCTCGGCGAGGGCGATCTCGGATCGGCGCGCGAGCGCGACGCGCGCGACGGCTCCGCGAGCGCGTGCATCAGCGGGCTCGTCCTGCTCGGCAAGCAGAAGCCGCCCGATTGCCCTGCGTTCGGCGCGCGGTGCACCCCCGAGACGCCGCTCGGCGCGACGATGGTGTCGAGCGAGGGCGCGTGCGCGGCGTATTACCGCTATCGTCGCTCCTCGTGAGCTTCGATCCGAGCTGCCCCACGCCGACGAGCCCCGACGTCGTCCTCCTCGCGCACGGCGGCGGCGGTCGCTCGACGCGACGCTTGCTCGCCGAGGTGATCCTGCCGGCCCTCGGCCTCGACCCCGACGCACCCGCCCTCGACGCCGCGACGCTCGCGCCCACGCGCGATGCGCGCCTCGCGTTCACGACGGACGCGTCGGTCGTGCGGCCACTCTTCTTCCCGGGAGGCGATCTCGGCAAGCTCGCGGTCTTCGGCGCCGTGAACGATCTCGCGTGCGCCGGGGCGCGACCCCGCGCGCTGTCGCTCTCGCTCGTGCTCGAGGAAGGACTGCCCCTCGACACGCTGGTGCGCGTGCTCGAGAGCGTTCGCGAGGCCGCGCGCGCCGCGTCGGTGCCGATCGTGGCGGGCGACACGAAGGTCGTCGAGCGGGGAAGAGGCGACGGCCTCTACGTCTCGACCGCGGGCCTCGGGCTCGTCGCCGACGGCCTCGACGTGGGTCCGCACCGCCTGCGCCCGGGAGATCGCGTGCTCGTGAGCGGGGACGTCGGTCGGCACGGTGTCGCGATCTTGTCGGTGCGCGAGGGGCTCGCGTTCGAGACGACGATCGAGAGCGACTGCGCGCCGGTGACCGCGCTCCTCGACGCCCTCCTCGCGGCCGAGGTCGCGCCGCATGGCCTGCGCGATCCGACGCGCGGCGGGCTCTCCGCGGCGCTGAACGAGCTCGCGCTCGACGCAGGGCTCGGCCTCGAGCTCGACGAGCCCGCGATCCCCGTCGATCCGCGCGTGCGCTCGGCGTCAGAGCTGCTCGGCCTCGACCCGCTCGCGATGGCGAGCGAGGGCCGCCTCGTCGCCATCGTCCCCGCTGCGGCCGAAGAGAAGGCGCTCGCTGCGTGGCGCGCCATTCCGAGCGGCCGTGACGCAGCGTGCATCGGTCGCGTGGTCGACGGCCCGCCCGGCCGCGTGACCGTCGCGACGACGCTCGGCACGCGACGCATCCTGGACTTCACCTCCGGAGAGGCGCTCCCGCGCATCTGCTGAGCCTCGCCTCACGGCGTTAACGCGCTGACGGCGAGGCTCCTTTTCGCGCCGTTTCTCCGTGGCACGCAGCGTGCTCTTCGGCGGGCCATGCGGACCTCACTCGTCTCGATCGCGCTCCTCTCGCTCGCCTGCGCTTGCTCGACCGCCGAAGGGACCGGCGTCGGGACGACGTCGAGCGGCGCCGGCGGCAGCGCGACGGTCGCGTGCGACAGCCCCGATGCGACGCCCACGACGCCCTGCGGCTCGCTCACCTTCGCCGCGAGCGACGTGAAATCGCGCAAGCGCAACCACCACGTCTCGTTCCTCGCCACGACGAAGGCGGGCTCGTTCATCTACGTCATCGGCGGAACGAACGGGAGCTTCCCGCTGAAGAACGTCGATCGCTTTCCCCTCGGCGAGGACGGCTCGCTCGCGCCCTCGGTGGATCAATCGCCGCTGCCCGTGGCGGTCGGCGGGCTCACCGGCGGCGTCGCGACGAGCGGCGCGACCCACGTCGTCGTCGTCGCGGGGGGCACGAACGGCGCGGCGGTCACGGATCAATCGTACGCGGCCGTCGTCGGAGACGACGGGACGCTCGGCGCGTGGTCCCCCGCGGGCTCGGTCCTTCACCCGCGCATGCACCCAGGCGCGATCGTGAAGGGCGACACGGTCTACGTCATGGGCGGCTTCGACGATCCCGACGTCTGGGACGACGTGGTGCGCGCGACCGTCGGCGCCGACGGCACGCTCTCGGCCTGGTCGCCCGCGGGCACGCTCCCCGGCAAGCGCTCGCACTTCTCCGTCACGCGCGTCGGCGACGATCTCTACCTCGCGGGCGGCCTCGACCATTCGGCGTTCGGCAACCCGCCGATGCTCGCGGACACCTGGCACGGCCACCTCGCGGCCGACGGCACGGTCGGCGATTGGACGCCGATGCCGCCCTTGCCCGTCGGGCTCGCGACGCACGCGAGCTTCTACTATGGGGGCTACCTCTACGTGGGCGGGGGCATCACCGACTCGCCGCCCGCCCAGGAGCGACGCTTCTGGCGCTCGCCGATCCAAGCGGACCGCTCCCTCGGCCCGTGGGAGGAGGCGGCGCCCCTGCCGATCGCGCGCGGTCACGTCCACCAGCTACCGGTCTATCGGAATCACGTCTATTCGATCGGGGGCGCGATCGATTTCAACCTGACCTCGACGGACGAGATCGACGTCGGCACGTTTCAATGAGCCGAACGTGAGGCACTCCTCACGTTCGCGCGCCCGTCCTCGAGACGCGCCGCGACGGCGCGCGCCCCTCACTCGAGCAGATCGGGCTGCTCCTTCACGATGCGCGCGTAGAGGGGCTGGAACTGGAACCAACCGGCGATCGGATTGCCCGTCAAGAACGCGGCCTGCTCGGCCGACTCCTTGCGGATGATCTTGGGCTCGCCTGCCGCGCGCGCGACGAGCTCCGCCTGACACGATCGCTCCATCGTGATGAACCACCACGCCGCCGCGTCGACCGTCGCGCCGACCGTGAGCAGACCGTGGTTCTGGAGGATGACCGCCTTCTTGTCGCCGAGCGCCTTCGCCACGCGCCCGCCCTCGTCGAGATCGACCACGACGCCGCCGAAATCGTCGTAGACGGCGTGATCGCCAAAGAACGCGCACGCGTCCTGCGTGATCGGATCGAGCAGCTTGCCGAGCGACGAGAAGGCCTTGCCGTAGAGCGAGTGCGAGTGCGCGGCGGCGACGACGTCCGGTCGCGCCTTGTGGACCCGCGAGTGGATGGCGTACGCCGCCGCGTTGACCGGGAACGTGCCCTCGACGGTCGCGCCGGTGTGGTCGACGCGGATGAGGTTCGACACCTTGATCTGGCTGAAGTGCACGCCGAACGGGTTCACCCAGAACGTGTCGGTGTGCTCCGGATCGCGCACGGTGATGTGCCCCGCGACGCCCTCGTCGAAGCCGAATTTCGAGAAGAGGCGGAACGCCGCGGCGAGGCGCTGCTTCCGGTGCACGCGCTCCTCCGCGACGTTCGCGAAGGTGGGCGGCTGGAAGGACAGCTTGAACGGGCCCGCGTCGATGGAGTCGTCTGCCATGGTCGATTCGCCTTTCAGTTGGGGACGAGGATGCCGGCGACGCCGAGGCACATCTCGTCGAGCGTCATCTCGCCGAGCGACACGTCGCGCGGCGCGCTGAGCCCCTGATCCTTGAGCGCCTGCGCGACGAACGGGTTCTGCATCGAGTTGTCGTAGGTGCAGCGCATGCGCAGCGTGTCGCCGGGGCCGACGGTCGGCAGCGACTCGACCGGGAGGTCGTATTGGTACCAGCGCTGCCAGTTGAAGTCCCAATGCGGGGTCTCGACGAGGCACTCGTTCGCGGGCTGGGCCGCGTTCCCGGTGGCGCGCTCGATCGAGAACTTCATGTCGACGCCCACGTAGTGCATGTGCGTGCCGACCGCGAGGATGGGCAGCGCGACGGGCGTGTCGCTCTCTTTGATCGTGTAGGTCATCTCCTCGGTGTGGCTCGTCTTGTTGGCCGGGATGAGGAACTCCGGCGCGCCCTTGTCGTCGGGATCGGGCAAGAGGCCGTCGGCGGCAGTGGCGGCGTTGCCGATGAGCGCCGTGATGTAGCTCCATTTCGGGGCCGACGAGGCGAAGCGGAGCTGGACCTTCGATTGGTCGACCTCGTCGGTGGCGCGCGGGTGGTAGTGCATCTGGATGACGATGAGATCGTCTTTGCCCATTTGCATGCCGATGTTCGCGGGCAGCTCGAGCGGGACGCTGCCCGGGGCCCAAGCGTTGAGCAGCGTGCCGGGCGGCGCCCCGAAACACGGATATTGCGATTGACCGCCGGACTGCGCGGCGACGTCCGCGCGCGGCGCACGGAAGAGCAGCGCGTGGTGCGCCACCTTCGCGTTGCCGGCGACGAAGTGGAGCCCGTCGAGCCACTTGGTCTCGGTGAGCTGCGGATCGTAGACGACGCAGACGAACTGGTCTTTGCCGCCGCCCGTGACGGTGATGGGCGCGGGCGCGGTGATCTCGAGCGACGGGTTCGGCAGCCCCGGCTCCGCGAGGACGAACGGCGGAGGCGCGTCCTTCGGATCACCCTCGGGGGCGCCGGCGTCGCTCCACGCCTTGAGCATCGCGATCTGATCGGCGCTGAGGCGCGGGTCGTTGCGCCAGGCGCCGCGCGGGTGACACTCGTCGGTCTCCTGGGCGGGGAACGGCGGCATCGTGCCGGACGCGGTGCGCATCGCGATGAGGGGCGCGAGCTTCTTCGCGTCGTCGTACGCGGCGAGCGAGAAGCCGCCGATCTGTCCCTCGGAGTGACACGAGAGGCAGTGCGCCTGGAGGAGCGGCTCGACGTCCTTGTGGAAGGTCGGACCGTTCGTGCCGGACGCCGTGGAGCCGCCTGCGCCGGCGCCGCCGCGCCCCGCGTCTCCGCTCGAGGCCGTGCAGCCGGCGAGCCCGAGCCCCGTCACCCACACGCCCGCGACGACCCATTGAGCGAAGTGCCTCATCGAGCTTCCTCTCCATAGCGGGGCGCGCGCCCCCGAACACCACGGACCGACGGGTAGGACGTCGCGTCCGCCGCGACAAGGCGCGCCGCGCGACGCGCGCGAAGAATTCGTGCCGCGCCCGGGGCGCTCAAGCGGGGACGTTCGACTTGAGGCGGCGCGCGATGCGTTCCTCGAGCGCGCTCGCCTCGATGCCGAGCGACGCGGCAGAGGCGAGCAGCAGGGCTCGCTCCTCCGGGACGACCTTGCCGTCGACGACGGCGGCCTCGACGAGGAGGGCCATCACCCGCGTCTGCACGTCCGGTGCGAGCGTCCGCAGGGTGCTGGTCGCGCGCCCAGGATCGCTCGTGACGACGCGATCGTCGCGGTCTCTCTCGGTCAGGCCGAAGCGCTCGACGACCTTGCGCAGGAACGCGCGCTCCTCGTCGGCGACGACGCCGTCGGAGGTGATCACGGCTTCGAGGAGCTCGACGACTTTGTTTCGTTCTTCGACGTCCACGCGGGGAGCTTAGCCGACTGGGCGGGCGGCGCGCGAGGCGCGCGTGAGGCGTGTCCGGGGTGGCTCGCTCGTGTACGCTGCTCGACGTGGCGGGACCTCTCGCGGACGACGACGCGACCGACGAGCTCGAGATCGCGAAGATCCTCCTGCGAAAGGATTTGTTCGCGGGGGTTCGCTCCGCAGCGCACCTCGAGACGCTGGTGAGCCGCGCGGTGGCGACGGTGCCGAAGCCGTACGCGATGATCCTCTGTCGGCTGCTGGGCTATCACCCGATGCACGACGAAGAGGCGGCGCGCGCGTTCTTTCTGGAGGTGGTGGCGCACCGCGACGACTTGGCGTCGCGGCTCGGCCGGGCGGTGCACCTGCGGGTCGCCGCGCTGGACCTGATCGCGCTCGGCCGCGCACCGGCGGGGCTCAGTGGACCCATCCTCATCGGGCCGCTCGTGCTTCAACGGATCGTCCGGGCCGCGAAGGGTCGCTGAGTCGAGCGCGATCCGCAGGATCATCCTGCCCGGGTGGTCGCCGAGCGACTGGGCCCCGACGAGGGTGCAGTTGCCGCGGACGACTTCCCGCTCCTCCGCGCGCACTGCCCCTCTCGATCGCACGAGAGGGAGATCCGCGTGTCAGGGATTGCCGGGATCGGTCTTCACGCCCTGGCCGAGGCGAATGCTCCGCAAGACGGAGAGCACGCCCTTCTCGAGCTCGGGGCGCGCGAGGTCCCACGAAGCGCAGCCGCGCACGGCCTTGTTCTTCGCCACCACGGTGGAGATGGCGTACGCGCCCCAGTCGGTCTTGCCGATCGACCTCCCCTTCCCACGAAAAGCCAGCGCGGAGGTCGCGTCGGGTCCGATCGCGACCGCCGCCGATGGCTCCCACGCGACGTCGTCGACGCCCGCCTTGTAGCAAAGCTGTTTCAGATGCAACTCGGACAGCTCGGGGACCGAAGGCGCGTCGCTGGAGAGCTCGTCGATCTCGAGCTCCACGCGGCTCGTGAGCTTGCCGTTCGTCTCGGTCGAGGTGCCGTACCCCTCGCCATAGGTGCCGCCCCCTTCCTTCATGTCCTTGGGGACGAGGACGATGACGCCGCTCGGGGTGCTCGCGTGGAACAGGGGTCGCGCGATCGCGCCCTCCAACGGCTCGCCACGGAACGCTTCGACGAGCGGCGACCCTTCGCCGACGGGCGCGCCCGACGCGGGCGCCTCCGCCGACGCGACGCGCGGGGGAGCGGCCTTCGGCGCCGAGGGCTTCGCGCTCGCGCCGCTCGTCGGGGTCGCGCTCGACGCGGCGCTCGCCGCGACCGGGGCGCCCGCGATCGACGATCCGGAGGGCGGCGCGCCGCTCGCGATCGACGCGGTCCCGGTCGGCGCCGGCTTGTCACCGCACGCCGAGAGGCCGCTCGCGAGGAGGAGGGCGACGAGGGCGGACGAAGACCGGCTCACTCAGCGGTTCCGGAGCTTCGCGAGGACCTCGGCGGCCGCGGGCGCGGTGATGTTGCGCGACGCGACGATCGCGTCCGCGACGAGCTGCACCTCGCCCCCGGTCGCGCCGACCGACGCGGCGACGCTCCGCGCGTGGAGCGCCATGTGCCCGCGCTGGATCCCCTCGGTCGCGAGCGCTCGCAGCGCGGCGAGGTTCGACGCGAGCCCCGCCGCCGCCGCGACCATCGCGAGCTCGCGCGCCGTCTCGGCCTTGAGCAGGCGGAGCGCGAGCGCGGCGCCCGGGTGCACCTTGATGGTGCCGCCCACGATGCCGAGCGCGAGCGGGATCGTCATCTGGCCCTCCAGCGCTCCGTCGGCCCGCTTGCGCCACGTGGCGAGCGGACGGTAGACGCCAGTGCGCGAGGCGTACGCGTGCGCACCCGCCTCGACGGCGCGCCAATCGTTTCCGGTCGCGATGACCACCGGGTCGACGCCGTTCATGATCCCTTTGTTGTGCGTCGTCGCGCGGTACGGATCGCGCTCGGCGAAGAGCGACGCCTCGACGATGCGATCACGCACCTCCTCTCCGGAGAAGCCCTCGGTCGCGAGCGTCTTGGCCGGCGCCGCGCCCTTCACGCGAATGCATCGCCGTTCCATCAGGTTCGTGAGGATCCGCAGGCCGACCCGGCCGCCCGTGATCTCGCCGACGCGATCCGAGATCGCCTCGGCCATGGTGTTGACCATGTTCGCGCCCATGGCGTCGCGGACGTCGACGTGGAGGTGCACGACGAACAGGCCCTCGCCGCGATCGAAGGTCTCGATCTCGCGCGCGCCTCCGCCGAGGCCGACGATCGCCGGAAACGCAGCGTTCGCCGCCTCCATGAGCGACTTCGCGTTCTCCTTCACCGCCGCCGCCGCCTTCGCGGGATCGGCCACGTCCCAGAGCTGAATCTGCACGGTGGTGATGGGATCGTCCGCCTCCGCGGTGAAGCCGCCGCCCTCGCGGACCATCTTCGCGGCGTTGCTCATCGCAGCGACCACGCTCGGCTCCTCGACCACCATCGGCACCAGATAGTCGCGCTCGTTGAGCCGCAGATTCAGGCCGATCGCGATCGGCAGCGCGTACACGCCGACGACGTTCTCGATCATCTTGTCGGCGAGCTCGGGGGGCAACCCCTTGGCGAAGGCGTGCTCGATCTCGGTCTTCTCGACCTTGAGCTGCTTGGCGAGCTCGTCGCGCCGATCGCCGATCGAGAGCTGATAGAAGCCGGGGATCCGAGAGTTGATGTCCATCACGGGCGGGACATGACGCAGCCGCGCGCACGCGTCCAGGGCGATCGAGCGCGTAGCGCGCGTCGCACCGCGCTCGCGATGGCGCCGGACGGCGCTCGGGGTGGCTTGTCGCTTCCTACCGCGTTGGATAGTTTCGTGCGATGCGGACCGCGCTCCTCCTCTCGACAGCCGCGTTGCTCCTGCCCCTCGTCGCGTGCGGTGACGACGCGCTCACGCGCGACGACTGCCCCGGCAAGCCGGAGAAGATCGCGCTCCGCACGGTCGCCCCATTCTGGAATGGGCTCGTCGCGCTCAGCTTCACGTCGACCGGCAAGGGCAGCCCCACGTTCACCGACGTTCAGCTCTTCGACCCGGCGCTCGGCGCGTACGGGCAGACCGGCGGCTCGGTGACGCAGAAGGAAGACGGCACGTTCCTCGCGCAGATCTCGACCCCGGTGCGCCAAGAGAACAAGGACCTCGCTTTCAAGGTCCGCGTGCGCTCGGCGCTCGACGGCTGCGCACCCTCCGACTGGGCGGAGAGCCCGACGTTCAAGCTCGGGGATCCGATCAGCAGCACGACCTGGAAGGCGGATCTCTCGCTCGCCGAGCTCGCCGGCAACATCGACGTGTCGTACTTCGGGCCGCTCGGAACGGCCGTCGGCCCGTACTCGTTCGCTCCCTCGGGGGTGCAGCACGCCATCACGTTCGCGGCCGACGGGACGTTCACCGAGACGCTCGATCTCGGGATCGTGAGCGAGCACGCGGGGGATCTGTATTCCGGGTGCCACTTCCAGCTCCACGCAGGCGGGCGCTGGGCGATCGTCTTCCCGAACTACGGAATGTCGCTCGTGCTCGCGGACAGGAAGCTCGCGGCCAATCCCCTCGAGGGCTCGAGCTGCGGCAATCCGAGCCCCGCCTCGCTGATGATCAATCAGATCGACGCGACGACGGGTCTGCTCCCCAGCACCCCCGGGCTCAACATCGACTATTCCGGGCTGCTCTATTCGCCGCCGGGCAAAGTGAAATGGCAGGACTCGCTGATGATCGGCGCGCTCGCGAGCGCGCTGTCCGAGCTCGGCTTCTCCAACACGAGTGGCTCGGCGACCGTGACCGCGTCGCTGAGCACCTACCTGGGCCACTACGAGAAGCAATGACGCGTTGACCCATCGGCCCGGACGCGCAGCAGCGCGCGGCGACCGATCAGCGAGGACACTGCGACTCGAGCTCTCGCCAAGCCTCGTCGAGCGAGGCTTGGTTCGCCCGAAGCGCTTCGTAGCTCGCGTCACTCAGGTGCAGCGCCGCATCGGATCCTGCGGGGGGCGACGCCGACGGGCGCGCGGAGGGCGGCGCCGTGGCCGACGTGACCGCGGCAGCCGACGCCGACGGAGCCGCGCCCGGCTTCGCGACCGAGGCACCTCCCTCGCTCGCGATGCGCCTCCGCTCGCCGTCGGTGCCCGCGGCATCGAGCAGGTTCGCGCGGCGGACGAGCAAGGTGCCGATCTCGGCGATCGGCGCGGGCGCGCCGCCGAGCCGACCCACCGTCGCGAAGCGGGCGCCGGCGTCGCGGAGATCCTTCGCGAGGACGTGCGCATCGGTGTCGTCGGCCGGCGTGCGCGCGTAGTCCACGAGATCGATCGCCCACGCATCCTTGCACCCGACTTTGTCGCCGCGCGACCCGCACGCGACGAGGAGACCGAGAGAGAGGAGCGCGAGCCCGACGCGACGCCGCATGCGAGCACGTTACCAGAGCGCTCGCACGGCGTTCACCGCTTCGGCGGCCGCTTCGAGTCCCGACGCGCGGGCGGCGCGTCTTCCTCCTCGCGCGGCAAGGGCGGCGGCAGGACACGCTTCGCCTTCGCGACGGTGTCGGGGGGCGGCGGCAGCGTCGGCGGGCCGTGCGGGTTCTTGCGTCGCGCCTTGGGCTCCTCGGCGGGCGCTTCGCTCGCCGACTCGTCGAGGAGCCAATCGGCGCGCACCTGGAGCGTCTCGCGACGCGCCGCCGCGCCTCGGAGGGGCGGCGGAGCAGCGCGCGTGGCCGCCTGATCGAGCGCGGCGGCGAGCTTGTCTTGGCTCGCGCGCCGAGCGACGGCGGCGTGCTTGCCGCTGCTCTTTCGGCCGCCCGCCGAGGGGATCTTGTCGCTCGATCCCTCGCGCTCGAACCACGACATGTCGACCTCCATGGTCTCCCTGCGCGCGGGCGGAGGGGCCTTC